>JAUXZG010000161.1 GCA_030694005.1 Desulfobaccales bacterium | reverse complement strand
ATACCTGCTATAAAACGAATCTTATCAGAAGCTTAAAAATTCAACCTATCCGGACGATTTCTCCACTTTTTGACCCTAGGATCTTTCCGTAATTCCGCCCGGTTGTAAGGGCATCTTTTTGTTTTGTCCTTTCAGATAATTCCCATCTTTGGATGCCCCATTGATTAAGAGGATCATATCTGCAATTATTTGGAATTTTTGAGAAGTTTCTATTTTGGCAAGATATCAACCATCCCCACATTCGATCCCCTCTGGCAATATTGTGTCCGCCTTCCCTGACCCCTGGCTGCAAGAAAATTTGGCGGGGTTCAGTTGACATCAATCCATTGGCTCACTAACTTCCCACTAAGCTCTTGAAAGCTGATAAAATTTGCCGGCACGGGCCCCATAACCGGGAAAAGGGCATCTCTGCCCCTGGTTCCCCTAGCTAAGGGTGTAGGCAAAACCCGGCCTTGGCCAAACTGCGGTCCCGGTTTTCTAGTGCGGCCTTATCGCTTACGGGTAGAAACAAAAACCTAAAAAAGAGGTGCCTAGATGAAAAAGGGGAGAGCCTGGTTGGAATTGACCATGATTGGCATGGCCTTGATCGCCCTGGCGGGATGTGCCGCGGTCCAAGCGATCCAGAAGAGTGAGGCGATGGATAAGGAGCAATTGCTCACGGCCGCTGGATTCAGGGTGCGGCTGGCCGATACCCCTCAGAAGCTGGCCCATCTGCAGACTCTGACCCAGCGGAAGCTTATCGCCCACCAGCGTGATGGTAAAGTTTATTATGTGTATGCCGATGCCCTCGCCTGCAAATGCCTGTACATCGGGAATGAGGAGGCCTATCAACGCTACCAGCAGTTGGTAATCCAGCAGCAGATTGCGGACCAGCAGCGGATGACCGCGGAGATGAATTACGACGCCCAGATGAATTGGGGAATGTGGGGTCCATATGATCCCTGGTGGTAGCGCCGCCACCCTTACCCATACCCGATCCACGAACTGTGGCGTACCCGAGGCTGGATACTAACAGGCTTCCGGAAAACAGGTCTGATAATGCCTGGGTTGACCGCCACCATATCATCCGTAAGGAGATAAGCGTATGACTGATAAAGCTGGATTCTCTATTTTTAACCCGCAATTAACGGACGTCCAGGAGTTTCGTCATAATTGGGGATGGTTTCTGGCGCTGGGCATCATTCTGATCGTTTTTGGCACCATCGCCGTGGGCTCGTCAGTTCTGGTGACGCTGGCCTCCGTGCTTTTCTTTGGCTGGCTCCTTCTGTTTATGGGCCTCATCGAGGCCGTGCAGGCCTTCTGGCAGAGAAAGTGGGGCGGTATCTTCCTGCATCTCCTGTGCGGAATTCTCACCGCGGTGGTGGGGTTGATCTTCGTGGCGAACCCGGGCGCCGGGGCGTTGGTGCTGACGCTAATTCTGGCCGTGCTCTTCATGGTTGCCGGCCTGTTCCGGATCATCGCGGCCCTGATGATGCGTTTCCCTCACTGGGGTTGGTTGCTCTTAAGCGGCGGCGTCACTCTGGTGCTGGGCCTGCTTATCTGGAGGCAGTGGCCCGTGTCCGGACTCTGGGTGTTCGGTATGTTTATCGGCATCGACATGATCTTCTGCGGGTGGTCGTGGGTGATGGCGGCGCTGGCAGCCAGACGCCTCCCGGCCTAGACGACTTGACCTGAGCGCCAGGCGGCTCTGATCATTCGGTCTATGTTGACCATAGAATTAACTATTATCACCGAAGCAACCCTTGAAGAGTTCCGGATTAAGACTCAATCCTTCCTTTGGCCATGGCCAGGTGGCGATATCGTTTGTGCGGCGGGAAGGTAACGATTTCACCCCGGAGCATTTACGGGAGGCGTTACGGAAGCGGCAGGCCCAGATTGTCTGTTTAAATCTTGGTCATTGCTGGTAAGGGCCTTCGCCCGTAGTCCCCTCCCCCGAATTGCCATCTTTCAGCCTCCCTTTAAGGGTGCGGCGTAGTCCACTCCGTGGCGATGGTGGTCCTGGCACCCAGGTTCACTGTGGACGACCCCCCCAGCCAACCGGCCAACATCAGCATCCTTGCCGGTATATCTCTGACCTCCACCCACATCTTTCTAGGGGTTACGGTCAGGTCTTTGTTGACGAAAAAGTTGGTATCCTGTACCAGAATGATGGGGCTGCCGTTGGGGTCTTTAAGATTGAACCTGTCCACATAAGCCTGCACTATAGCCATAACCTCCGAATCGCCCAATTCCCCCAAGCCGTTGTTGTCGGCCCGAGCCCCAGCCCGGGCACCCTCTCGGGTGGCATTGGTCAGGATCTGCTTTTCCCAATAGAGCATCGCCACATCCAAAAGTCCGGCGATCAACAGCAGCAAGATGGGCAAGATCAGGGCCAATTCGATGACGACATTGCCGCCTTCACCCCCTCGCCAGCAGGTAAGCTTCCCACCCCGCATTCTCAGACCCCCTAGCCCTCAGACCCCTTTATACCAAGTTAAGACCTCTGCAAAAATGCCTGGTTTAGTAACCTCCCTAGTGGGCGGCCAGAGACGGCCGCCCCACCGCCTTGATGTTCCTGGTGGGGCGGGCCTCCGTGCCCGCCAGCATTACTCTCTCCTGTCATTTTGCAGAAATCTCAAGTTCCTAACTAGAGTTTGCTTTGCTATTGGTGGGGCAGACCTCTGTGCCTGCCCATAATCGCCACAATTCTAGCAAGGTAATGTGGCGGGCCCGGAGGCCCGCCCCACCGGCAAATAAATATCTCGTTGATTGCACCCTAGTATTAAAGCGACCCGGCACCTGCCACTTTCCTGCGCTTACTGCCATGGCAGCCGCCTCTTCAGCCATCGGGGCACTTTAAGATAATTTCGGTCGTTTGGGTTAAGGGCTTAAATCTTGAGGGGCCCCAGGGGACCGAGAGGTGGTGGAGAAAAAAGCAGGTTGGGGAAGAGAAAGGGGAAACTCACGAAATATTCTTCCAGCCCTTTTCTACGGATGACTTTTGCGCCAGCCGGTTAGGATGAGCATAATTCTTCAAAGAGGCGGAGGGGATATTCCAGGGTCAGCCTGGCTGTCAGGCGGTGGTGCATCTCCCAGGCCTCATCCACGGTCCGGGTTTCCAAAGCCAGGACCGCTTGACTCCAGCGCCGGGGCAGGTAGAAAAAATTGGCTTCAAAAACGACGGTCTCAAACAGGTTCTCATCCTTGCGGATGGTGGAAATTACAAAGCGCCGCCGGGTGGGGCGGTTCTTGACTTTATTGAACAAGCCTTTCATCGGCGTGGCGGCCTTTGAGGGTCTTCTTTAGGACGGCTCTTCTGACTTGCTTTTGGACTTCTTCTTATTGCCAACCTTTTTCTTGGAGGGGACCGAACCTGCGGAACCAATCACCACCTTGGAATTCCGCCGCTGCCACTTGGATTTCCTCGAAGCTGCCGCGTACTTTCCCGTCTGCTTCTTGGCAAACCAGAGCTTTTCCTCATTGGGCGGCAGCTTGGCAATGGGGGCGCCGCTCAGGGCAAACCCCTTTTCGATCAAGGGGCGCAAATCGGCCCATTTTCTCTGGCTCCCCATCATGGAGATGATGATGGCCTGGTCGCCATTTTTAAACTCCCCCACATAGGTGTGTTTGGAGGCCCGGGTGTAGCCGGTTTTGCCCCCCAATGCCAGGGGGGTGGTGAAGAGAAAGCGGTTGTGATTCCTGAGTTCCCGATCCCCCTGAATCTGGTAATACTTGGTCCCCATAATCTTGGCCAATTCCGGGTTGTCCATGGCCCGCTTAAACAGCATTGCCAGGTCCTGGGCGGTGGAATACTGGTTGTCCGCCGGCAGCCCATTGGCGGTGGCCAGGGTGGTGCGATAGGCCCCCCATTCCCTCACCTTCCTGGTGAGTTCCCGGGCAAATTCTTCTTCACTGCCGCTCACCTTCTCCGCCAGGGCCCGGGCCGCATCATTAGCAGAAGACAGGAGGAGGGCATAGAGCAACTCTTTTACTGTATAAACTTCTCCCGGCTTAATTTTGATCTTGGAAGGCGGCGCGGCCGCGGCATGAGCGCTGACGGTGACCTTATCGTCCATCTTCAGGCGCTCCGCCACCAACATGGCGGTCATGACCTTGAGGGTGCTGGCGGGGGGATAAAAAATTTGCGGGTTATAGGCCAACAGAATCTTGCCGGTTTGGGCATCCATGATGACAAAGGATTTGGCCGTGACTTCCCAATCTTCGGCCGCCGCCGGAGTTCCCCCCCACAGCAGCCAGGCCACCAGCAGGACCGCAACTACTCCAAGCAATTTCTTAAAGCGCATGATAAGTCCAGGTTTCTCATTAAGATAGGCCTGGCAACAACCAGGGCGGCAGCCGCAAACCTTGGGAAATAATATATGCTAAATTTCCTGGACTTTCAAATCGGAAATGGGGGCTAGGGCGAGATGTTTAAGAAGAGAGTGGGGGGAGGGCCAGGGAGTTTTTTTGTAGGGGCTCCCTGCCCTCCCCCAAATATTTCTCAGCCGGCCTTAGCCGAACTTCTTTAGCTCCTCCAGGTATTCCTGCGGAGGCTTAAAGCCGGCAAAGCGGTGCAGCTCTTGTCCTTCCGGCGATAAAATCAGGGTGGTGGGCGCGCCGGGCACCTCGAGTTTGCGCACCAGGTCCATGTGACCGCGGCCTTCCAGGCGTACCGGGATAAAACGCGTATTCAAGGCGGCCGCCACCGCCGCGTCGCTATGGGTCTCCAGGTCCAGCTTCTGGCAATGGGGACAGCCCTCCAAATAGAGCTCCAACACCACGGGGCGCTTGGCTTTTTTGGCCTCTTCCAGGGCCAGGTCCCAACCACCTCGCCAATTAACGGCTTCCGCCATACTTCCTCCTTTTTGAGAGAGGGGGCCAAAAGTCTTGAAACCCCGGCCCCCCATTCTCACTTTTTCAACCTGCTGATAGAAATGACCTCCGGCCATAACGGCACTTGTCATAAGATAAGTTGTCCCCCCCTGAAGGCAAGACCTCGGTCCGGTTACCGGCTTTGATTTCTCAATGCCTCGGGATATGCTATCATCAAAGACCGAAAGCTGGAGGTTAAGTGGCTTACCTTTTCTTGGCTCTCGGGTTGGGGGGCCTGATCTACCAGATTTTGGCCCTGCTTGGTTTGGCCCGCTTCTTCGGGGCCCCTCCTCCACCCCCGGCTGTCCCCCCGGGTCCCGGAGTCACCATCTTTAAACCCCTCAAGGGGCAGGACGCTTTCACCCGGGAGTGCCTCCTAAGTTTCCTGATCCAGGACTACCACCCCTATCAGGTGCTCTTCGGGGTGGCTGACCCCCAAGACCCGGTGCTGCCCCTGCTTAAGGAATTTCAGCAGACCTTCCCACATATGGAGATAGAAATTATCATCTGCCCCGAGAAGTTAGGTTTAAACCCCAAGGTCAGTACCCTGCGCCAGTTGGAGCCTCACGCCCGTTACGACCTGTTAGTGATCGCCGACGCGGATGTCAAGGTGGGGCCTGATTTTCTTTCCCTGGTGGTGGCGGCCCTTGAAGAGCCGAGGGTAGGCCTGGTCACCTGCCCTTATGGGGCCGGGCGGGCGCAAACCCTGGGAGCCGGCCTGGAGGCCCTGACCATCGCGGCTGATTTCATTCCTTCAGTGGTGGTGGCTTTTTATGTGGAAGGCATCCGTTTCGCCCTGGGCGCCACCATGGCCATCTCCCGCCAAACCTTGAGCCGCGTCGGCGGGCTGGCCTCCCTGGCCGATTTTTTGGCGGATGACTACCAGTTAGGCTATAAGGTGGCCCAGGCGGGCCTCAAGGTGCGCCTCCTCCCCTATGCGGTCCAGACCCTGAACCCGACGATGAGCGTCAAGGCCTATCTGGCCCACCAACTGCGCTGGGCCCGCACCTACCGGGTCTGCCGCCCTAAAGGGTACCTGGCCTATGGCATCACCCACGCACTGACCTACAGCACCGCCTATTTCCTGGCCTCTGGCCTGGCCCCGATAGCTTGGGCCCTGTTGGCCGCGACCCTTTTGCTGCGGGTGGCGCTGGCCCGGTTCTCCGAACGCCTTTGCCTTAAGGGTACACTGCCCGCGGCCGCCTTCTTGCTGCTTCCCCTGAAAGACTTTCTGTCTTTCGGCCTCTGGCTGCTGAGCTTCTTGGGACGCCGGGTTACCTGGCAGGACACCCCCTTTAAAATAACCCCGGACGGCAAATTGACGCCGTTATAAGATATAATAGATAACTTGGGGGGAGGGCGAGGGAGCTAAACTCCCTCCCCTCCCCCACCACCTCACTCCCTCTCCCAAGGAACGTGCATGGATATCAAGGTATTGGAGCAGTTATTGGCTGAGGTTCAGGCCGGGCGGCTGTCCGTGGAGGCGGCCTTGGCGCGGTTGCGCACCCTGCCTTTTGAAGACCTGGGTTTTGCCCGGGTGGACCACCATCGCCAATTGCGGCAGGGTTTTCCGGAGGTGGTGTTTGCCGCCGGCAAAAGTCTGGACCAGGTCCGGGGCATTGTGACGGCTCTTAAGCAAAAGTCCCAGCACATCCTGGTGACCAGGCTGAGTGCGGAGAAGGCCGCGGCCTTGCTTAGCGATTTTCCCGAAGCGCGCTATCACCCGGATTCCCAGGTGCTGACCTTAAGCCAAGGGGAGGTCCCTGACCGGGGCCGGGGATTGATTGTGGTGCTCTCCGCGGGCACCTCCGACATTCCGGTGGCCGAAGAGGCGGCCCTCACCGCCCGCCTCATGGGGCACCGGGTGGAAACCGTTTACGATGTGGGGGTGGCGGGTCTGCACCGCCTGCTGGCCTATCAAGATCTCCTGGCCCAGGCCACGGTCTTCATCGTGGTAGCCGGAATGGAAGGGGCCCTGCCTTCCGTGGTGGGCGGCTTGGTGGACCGGCCGGTGATCGCCGTGCCCACCAGCGTGGGCTACGGCGCCTCCTTCGGGGGGCTGGCCGCCCTTTTGGCCATGCTCAATTCCTGCGCCACCGGAGTGGCCGTGGTCAACATCGACAACGGCTTCGGAGCCGGCTACCTGGCCGCTTTGATAAACCGGAAAGATTGAAGTTGTGGGGGGAAGGCCAGGGACCTGAGGTCCACTTACAATCTCCCCCCACACCCCCCACCCAACCCGCATATGGGGCCGGTGAAGGCGGGG
>JAUXZG010000154.1 GCA_030694005.1 Desulfobaccales bacterium | reverse complement strand
TCGGGAGGACCAGAGCGAGGCGACCCGCCGGGCAGCCCCGGCGGTCTCGGCGTTCCCTCCGGGCAAGTTATGGAGCAAACGCCATCACGCTGCCCCTTTCCGGCCTCAAAGAGGAGACCTTTAAAGTGGACGTATTTTTATCCGAGTGCCAATACCTGCATGCCGGGCCGAAATTTACGGCTCGTATCAAGCAATGGCGACAAGCCCTGGCCCTCCCGGAGGACGCATCGGCCTTTCTCCTGGAAATTCTGAAATTCCTGGCAACCGTGGCGCTGATCATGGTAAGTGCAGTGATCATGCTGATGGCGGGGTGAATCAAGGAGAGTAGTCAGTAGCCAGTATTTTAGAAAACAACTGACAACTGACTACTGGCAACTACAACTGGTAATTATGGGACGGACGGTTTTACCTTACAGTCGGGTATGGGAGGAGGAGCGCCAGCGCTGGCTGAAGTTTCGCCGGGCGCTGCGCCGGGAGGACCAGGCGCATCTGGACCGGCTTTTTGAGCTGGCCCGGCTGCACCTGCAGGCCGGGGTATATGCGTCGGCGCCCTGGCCCCTGGAGTCCATGTTATTGTCCATGCTGTTAGAGCATCAAAAGGCCTTAAGCGACCTCGAAGAGCGCTTGCGGGGCCTGGTGGCGGAAGCAGGTAAGGGTGAATGACCTGCGAGGGGCGACCCGGCGGGTCGCCCCTACAAGCCTCCCTAAATTGGGTTTTCCCAGGTCATTCTGAACGGAGCGCCGCGGAGTAAAGGATCTAGATTCTTCGCTTCGCTCAGAATGACAAAGGAGCACCGGCGGGACGCCTGTGCCACCAATTCTCAACAATTTTAAGTGCAGGGCACAGCACGCTGTGCCCCTACCAGTTCCTTGGCCACCCTTGCATGGGGCAGGTTGGAGCCGTGGCCTTGGGGCCCCGGCTTAAAACTCCCCCCAATCCCCTTAAGGGATTGGGGGTGGGGGTTTGGGGGAGTTTTTTGTAAGGGTAAGGGCCTGCGGCCCTTAGCCCCCTTCCCCAAATACTCTCACCACAAAACCTATGGAAACCACCGGCTGGCTTTTTGATCTTTATCCCTTGGGGGAGCGGATGGTGTTGTGGTTCATCACCGCTCAGGGGAAGCGTCTGCGGGTGGAGGACGATTTTTCTTACTGTCTCTATCTCGGCGGTCCCCGGGGGCAGGGGCGCGCCCTGGCCCGGGCCCTGGAGGCTCGGGGCTGGGTGCGGCGAGTGTATGGGGCCCAGGGCCGGGACTTGTGGGAGGGAAAGGAAATCTCGGTGCTGGCCCTGGAGCTTAGGGCTTACGGCCACCTGGGCCGGCTGAGGGCCTGGCTGGGCGCGGCGGCCGGGGAGGTAGAGGTCTACAACTGCGACCTGGACCCGGCGGCTTACTATCTCTATAGCCAGCAGCTCTGGCCCTGCGCCTGGTATGACCTGGAAATAAAAGACGGGCGGCTGCTTAACCTTTCTCCCCGGGAGGAGCCTTTCGCCCTGGAGTTCTCCCTGCCCCCCCTGACCACCCTTTACCTGGGTCTCACCCGGGACGCCCTCATCCCTCTGGGCGCGGGAAATGGAGTGGTTCTGGGGTGGGAAGGGGGCGAGCTGGAGTTGGAGGCCCCGGACGCCGCCGGCCTGGTAGCGGAGGTGGCCAGGGTCCTCAAGCGCCTGGACCCGGACTTGGTCTTGAGCGACTGGGGAGATGAAGAGATCATCCCACCCCTGTGGCGCTGGAGCCGTGAGCACCGGGTGGCTTTGCCCCTGGACCGGGAGCCCTCCCCGGTGCCCCGGAAATTCGCTGGCGGGCGCAGCTATTTTTCCTACGGCCGCATGATCTATCAGGGCCAGGCGGCCCCCTTTTACGGCCGCTGGCACGTGGACCGGCGCAACTCCTTCTTCTTCAAGGAGACGGGGCTTATAGGGCTGGTGCAGAGCGCCCGCCTCGGCCAGATCCCCCTGCAGCAGGCGGCCCGGGCCTCCCCCGGGACGCTCATCACCTCCATGCAACTGGCCCGGGCCGTGCGCGAGAACATCCTCATCCCCTGGCGCAAAGGCCAAGTAGAGGACTTCAAATCCGCGGGCGAACTGCTAGTTATCGACAAGGGCGGCCTGGTCTTCATGCCGCCGACGGGCCTGCACTTTAAAGTGGCGGAACTGGACTTCGCCTCCATGTACCCTACTATTATGACGATACATAATATCTCGCCAGAGACGGTGAATTGTGCATGTTGTGCGGGGGAGGGGGCTAAGGGCTTCCACAGGCGAGACGCCTGTGCCACTGGCCCCTTACCCCCTCCCCCACACCCCCTCCCCCAATCCCTTAACTATAGGATTAGGCCGGAGAAGTCGACGCCTCCGGCTCCGACTTCCCCGGCCAACTTAAGCGGGTTGGGAGGGGGGCTTGGGGGGAGGGCAGGGGCCTCAGGCCCCTGGCCCTCCCCCCAATTCACTCACTCCCGACTCCTCAACTTGGTAAGCAGTCTGAGGATTTCGATATAGAGCCAGATGAGGGTCA
>JAUXZG010000152.1 GCA_030694005.1 Desulfobaccales bacterium | reverse complement strand
CCCCGGCCCTCCCCCCTTTACATTTTTAGCCCGAGGGTGCTGCAGTTCTTGAAAATTGTTCGGAAATGCCTTAAAGTTATAGCAAAAGCAAATTTAAAGTTTTTCCTGAAGATTTTGTCATAATGGCAGTTTTACCGATCCTGAAGTTGCCTGACCCGCTTTTGCGGCAGCAGGCCAAGGAAGTTACCCGGATCAACGGGGAATTGCAGACTCTCATCGACGACATGGCCGAGACCATGTACGCGGCTCCGGGTCTGGGGCTGGCCGCCAATCAGGTGGGGGTGGTGCGCCGGGTCATAGTGTTTGATGTCTCTCACCGGGAGGGAGGGCCCCGGGACCTCAAGGTGCTCCTCAACCCCTGTATCACCGCGGGGGAAGGGGAGATCATCCGGGAGGAAAGCTGCCTGTCGGTGGCGGATTTTTCCGCGGAGGTGCGGCGCCACGCCCGGGTGACGGTTACCGGCTTGGACCGGGAAGGCAAACCTTTAGAGATCACGGGCGAAGGTTTGCTGGCGGTGGTGCTCCAGCATGAGGTTGACCACCTAAACGGCGTTCTATTCATTGATCGGATCAGCCGGTTGAAGCGGGGGCTCTATTTAAGGCGACTCAAGAAACAGGCGACGGCCGGGTAAAGCATGGCCCCTGGCGCCTGATCTTTATGGGCACGCCCCAGTTTGCCTTGCCTTCTCTGGAGGCTTTGCTGGGGGCCGGAGAAGAGGTGATCGCGGTGGTTACCCAGCCGGATCGGCCCCAGGGCCGGGGGCAGAAGGTAAGTCCCTCGCCGGTAAAGGAACTGGCCCTTGCCTGGAACCTACCGGTGTTGCAGCCCCAGCGTCTTAAGGATCAGGCGTTGCTGACGCGTCTGGCCGCGTTTGCCCCGGAGCTCATGATCGTGGTGGCCTATGGCCGGATCCTCACCCCGGAGATCCTGGCCTTGCCCTCAGTGGGCTTTCTCAATGTGCACGCCTCGCTTTTGCCCAGGCACCGGGGGGCCGCGCCCATTAATTGGGCGCTGATTGGGGGAGATCGGGAAACCGGGGTGACCATCCAGTGGGTGCAATACGAGGTGGACACCGGGCCCATCTTTTTGCAGGAGCGGGTGCCTATCGGGGAGGCGGACAACGCCGGCACCCTGTATGGCAAGTTGGCCGAGAGGGGCGCGGTCTTACTGGTGCAGGCCCTGGAGTTGCTCCGCCAGGGGCGAGCCATCCGCCAGCCCCAACCAGAGGCCGGAGTAACCGTGGCCCCGCCCATCACCCGTCAGATGCGCCGCCTCAATTGGCAGATGCCGGCCCCGGAGGTGGCCGGCTGGATCCGGGGCCTGGACCCGCTGCCGGGGGCGCATACTCTGTGGAAGGACCAGATTCTGAAACTGTTCGGCGCCCGGGTTAAAAAGGCCGAGGCCTTTTTAGCTTCCCCGGGCACCGTTTTGCGTCTTACCCCCCAGGGACTGGAAGTCGCTTGCGGCCAGGGGAGCATCACCGTGCGGGAAATGCAACTGGCCGGCCATAAGCGACTTTCGGTGCGGGAGTTCTTGCGGGGGCACCAGTTACTCAAACAGGTGCTGGGGTAGGGCCTCTTTATGGATGAGACCCCTAAAATTATAAACGGCGGCAATTCTTTGAAGCCTCAGAAACGTATCTTCCTGGGGTTGCTCACGGTCACCGTTTGCCTTTTTACCATCATTTTGGGGGTATTCTGGTATGTCCCCTATATGGGGCTGACCACCCTTCACCCCAGATTGCCCTTAATTTTGGGGGTGGTCTTCACCGCTCTGTTGCTCCTGGTCTGCGGGGTGGTGGTTATTCTGGCCCTCACCGTGGTCTTGGGCCGGGACCTGTTCTTTTCCCGGAGACTCAGGGGCATTGTCATCAAGCTGCTCTTGCCTTTAATGAGTAGCGTGGGCAAACTCTGTGGGGTGTCTCAGGACCAGGTACGCCGCTCCTTTATTGAAATCAACAACCAGTTGGTCCTGGCGCAACACCCCCGGGCCACCCCGGATAAGCTGCTGCTCCTCATGCCCCACTGCCTGCAATTCCATGAATGCCAGTTTCGGATCACCGGCAGCACGGTGCATTGCAAACGCTGCGGCAAATGTCCCATCACGGGACTGATGGAACTGTCCGAGAAATACGGGGTGGGGCTGGCGGTGGCCACCGGCGGGACCCTGGCTCGGCGCATCGTGGTGGAGCGCCGGCCGCATCTGATCATCGCCGTGGCCTGTGAGCGGGACCTGAGCAGCGGCATTCAGGACAGCTACCCTTTGCCGGTGTTTGGGGTGGTCAATCAACGGCCCCACGGCCCCTGCTATGACACCATGGTAGATCTGGAGAAGGTGGAAGAGGCCCTGAAGACCTTCCTGGTACCCGGCGCAGCCTCCCAGTCACAGGAGCCGCCCTCCACTACACCGCCTGAAGGGTGATTAGCGATACCCGGTCTGGCCTAACCCGGTTTGCCTGCCCTTTATTATACTGAGTTAATTTATCCCCTCTGAAATCAACTCTAATAGTCGAGGCTTGACCGGACAACCTGTCGATCCCGATTCGATATGATCTGACCCTTCGTGGGAGTCACCTTCATCTCAAACTTCCCTCAATAGTTGGCAGAACCCCAAAAGGAATTATTAGATATCGGTATGATATGGCAACATATGAACATGTTTCTATAATGGCAAGGTATCAACTGGTCCTGTTATTTGCTTCCACCTCATGGTTTCTTTCTATCATTGGAAGCAGTCCGTTACCCAGCGTCGCAATACCATAGCACAAGAGCCACCAATCCCAGATAGATTTTCCCACCGGGGAAAGCATCCCTTCTGAAAACCCTGATTAGGAGTATTGTTTTTCCCCTATGGTTCTGGCACTATATTTCACTATATAAATCCCCCTTCATCAAAGGAGGATGAGGGAAGGAGATTTTACCCTGAACCAACCCCATCGCTTCCGCACTCTATGCGCCATTCTGCTCACGGCTCTGCTGGGCTGGGGCGCCTGTCCCAATATAGTACAGGCAGCATCTTGGTCCTTTGCGGTTCTGGGAGATCAACGCGACGATGGTTCCTATGGAATTAACAAGACTATCGTGGAGAAAATGGCCGCGGAGATTAAAAGCAAAAGCCCGGACTTCGTTCTCTGTGCGGGCGATCAGATTCATGGG
>JAUXZG010000145.1 GCA_030694005.1 Desulfobaccales bacterium | reverse complement strand
CTGAACAACACCGACCTGGGCAAACTCATCCTGGCGGCCTGCTTCATCACCGATCTGGGCACGGTGCTGGCCCTGGGTTTGATCTTCGCCAATTACGATTATTGGCTGCTGATTTTTGCCGTGGTTACCCTGGTAGCCCTGTGGCGGCTGCCGGCCATCAGCCGCTGGGTCTTCGCCAAATGGGGCGGCCGCGTCAGTGAACCGGAAATCAAGTTCATTTTTCTGGTGCTTTGCATTTTGGGCGGTTTGGCGGTCACCGCCCGCAGCGAAGCGGTGCTGCCGGCTTATCTCTTCGGCATGGTGGTGGCCGGCCTGTTCGTCCAGGATAAAGTCCTCATTTACCGCATGCGGGCCATTGTCTTTGCCATGTTGACGCCTTTCTTTTTTATCAAGGCCGGGACCCTGGTATCTTTACCGGCTTTGATAACCGGCGTTGGCTTGGTGTTGGTGTTGTTCTGGGTGAAGGTGATTGCCAAGATCATCGGCGTGTGGCCCATGTGCCGGCTTTTTAAGATGCCGGTCAGGGAAAGCAACTATACCACTCTGATGATGGCCACCGGTCTCACCTTTGGCAGCATCTCCGCCCTGTTTGGCTTGAATTACGGCTACATTGACCAGGCCCAGTATTCTATCCTGGTGACGGTGGTCATCGCCTCCGCGGTGATTCCCACCGTCATCGCCCAGCTCTGGTTCCAGCCCCGGGAGGTGGGCTTGAGGAAGGAGGCAGAATTTGTTTTTATCGGCTCAGCCGATCATTTTTTGCACATGCCGGAGGATTAAATTTCCGCCCTTCCGAAACAATCCGGCAAGGAAAGGGACATGGCCACCAAAGACCTGTCGGTAGCTGCCGCGTGGAAATTTATCATCCTGGTGGGGCTGGTCAGCCTCTGTAGCGACATGACCTACGAAGGGGCCCGCAGCATCAGCGGTCCCTTTCTGGGCACCCTGAAGGCCAGTGCTGTGGTGGTGGCGGTGGTGGCCGGCCTGGGAGAGTTCATCGGCTACGCCTTGCGCCTCGCCTCCGGTTTCCTCACCGACCGCCTGGGAAGATATTGGCTAATAACCTTTGTGGGCTACAGTTTTAATCTGTTGGCGGTCCCCTTGCTGGCCTTAGCCGGGAATTGGGAAGTAGCGGCCCTGCTTCTCCTGACAGAGCGAATGGGTAAGGCCATCCGCACCCCGGCCCGGGATGCCATGTTATCCCATGCCACTACCGAGGTGGGCCGGGGTTGGGGTTTCGGTTTTCATGAAGCCATGGACCAGATCGGCGCGATGACGGGGCCGCTAATCGTCGCCGGGGTCTTCTATTTTCAAGGCGGTTATCGGGTCGGCTTTGCGGTTTTACTAATACCCGCCCTGTTAGCTCTCATGGTTATTACTATTGCCGCCCGCCTCTATCCGCATCCCCAGCATTTGGAGGTGAGCGTCCCCCAACTGGAAACCAAAGGACTCAAGCGCCCCTATTGGCTCTATGTGGTAGCCGTGGGGCTGATTGGCGCCGGCTACGCCGATTTTCCCCTTATTGCCTTTCATTTCCGCCAGGCGGCGACGGTCCCGGCCCAGTGGATTCCCATATTTTATGCAGTGGCCATGGGGGTGGATGCCCTGGCGGCGCTCATCTTTGGGCGACTTTTCGATCGCTGGGGTATGCCGGTTTTGCTTGCCGCGCCCATATTGTCGGCGCTTTTTGCTCCCCTGGTTTTCCTGGGGGGCTTTTACTGGGCCTTGGGGGGCATGGCCCTGTGGGGGATCGGCATGGGGGCGCTGGAATCCATTATCAAGGCAGCCCTGGCGGACATGGTCCCCAAAGAGCGCCGGGCCACGGGCTACGGCATCTTTCACACCGGCTTCGGCCTTTTCTGGTTCCTGGGAAGCGCCTTGATGGGGATCCTGTATGATGTTTCCCTGAAGGGGCTCATTGTCTTTTCTGTGGCTTTGCAGCTTGGCGCTATCCCCCTATTTCTTTTGGTATCCAGGGAATTACGCCTGGTGCGCCGCTAACGGTGATAGGATTTTGGGGGAAGGGGTTAGGGGCCGAGGGCCCCCTTACCATCCTCCCCAAACCCCTTAAGGAAAGTTGGGATGGGAGGAAGAGGAGATATAAAAATGTTTCGCAAAATCTTGTTGGCCTACGACGGGTCCGAGGGAGCCAACCGGGCCCTGGAGGCGGGGATTAAGCTGGCTCAAACCCACCACGCCGAACTTTGGGCCCTGGCGGTGGAAGAACGGCTGCCCCGCTTTCCCGCCACCATTGACGAGATGAAAGAGGAAAAGGCCTTTGCCGATCAACATTACGGCAAGATTCTGCAGGTGGCCCGGGCTCGTGCCCAGGAAGCCGGAATAGAATTGAAAACTCTGCGCTATCCCGGCCACCCGGCCCAGACCATTGTGCACGTGGTCAAAGAGGGCAAGTTTGACCTGGTGCTTTTGGGTCATAGCGGCCTTTCTGGGGTGTGGGCCAAATTCCTGGGCACCACCGCCGAAAAAGTGAGCCGCCACGCCCCTTGCAGCGTGCTGATTATCAGGTAAGGCTGAGGGGAGGGCTGGGGGAATTTTTCGTAAGTGTTCCCCCACCCTCCCCTCAAACTCCCCTCCCAACCCCCTATAAGGGGGGCCTGAGAAGGTGGGGCCAGAGGCCCCACCTTCTCAGGCCCAATCTGAAACCATAAGGAGGTGGGGGTTTGGGGGGAGGGGGCCGGGACCCCCTGGCCCCTGGCCCCCTCCCCCAATACTGAGCACCGCCCCGCTAACCGCCGCCTCTGAGGCCTAACCCCTTGACAAAACCCGTACACCCTTTATATTTAAAGGGCGACTGGGGGATCGTCTAACGGCAGGACTGCAGACTCTGGATCTGCCTATCTAGGTTCGAATCCTAGTCCCCCAGCCACAAGCAAGCCGATATTTGTCACCATACTCCCCGGTAGCTCAGCTGGTAGAGCGGGTGGCTGTTAACCACTTGGTCGGCGGTTCGAATCCGTCCCGGGGAGCCAC
>JAUXZG010000138.1 GCA_030694005.1 Desulfobaccales bacterium | reverse complement strand
ACAGGGCCAACTCAAAACTCTGACGGGCCACCGCCGCGGCCACACAACTGTCCAACCCCCCACTCAACAACACCACCGCCAGGGGCTTGGCTGAGGCTGAGTTGAGGGGAGGGGGATTGGGGGAGGGGGCAGGGGCCAGTGGCACAGGCGTCCCCGCCTGTGGAAGCCCCTGGCCCCCTCCCCCAAACATCCTTTCCAAAACCGCTTTAGTCATACGCCCCGGGTCTCCGGGCCCCAGATATATTTATGCAGTTGCACATTGAGTCGTAAGGGGAGGCGGCTTTTGAGGATCCAGGCCGCGGCCTCCTGGGCCGGAACTTGGCCGAATACCGGAGAAATGAGCAGCGGCAGGCGTTCGGCCAGATGATATTCTCTGATTACTTCCAAAGCCCAGGCGAAATCGGCGTGGTCCGAGACTACGAACTTTATCTCATCTAAGGGGGTTAAAAGCCCGAGATTATCCCAAAGGTTATGTTCAGCCATGCCACTGCCGGGGCACTTCACATCCAGGATGCGATGCACCCGGGGGTCTATGCCGGCGATGGGCAAGGAGCCGTTGGTCTCCAGCAGCACTGTAAGACCGGCCTCAGCCAGGCGGGACAGGAGCGGCAGGGTTTCGGCCTGCAGCAAGGGTTCGCCGCCGGTCACCAGCGCCAGTCGGCCAGGAAAGGTGAGGGCGGCTTTCACCAACGCCGCCAGCGACATTTGGCTCCCCCCCTCATAAGCGTAAGGGGTGTCACAGTAGCGACAACGCAGGTTACAACCCGTCAGCCGGATAAAAAACGCCGGCTGCCCCATGAAGGTGGATTCCCCCAGAATGCTGTAAAAGGTCTCGCAGACTTTAACGGACATAGGCTGGGATGCATTGAGAAATATATTTTTGCCGTAAGGACCACAGCCTCACGGCTTCTATTATCTATTGCCGGCAGGATTAAAGCAACCCTCGGGTAGCAGGAGGTTAAGGAAGGGAGTTGCGGCAGGGGTCAGGGGGCTGCGGCGCCTGACGCCTGTTGCCGAACTCCGATTCTTCCCACAATGTCTTCTAAACCTCTCAAGTCCAGGAATTGAGCCAACTTTCACATGATTTTTCCATTGCCTTATCCCCGGCCCTGCCATAGAATTAGAGGCGTCGTTGAGGAGGGGGAGATGAGCCAGCCGGGCTTACCGCTGCCGGTTAAACCAGTGATTAGCCTACTTCTGGCCCGAGATGATCTGACCCAGGCGGTGATGGCGCGCTTGGCTGAGTATTTCGGCCCGCCGGACCTGGTGGGCCCCTGGTGGCCCTTCACCGCTACCCATTATTACGACCCGGAGATGGGCCCCAACCTGGGGCGCCGTCTGGTGGCCTTCCTCCACCTGGCCGACCCGGGCCAACTGCCGAGCTGGAAGTCTTTTACCAATGGTCTGGAAGAAGAGTTTAGTCTGGGAGGCCGCAGGGTGATCAACCTGGACCCGGGTTATGTGGCCAAAGAGAGGCTGGTATTGGCCACGGGCAAGAATTACACCCACCGCCTCTATCTAGATCAAGGCATTTTTGGCGACCTGACTCTGGTCTATTCTAAAGGGGAGTTTCAGCCCCTGCCCTGGAGCTATCCGGATTATGCCCACGGGGATTTGCCGGCCCTTTTGGGTCAGGTGCGCCGGAAGTATCTATGGCAGCTCAAGGTCTTACCTAATGGGTCCAGCCCATGATCAAAAGCATGACCGCTTACGGCCGAGGGGAGGTGGAGACCCCGAACCAGAAATGGGTGGTGGAGTTCCGCAGCCTCAATCACCGCTTCTTAGAGATGTCCTTAAACCTGCCCAAGCGCCTTTGGGGGCTGGAAGACCGGCTCCGCAAACTTATTAAAGGCAGGATCTCTCGGGGCCGGGTGGAGATGCAGCTTACCTGGGAGGGCCAGGGCGATAAATCCCTGACCTTAAGGCTGGATCAGAACCTGGTGGGGGCGGTCCGGACTATCTTGCAGGAACTTCAAGCCGCCGCCGAGGTCCCGGAGCCCTTGCGGTTAGATCATTACCTGCGTTTTTCCGACCTGATCGTGGCCAAAGAGGGGGAGAGTCAGGATCTGGAAGAAATCTGGGCCATGGTCTCCCCGGCGTTGATTCAGGCCCTGTCCGTTTTAGACGAGATGCGCCTTACCGAGGGGGCGGCCCTGGCCGAGGACCTGGCCGGACACCTCAAGGTGATCCGCCAGGAAATGGACCGTATCGCCGCCCAGGCTCCCCATCTTCCCCAACTATGGCGGGAGAAGGTAACGGCTCGCCTGGCGGAACTGCTTCAAGAGGCGAGCCCGGTGGACGAAAATCGTCTGGCCCAGGAAGTGGCTCTCATGGCGGACCGCCGGGATGTGTCCGAGGAGCTGACCCGTCTGGAAAGCCATCTCTCCCAGTTCCAACAAACCTTGGAAAGTCCCACCCCGGTGGGACGGAAACAGGAATTTCTCCTCCAGGAAATGCTTCGGGAGATCAATACCATCGGGGCTAAGGCCGGCGATCTGACCATCACCCAGGCGGTCCTGGAGGTCAAGGGCACGCTGGAGCGCCTGAGAGAACAAGTCCAGAACATTGAGTAATATCTACAGGGGGGAACCATGAAAGGGCGCTTGGTCAACATTGGCTTCGGCAATACCGTGATTTCCAGTCGGGTGGTGGCGGTGGTGATGCCCGTCTCCGCTCCCAGCAAGCGCCTGCGCGAGGAGGCCCGCAACAGCCAGCGCCTCATTGATGCCACCCACGGGCGCAAGACCCGCTCCATCATTATCACCGACAGCAATCATGTCATCCTTTCGGCGGTGCATGCCGAGACCCTTTCCCAGCGCTTGATCGGCAACCATGGGCCACCGCGGCCGGAGATGTTAGAGAAGGCCGGTTAAGTGCCCGGAGAGATCTTCGTCATCACCGCCCCTAGCGGGACGGGCAAGACTACCCTGCTGCAAGCCTTGCTGGCTGCGGACCCCCGGCTCCAGTTTTCCATCTCCTATACCACTCGCCCCCCCCGGCCTGGAGAGATTGAGGGAAAAGATTACTTCTTTGTCACCCCGGCTGAGTTTCAGCGCCTGCGGGATCAAGGGGCCCTGGTGGAATGGGTGGAGCAGTTCGGCTATGGTTACGGCACCTCCCGGGACTGGGTAAACCAGACCATTGAGACCGGAGCCGATCTGGTTTTCGATCTGGACTCCCGGGGAGCCCGGGCCCTCAAAAATGAGTTTCCCCAGGGGACCTATATTTTTATCCTGCCGCCCGGCCCCGGGGCCTTGCAGCAGCGCTTGCAGGCCCGGGGGCCTCTGGAACCGGCGGAGCTTAAGCGCCGCTTACAGCAAGGCGAGGCCGAGCTTAAGGAAGTTCACTGTTACGACTTTTTAGTGATTAACGACGATTTTCCCCAGGCCCTGGAGCAGCTCAAGGCCATTATCCTGGCGGCCCGCTGCCGCACCTCCCGCCTCTGGCCCCAACTGGCGCTCCGCTTCACCTCTGATCCCGGCTGATCAGGACGGTGACCAGGCAATCTGAGACTGTTGCAATTACTTTCCGAAACCCACTTTCTGTCATTCTGAGCCGCCAAAGGCGGCGAAGAATCTAGAAAAACTAGACCCTTCGCCTTCGGCTCAGGCTGACAAGCATGAAAAGGCGACTATTTGCAACAGTCTCAAATCTATGGAGAGGGCCGGGGGGATTTTTGGTAAGGGGTTCCCCGGCTTCCCCCAACTCCCCTCCCCTTTCTAGCCCAATGGCTTTTTTCCCACAACCTGTTGGTAATTTTGATATGATTGCAGAAACCAAAGTTTTTCGACCAAAATATTAAGTTTTGAAGGAATAGTTGGGTGGCCGGGCGCGCCGGGCGCGGCCCACCCCTTAGCGCCGCTGAACCCCAACACCAACCCGTATTTCTGCGGGGGAAAAGAAGGCCAAGGGCTTCTCCTGCCATGCTTACCATCCATGGTTGGCGGGGCTTGGCGACCGGGCCGCAAGCCCCGACCAAAACTCCCTGACCCCCCCACCCAACATCCATATAGAGGCGAACCATGGCAGAGCAGGCAGTCGTGGAAGCGGCGGCAGGTCCCCATCGGCAAGAGCCGGAGGACAAGGAACAGCGCCGGGAGCTTCATCTTTTTAACAAGATAGCCACTATTACCGCCCACACCCTGGACCTGCAGGAAATCATCAATGAGGTCCTGAGCACTGTCCTGGAGTTCTTCCAGATTGAAGCCGGGTTATTGCTCCTTTGGGACCGGGTTAAGCAACGACTGACTTATGCCGCCTCCCGGGGGTTTTACCGGGAATATCTGGAGCAGCTCTCCGACGGTAAACTGGAGGGCATCATCGGGCCGAACCTGGCCGACATCAGCCAACCTTTGATCATCAGGGACATCCACCAAGATCCCCGGCTTTTCTCTTCCACCTTCACGGAAGTGATCCGGCATGATAAACGGTTCCGGGCGGTGGCCAGCATTCCCTTGAAATATCGGGAAGACCTCACCGGCTTTCTCAATCTGGCCTCCGGCACCCCTAAAACTTTCCTGTCCGCCAAGCGTCATCGTGATTTCCTCGGCATCCTGGGCAACCAGATCGGTCTGGCCATCGAAAACGCCCGCTTGTATCACGAGCTAAAAAGGTCGGAGCGGCGTTACCGGCGGATCTTTGAGGGTTCCAAGGACATGATCTTCGTCAGCGACCGAGAAGGGCGTCTTTTGGACCTTAATCCGGCGGGGGTGGAACTCTTGGGGTTTGCCAACAAATCCGCAGCCCTGGACTTACCCCATATTCGGGAGATCTTCCAGGACCCCCAGGATTGGGCCCGCTTCCAACTCAAAGTGGAGGTAGAGGACTTTGTGCGGGACCTGGAATTGACCCTGGACACCCAGGGGGGCCGGGCGGTGTCCGTCTTGCTCACCGGCATTGTGCGCCGGGACAAAGAAGGCCGCATCAGCGGTTACGAGGGCATTGTTAAGAACATTACCCAACGAAAACGCAGTGAATGGGAACTTTTGCGGGAGAAAAAGACCACCGAGGGGATCCTGGAGGGGATGCCGGTCCCTACCTTTGTCATCGACCGCAGTCACCGCATCAGCTACTGGAACCGGGCCTGCGAGGAGCTGACCGGGTTCTCTCGGCACGAAATGGTAGGGACCTATCGCTACTGGCTGCCGTTCTACTCCCATGAGCGGCCCAGCATGGCTTCTCTGGTGGTGGAACAGAACATCAAGGCCCTGGAGAAATATTTCGGGGATAAAAATCTGAAGCAGTCCCCCAACCTCCCGGGGGCCTATGAGGCTTATGAGTATTTCCCTAATTTTAGGGGCCGGGAGCGGTATTTTTATCATACCGCCTCCCCCATTTATGACGAGGAAGGCCGTATTCAGGGAGCGGTGCAAGCCATTTTGGACATGACCGATCGAGAACGGTTGGCCCGGGAACTCAAGGATTCCGAAGAAAAATTCCGGCGCCTGGTGGAAACCTCCTTAGACGGTATTGCCCTGCATAGCGCCATGAAGCTCCTTTATGTAAACCGGGCCTGTCTGGAGATGTTCGCCTATCATAACCCCCAGGAGATGCTGGGCCGCTCGCTCCTTAAGTTTGTGGACCTGCCGTATCGTCAGGCGGCCACCCGGCGTCTGTCCCAAATACTCCAGGGCGCTTCCCGGCCACGAATCTTTGAAATGAAAGGGGTCAAAAGGGACGGCAGCAAATTTGATACTGAAGTGGTGTCCTTTCCCACCACTTATGAAGGCCAACCCGCCATCCAGACCCATATCCGGGATATTACCCACAAGAAGCACCTGGAGGAACAGTTGACCCGCACGGAAAGACTGGCCGCCCTGGGGCAACTGGCCGCCGGCGTTGCCCATGAAATAAATAATCCCCTGGGGGGCATCCTGGTTTACAGCTATCTCCTTTTAGAGGACCTGGACCAGGAACGGCCGGAACGGCTCCAGGTGGAGAAGATCGTGCGAGAGGCCACCCGCTGTAAGGAGATCGTTCAGGGCTTGCTGGAGTTCTCCCGCCATATGCCCTCCAAAATGGTGCCCATGAATATCAACGCCCTGTTGGAAGAGGTGCTCTCTCTGGTGGAGAACCACCTGTTATTTCAAAATATCCAGTTAGTGCGGAACTTTGAGCCCCAACTCCCCCCTATCCTGGGAGACAAAAACCGATTGGAGCAAGTTTTTATCAACCTGTTGATGAACGGGGGGGAAGTCATGAAGGGGGAAGGGCGGCTGACCGTGGCCACCTCGGTGGCCATGGAGGGAGAGCGAGTGGACCTCCGCTTTAAGGACACCGGCCCTGGAATCCCGGAAACTTACCTCAGCCGTCTCTTCGATCCCTTTTTTACCACCAAGGAAGTGGGGCAGGGCGTGGGCTTAGGGCTGTCCATCAGTTACGGCATTATCCAAAAACACCAGGGACGGATTTATGTGGAGCAGACCGGACCTAAGGGCACTACCTTTGTAGTGGAGCTTCACGCCTATAAGGAACCCCAAAAGATCTCCACCAGCGAGGCGACTTAGGGAAAAAAAGCACAAATTTTACGTCTCCGCCCTGAGCTTAAAACCTGATAACCGGTAATGGAGTATGCGGCTTTTTCAGAATAAGCCATAGAAATTAAAGCATAATCAGGTAATAGTTTTTCTCTCTCCCTTATGCCAAAAATTATTGACTAAGTTCTAGGGGTATGATAGAGAGGCACATGTGAAAAGAATCATTTTCTCCTGGAGGCGATAAACCAGGAAGGCAGCCGTTGAAGGAAGATACCAAGAAGTTTTTAAAGGAACTATTTTCAGGAGGTTACCGGGCCAGCGCCATCGGCATGTCTCTGGTGATTGCCATCTTTCTCGGCGCGTTTCTGGGCTACCTCCTGGATAACTATTTCGGCACCAAATATGTTTTCAAAATTGTTGGCTTGATTCTGGGGATTATCGCTGGCTTCCGCAATGTCTATACCATGGGCAAGAAGCTGAAGTGAGGGGCGCATGGATTTGATGTCCCCCCGCCACCTGAAGATAGCCAACCTGGTGGTTTTGGCGCTGCTGGTGGCGGCCGCCTTCCTCTGGCAGGGCTGGGAATTTGCTTTGGGAGTGCTGGTGGGCGGCCTGGTGGCGGTAATCAACTTTCATCTGCTCCATCGCACCTTGAAAGGCACCCTGGAACGGGTCGGGGCTAATCCCGAAGAGGTTAAAGGCCAGGCCCAGGCCTTTTTCGCCGCCAGGCAACTGTTGCGGTTCGCGGCGTTGGTGGTCATCATTTATCTGCTAGTCCGTCACGGCTGGGTCAATATCTTCGGGCTGCTGGTGGGGCTGTCCACCGTGGTTATCACCCTGATCCTGGCCGGCATCAACGAATTGCTCAAGCTTAAGAATAAGGAGGCAAACCCGTCCCATGGAACATCCCATTCTCTTTCTTGATCTAATCTTTGAGCACTTCAAGCTCCATATCCCCCCACATGTCAGTTACGCCTGGCTCATCATGCTCCTCCTGCTTGGATTGGGCCTGCTGGCCGGCCGCAAGATATCGTTAGTGCCCGCGGGCGCCCAGAATGTCTTCGAACTGGTCGTGAACGGCCTGGAAGAATTTATGGTGGACATCACCGGCGAAGAAGGCCGCGCCTTTTTCCCTTACATTGCCACGGTATTTTTGTTCATTATGTTCTGTAACCTGGTCGGCCTGCTGCCTGGTTTCTTTTCCCCCACGGCCAATATCAACACCACGCTGTCCCTGGCCCTGTGCACCTTCGTATATACCCATTACCTGGGCCTCAAGTATCATGGCGCCAAATACGTCAAGCATTTTCTGGGGCCCATCCCGGCCCTGGCGCCGTTGTTCTTCCCCATCGAGGTCATCGGCCACTTCGCCCGGGTTCTCTCCCTGACCTTGCGTCTTTTCGGCAATATCATGGGGGAAGATCTGGTCTTGACCATCCTGTTGTTCCTGGCCGGCATGTTCCTGGCCCCGCTGCCCATGATGTTCCTGGCGGTGTTCACCAGCGTGGTGCAGGCCTTTGTGTTCACGCTCCTTTCCATGATGTATTTTGCCGGGTCCATGGAGCACGCCCACTAAATTTTGGAAGAAGGCCACTTCACATATCTAAACATCTGTTAGGAGGTTAGTGGAAATGAGAAAATCTCTGGTAGCTAGTTTGACCCTATTGGTCTCCCTGCTCTGGGCTTCCCTGGCGTTGGCGGCGGAACCCGCCGCGGGCGGCGCTTCTGCCGCCGGACTGGGCAGCTTTTTCAGCTATGCGGTCCTGGCCGCGGGTTTCGGCATCGGCATCGCCGCGTTCGGCACCGGCATCGGCCAGGGCCTGGCCGTGAAGAGCTCGGTGGAAGGCATTGCCCGCAACCCCGAGGCTTCCGGTAAGATCACCGTGACCATGCTCATCGGTCTGGCCATGATCGAGTCCCTGTGTATTTACGCCCTGGTCGTGGCGTTGATCATCCTCTACGCCTACCCCATGGCCAAGCCCATTGCCGTTTTCTTGGGATTCAAGATGTAATCGGCAATTCTTTTAGGGGGGGTAGTCATACCCCCCCTTTTTTGAACTGTATGTTTGTGAAAATATTCGCTTTCTTCCCTCTCTCCGGAGATAAGTAATGCGCTCGGCGATGAAATTCTCCAAGATTCCCACCGCCACCATCACCCGCTTGTCCATCTATTCCAGGTACCTGGAGGCCATGGTCCAGGAGGGCGTAAAGATCATCGCCTCCGACAAGCTGGCCCAGAAATGCGGCATCAATCCGGCCCAGATTCGCAAGGACCTGGCTTACTTCGGCGAGTTCGGCATCCGGGGGGTGGGTTACTTCGTCAAGGAACTGCTCTTCGAGATCAAACGCATCTTGGGGCTAAATAAAATCTGGAAGATGGCCCTGATCGGCATCGGCAATTTGGGCTCGGCCCTGTCGGCGCACCAGAATTTTATCCGCCAGGGCTATGAATTCGTGGCGGTCTTTGATGTGGACCCGGCCAAGGTAGGCCGCCGGCTGCCCAGCGGCCAGATCATCCACCACATGGATGAGCTGGACCAGGTGGTCAAGGAGAAAGGCGTGGAGATCGGGGTGATTGCCACCCCGGCGGCCAAGGCACAAATGGCCGCCCTGCGCCTGATTAACTCTGGGGTCAAGGCCATCCTCAATTTTGCCCCCATCCAACTGCAACTGCCCGAAGGCACCGCCGTGGAGAACGTGGACTTCACCGTCAAACTGGACAACCTGGCCTACAACCTCACCATGGCCGAGGGGTAGGGGGATTAAGAATTATTAAAAAGGGGGCTGGGGAACTTCGTTCCCCAGCCCCCTTTTTTCTTTGTGGGGGAAGGGCCAGGGACCTGAGGTCCGCTTACAATCTCCCCCCACACCCCCCTCCCAACCCGCATAAGTTTTTTGGGGTAGGCAGGGCCACAGGCCCCGCCTTCCCCTCAAACTCCCCTCCTAATTCCCTGTCAAAAATTACAGTTTTTTATTATTATGCACTTACTTTCCAGTTAAACCGAAAAGGGAGCAAGAAGGGTGATCTCTATGAGCAGCGAAATAGCTTTTATACCGGCGGGGAAAATCCGCTGCTACATCACGGGAAAACTGCGAAATGATACCCCTGAGGAGAATGTTCGCCAGCGTGTAGCCCGTAGCCTCGTTGAGGAATACGGCTATCCAAGGGAAGATATTGAGCTTGAATTTCGCATCTCCGTGGGGCGGGCAAGAAAGCGGGCTGACATCGCAATTTTTACCCCCAATGAAACTCATTCTCAAGAGACAATTAAGATTATTGCCGAGACTAAAGCTCAAGAGGTCAAACCTACCGACCGGGATAACGGAGTTGACCAATTAAAGTCCTACCTCGCCGCTTCTCCCAACGGGAAGTGGGGGTTATGGGTAGGCTCTGAATTACAGGCATATGAAATGACCCTTGAGGAAGGGGAACGGCGGGCAGTTGACATTGCCGATATTCCGCCTTACGGGAAGACCCAACCTCCCCGTATCACCTTTGACCAATTATTTCCCGCCGAAGGCTTGCGGGATGTCTTCAGGCGTTGCCACAATTATATTTACGCTAATCAGGGCCTCCCAAAAGACCAAGCCTTTCATGAACTCCTTAAATTGATTTTCTGTAAGGTTTATGACGAGCAAAACACAGAAGGTGAGATGCGCTTTGATGTTACAACTGAAGAACGACGCTCAGAAGTCGGCCAACGCCGCCTCCATAAGCGGATAACTGATTTATTCGGCGAAGTTGAAAGGCGCTACCCTTATATCTTTGGTGAGCACGACCGAATTAAACTTGATAACCGGGTTCTCGCCTATATCGTGAGTGAGCTACGCCGATATTCTTTATTGCAAACCGCAGCCGATATTAAGGGAGAAGCCTATCAGGAAATAGTCCGAGAAAATTTGCGTGGGGCACGGGGCGAGTTTTTTACTCCTCCCAATATCTGTCGAATGGCAGTTGAGATGGTCTTCTCTTCCTATCCCAAAGACCGCTGGCTGGGATTAAGGGTGCTTGACCCAGCATGTGGGACAGGGGGGTTTCTACGAACCACCGTAAACCATTGGCGAAACCTCATCTCTGACCAAGAAAAATTAAAATGGAAATCTGAAGCTGAAGCTCAGAAATGGACCCCTGGAAGGTTAAAAGAATGCTGTGACCTCAATTTATTTGGCATAGACATTAATCCTGACCTGGTGCGAGCCGCCCAAATGAATTTAGTCATGCACGGGAATGGCAGCACCAATGTCTTCCAGGCTAACTCTCTTCTTCCTCCTGGGGAGTGGCGGGATGATGTTAAAGCCAAAATTCCGCTGGGTGCTTTCGACATTGTGCTCACCAATCCGCCTTTCGGCGCTGGGCCTGGGTTAGTGGTAGATGACCCCCATATTTTAGACCAATTTGAGCTTACCCGTTTTGGGGCCAATGCCCCTCGGGGAGCCATGCCGCCTGAGCAATTATTTATTGAACGATGCCTTCAGTTTTTTAAGCCGGGTGGACGGCTGGCCATTGTTCTCCCTGATAGCATACTGAGCAACCCTGGTTTGGTTTTTATCAGGCGATGGATTTTAAAGCGCTGTGAGATTATCTCCAGCATTGATTTACCCGTAGAAACCTTTCTGGCATTCGGGGGCACCGGGACTCAAACGAGTGTCTTAGTTTTAAGGAAGAAACCGGAGGAAAAAATTCGCCTTGAAGAAGCCGCCCGACAGCTTGAAAATTATGAAGTCTTTATGGCCCTGTGTCAAACTATGGGCTACGACCGCCGGGGTAATGATTTATGGATTCGAACCCCTGAGGGGGAGATTATTGAGCAAGAAATGACCATCCCCACCATCAGGCGGACACCAGACGGGGTTAAGGTAGTCGAACAAAAACGGGAGCTTCGCCGGGTTCGGGATGATGATGTGTCTCTGGTAGCCGGGCTATTCCAGAAATGGTGGCAGGATTCGGCCAGGAGGTGATAGTGATGGTTAAAAGAGAAGTATTAACATCACCCCCCGCTGAGACATTACCCGTCTCTGAGTCCAAAGTCTGCTCTTTTTCGGTTCATGCACATTGGCTCTCTGAGGGTGATTTAAGGCTGGATGCATCTTTCCATGCTGATGAAGCTGTTAGGGCTCGACATCTATTAGAGGAATCAGGATTCCAGTTAAAAAATCTGGGCAATCCTGATGTATCCCAGGAAATCTATAATTTATACCGTTTTAAACGGATTTATACTTCAAACCCTGATATTGGGTATCCCTACCTGAGTGCCTCAGAAACATTTATGTTTCGATTGCAAAGCAATCGTTGGATTGCCCGTGATAAGGCTCCATCCCCAGCCGAACGCTATTTTGCAAAAGCAGGGTGGATTCTGGTCTCATGTTCCGGCACCCTTGGCAGGTGCGTCCTTGTGACCAAGAGAATGGAGCCATATTTCCTGACCCATGATTTAATCCGGATTATTCCTTCTCTGCCCGCCGGTTTTATTTATGCTTTTCTATCTACATGGTTAGGGCAAGCTCTGATGCTTAAAGAAGAGTATGGGGGGACTATTTCACATCTTGAACCCTCCCATCTAGAGAAAATTCCGGTACCCCTTTTGCCCGATGATAAGCAACAGGCCATTCATAAGAAAATCACGAAGGCTTATTATCTCAGGGATGAAGCCAATGAATTACTTGACCGAGCTGATGAACTATTACATGCGGAATTAGGCTTGCAACGATTTGATGATTCCCAGGTCTCTTATTTTGGTGGTGTTACTAAGCCTAAGAGTTTCCTCCTTAAAGCTTCTGAACTTGATGGACGCTTCGACGCATCGTTTCATTTCCCAATAGCTAAGACCGCAATTGAACAATTGCGCACGGGAAAGTATTTGCTGAAGCAATTAGGGGATACGGATCTGACAGAGCACATATTGATTCCCCCACGCTTCAGGCGTATATATGTCTCCCCCGAGCATGGGATACCTTTTCTGCAAGGCTCCCACCTTCCGATGATGAAACCCTATGACCTAAAATATCTTTCTCGGCGGGCACATCCTAACTTATCTCCCTGGATAATTAATAAAGGCTGGTTGCTGATAACATGTTCAGGCACTATCGGGCGCATCGCATTAGCGCCAACCGCAATGGATGGCTGGGCAGCATCACAGCATATCTTAAGAATTATTGCTAATCTGTTAAATACGCATCCGGGCTATCTCGCTGCATTTCTATCAACCCCTTATGGCCAGCATCAATTGACCAGCAAGATTTATGGCGGCGTTGTGGACGAACTAACCGAAAATGATGCTGCTGAAGTTTGGGTTCCTAATGCGCCATTGGAGGTTCAACAGCGCATCGGTACCCTCGTAGAACAAGCATTTGAGAAAAAGGAAGAGGCAAATCAGATTGAAAAAGAAGTTATTGATGGTCTAGAAAAATTAATAACGGCAGGGAAATTCCCCTAAAAAATACCGAAAACCGAAAACTAATTCAAAAGCTTACGCAAGAACTGGCCGGTGTAGGAATCCGGGTGCCGGGCCACTTCCTCCGGGGGGCCTGCGGCCACCAGGCGGCCGCCCTCTTCTCCCCCTTCCGGGCCCAGGTCAATGAGGTAGTCCGCGGTCTTGATGACCTCCAGGTTGTGTTCGATGATGATCACCGTGTTGCCCGCCTCCACCAGGCGGTTGAGCACCAGCAGCAGTTTCTCGATGTCCGCCAGGTGCAGGCCGGTGGTGGGTTCGTCCAGGATATAGAGGGTGCGGCCGGTGGCCCGTTTGCTCAGTTCCCGGGAAAGCTTGAGGCGCTGGGCCTCGCCGCCGGAAAGGGTGGTGGCCGCCTGGCCCAGTTGGAGATAACCCAGACCCACATCCGCCAGGGTCTTGAGCCGGTCCTTAAGGGACGGCACCGCCCCGAAAAACTCCAGGGCCTGGTCCACCGTCATCTCCAGAACCTCGGCGATATTTTTCCCCTTGTAGTGAATCTCCAGAGTGCTGGAGTTGTAGCGCAGGCCGCGACAGACCTCGCAGCGCACATAGACATCCGGCAGAAAGTGCATCTCGATCTTATTGATGCCCTCTCCCCGGCAGGCTTCGCAACGCCCCCCCTTAACATTGAAGCTGAAGCGCCCGGGGCGGTAACCGCGCATGCGGGCCTCGGGCACCTGGGCAAAAAGTTCCCGCACAATGGTAAAAAGCCCGGAGTAGGTGGCCGGGTTGGAACGGGGGGTGCGGCCGATGGGGCTCTGATCGATGTTGATCACCTTATCCAGGTGTTCCGCCCCCAGTAGTTGAGAGTAAGGGGCCGCCGGGGTCTTGGCCCGGTAAATTTTCTGGCGCAGGGCCGCATACAGGGTATCCATGATCAGGGTGCTCTTGCCGGAGCCGGAAACCCCGGTGACGCAGGAGAGCACCCCTAAGGGGATGGCCACCTTAAGGTCCTTAAGGTTGTGGCCCCGGGCATCTTTCAAGAGCAGGAACTCCTGGGGGGTACGCCGCCGGCTAGGCAGGGGGATCTGCCGCCGCCCGGACAGGTAGAGGCCGGTGAGAGAGTTTTTGTGGCCCAAAAGTTGCTCCGGGGTGCCGTCAAAGACCACTTGGCCCCCTTCCCGGCCGGCGCCCGGCCCCATGTCCACCACAAAGTCGGCCTGGCGGATGGTCTCCGGATCATGCTCCACCACAATCACGGTATTGCCCAGGTCCCGGAGCATCTTGAGGGTATGCAACAGTTTCTGGGTGTCCCGGGGATGCAGGCCGATGCTGGGTTCGTCCAGGATATAGAGGATGCCGCTGAGCTTGGAGCCGATCTGGGTGGCCAGGCGGATGCGCTGGGCCTCGCCTCCGGCCAGAGTGGCGGTGGCCCTCTCCAGGGTCAGGTAGGTGAGACCCACCTCCTCAAGAAAGCCTAAGCGCTCGGTGATTTCTTTCAGGATGCGGCGGGCAATTTCCATCTGCCGGGTGCTCAAGTTGAGGCCGGCAAACCACTTTAAGGCCTGGACCACGGTGAAGCGGGTAACCTCGCTGATGTTGGCTCCCCCGATCTTTACTGCCAGGGCCTCGCGTCTCAGTCGGGCCCCCCGGCAATCCGGGCAGGGCCTTACACTCATGTACTGCTCGATCTCCTCCCTTACCAGGCCCGAGTCCGTCTCGGTATAGCGCTCTTTAAGCAGGGAGATCACCCCGGGAAACGGCCGGGGGCTATAGAAGCGGCGCCCGCCCTGCTCATAGAAGAAGTTGATGGCTTGCCCCCCAGAGCCGTGGAGCAAGACCTGCTGCACTTCCAGAGCCAAGTCCGCAAAAGGCGTGTGGATGGAAAAATGGTAGTGCTGCTCCAGGGCCTCCAGCATCTGCTGGTGTCTCAAAGAATGGCGCTGGGCCCAGGGGCGCACCGCCCCCTCCCTCAGGCTCAAATGGGGATTGGGCACCACCAGTTCCGGGTCGATGACCCTCCTGGTCCCCAGGCCGCTACAGGCCGGACAGGCCCCCTGGGGACTGTTGAAGGAAAATAATCTGGGGGTAAGCTCCGGCAGGCTGACGCCGCAGTGGTCACAGGCGAATTTCTCGGAAAACAGCAACTCCTCGCCCCTCTGGACCGCCACCCGCACCACCCCTTCGCCCAGGGACAGGGCCAGTTCCAGGGAGTCGGTGAGCCGGGGGCCCAGGTCTTCTTTGATGACCAGGCGGTCCACCACCGCCTCGATGGTATGGCGCCGATTTTTATCCAGGGGGGGCAGGTCTTCCAGTTCCAGGACCTCGCCGTTGAGGCGGATGCGGCTGTATCCCTGCTGCTGCAGGCGCTCCAACAGCTTGTGGTGCTCGCCTTTGCGGTTCACCACCACCGGAGCCAGGATGGTGAGGCGGCTGCCGGCCGGCAGAGCCAGGACCTGGTCCACCATCTGGGGGACCCCCAAAGAGGAGATGGCCCGGCCGCATTGGTAACAATAAGGAGTACCTACCCGGGCAAACAAAACCCTCAAATAATCATAGATTTCCGTAGAGGTGGCCACGGTGGAGCGGGGATTCTTGGAGGCGCTGCGTTGCTCGATGGCAATGGCCGGGGAGAGCCCTTCGATGTAGTCCACATCCGGCTTGTCCATGAGTTCCAGGAACTGGCGGGCATAGGCCGACAGGCTCTCCACATAGCGGCGCTGGCCCTCGGCATAGAGGATATCAAAGGCCAGGGTGGACTTGCCGGAGCCGCTTACCCCGGTGATGACGATAAACTGGTTGCGGGGCAGCTCCAGATCAATATTTTTTAAATTATGTTCCCGGGCGCCCCGGATGGTGATCTTGTTAAGGGACATCACTTTTTGTGGCAGCAGGCCCACCGGTCACCGGTGTCAGGGGGGACGATCAAGTTGAGGTCTTATCGGCAGAACCGGGGACCGCCGGCCGGGCCGACTTCGTTAAAGCCTTGGGTTTGCGGCCCCGTTTCTTCTTGATGTCATAAGTGACAAATTTTAGCCCCTGAGCCCGGCCGGCCCCGCCCGGCCACAGCAGGGAGCCATTCCCCATTAACTGGGCGATCTCCGCCAGGGGCAGGTCCAAATATTTTGCGGGGATAACCTTGATCTCTAATTTCAACCCCCGATTGGGGCGTTCTTTTCCTCTGGACATGGGTTCCGTTCCTTGCTGGGGCGGGGAATGAATAAACCGGGCCACCCTTCGCTGGTAAGTTAGACGGGCCGGTTTAAGGCCCTGGGTTAATTATTCCCAACTTTTAAAAATATCCTCTCCCGGCACTTTTTGCCATATTTTTTAGCGCCAGACTAGAGAAAGGCTTTTTTGAAGTGCTTGGAAATACCAGGTGGCAATCATAAAGGTAATATGCCGGTTCGACGCTCGCCCACAAATTTCCTTCGTAGGGGCGGGGTCTCCCCGTCCTGAGATCATCCGGCCGCGGCCGATTTGGGGCGGGGAAACCCCGCCCCTACAACTCTGACCACCTGCGCAGGCTAAAGCCTGCGGCTACCAAAATATCCGTTTGATGGCAACTTAAGAGGTCTGAAAAAAACCTATTTTTAGGTAATTGCTCTGGGTGGCGGCCAGAGACGGCCGCCCCACCGCCTTGATCTTTCTGGTGGGGCAGGCCTCCGTGCCCGCCACCAATATTCTTTCAGGTCATTTTTCAGAGGTCTCAACTTTGCATAAGTACCGGGGGCAAGTAAAAGAAATTCCTAGGTGGTCTCTGGGGGGGGATCTTTTCGCCCTTTGGGGACGACTCACCCGGGTGCGGCCCTTAAGTCAAATTTTAGGTGAAAATCGGGGGCTTAAATTTGCTGGCTGGAAGGCCCCGGCCAAGGCATAGCGCGCCCGGTTGGCCTTTTCGCCGTTGTGCGCCAGAATGCCGGCCTTGAGAAGCAGGTTTAAATAGGTCCAGGCGGTCTTTTTGTTCACCTTAAAGTGCCCTTCCAGATCCAGCACCCTGAACCACCGCCCTGCCGTAGAGTTAAGGAAGGTCAACAGGCCCTCAGAGGTGATGCGCCTCCCTTTTACGGGCAGGTCCTGTTTCGCCAGGGCCTGGCGTAGCTCCTCTCCCTTGATAGGCTCCGTCAGAGACCGGGGCTGGGTCAGGGTGTCCTTTGGCGGCCTGGCCCGATGGCCGAGCCAGTCACCCCCCAGGCATTCAAAATAATTATGGACATTCTCCTCGATGAGAGTCAAGAGACGGTAGAACTGGGATAGGGTAATCTCTCCGGCCAGATGTTTCACCAGGAAGTTCTTGGCCTCTTTGCGCACAAAAGAGACCCGCTCCGGAGTGCCCGCCGGCAATTTCTGAGCTTCCACCAGCACCTGGAAAAACATGCCGGCCACCAGGGTGGTGTCCAGTCCCTGAGGGCCAGGTCTCAAAAAGGCGGTCCCTTCTGAAACTTGCGGTACCCCGCCGGTCAGGGCAAAAGCGGCAAAGTCATCCTCGAAACTGTCCAGCTGGTCAGGACAGAAAAGCTCCACCACCGGCCGCGTCAAACCGCGCACCAACTTCAATGAGCCCTGGCGATCCATCCGGGCGCCTCCCTGGCACCTTTTGGCCGAATTATAAGACAAAAATGGTTGGGGGACAAGAGTTATGGGGGAAGGGGTTAAGGGCCCCAGGGCCTCCCTCCAAAAATCTCAACTCATTAGCTCCTCAAGTTGCGCGGCCAGGGTCTGGGGATCGGTGATGGGGGGCCGACAGGTGAAGTCGTGGCAGATATAGGCCGTCGGCCCTTCTCCTACGGGCGCGTAAGTGCGGGCTGCCGGGCACAATTCCTCCAGGGCGGCGCAATTCGCCGGGTCTTTCACCAGTAAGCGTCTTTCCGGCAGAAAATAGCGATAAACCACTTGCAGCATTTCTTTAAGCCGCGGCTGCTGGGGGTCCCCCACCAGGGTGAGATCCAGGGGCGGGGCCAGGTAAAGGGTCTGCGCCGTCCACAGGTGGGCAAAGGCGAAGGGATTTTCCTGGGCCTGGCTCTGGAAACGGCGGAGAGTAGTTAAGGCCCGTTTTTGATAACGCGGCTCTTCGGTAAGCCGGTAAAGTCTCAAACACACCCGGGCGGCCAGGGAATTGCCCGAGGGAATGGTCTGATCAAAGGCGCTCTTGGACCGGACCAGGGGCGTGTCTTGATCCCGGGCCACATAGAAATAAGTGCCGTCGCCGGCATCCAGAAACTTATCCTCCAGCAAAGCCGCCAGGTGCCTGGCCGCGGTGAGCCAGGCCGGGTCAAAATCGGTCTCAAAAAGATCCAGCAAGGCGTGGGCTAAGCAGGCGTAATCCTCCGAAAAGCCGGGCACTGCCACCCGGCCCGCGGACCAGATCCTGAAGAGCTGGTCCTCTTTAAACATCTCCCCAAGAATAAACCGGGCCGCCTGGGCCGCCGCGGCATAATAGCCTTTATCCCCCAATACCTGGGCTCCCTGGGCCAGGGCCGAGATCATCAGGGAGCTCCAGGAGACGATGACCTTTTCATCCCGATGGGGCGGCACTCGTCCCGCCCGGGCCTGGCGCATACGGTTAAAACCCTCCTCCCAAGTCTGGCCCACCCGATCCGGAGTCAAGGAAAACCGCGCCGCCAATTCATCCCTGGAAAATGGCCGGGTTAAGACATTTTGCCCTTCAAAATTCCCCTCCCGGGTCATCCCCAGAGCCGCGACCATTAGGGGCGCCCCCTGGGCCGACAATCTTCTCAACCTCCGCCAGACTCCAGACATAATACTTCCCTTCTTCACCCTCGCTGTCGGCGTCCCAGGCAGCATAGAAGCCGCCCTGGGGGGCGTGCATATCACGCAGGACAAAGTCCAGGGTCTCACCAGCAATGCGCCGGGCCAGAGGGCTGCCGGTAAGTTGATAAAGAGCCAGGTAAAGGGGCGCCAGCAGGGCGTTGTCATAGAGCATCTTTTCAAAGTGAGGCACCACCCAGGCGGCGTCCACGGTATAGCGGTGGAAGCCGCCCCCCAACTGGTCGTATATGCCGCCCCGGGCCATTTTCTCCAGGGTGAAGGCCAGTTTTTCCAGGGCCTGGGCCTCGCCCCAAAAGCGATAATAATGGAGCAAAAACCCCAGTTCCAGGGAACGGGGGAATTTGGGGGCGCTGCCCAAGCCGCCGTGCTGGGGGTCAATATCCGCCAGCAGGCGCTGCGCCGCCTGGCTCACCTGCTCTGGATCAGGTTCCCCAGCAGTCCCCGGCATCTCCCCCATAATCTGCAGTTGCGAAAGCAGCTTGCCGGAGAGCGCGGCGATCTGCTCCTGATTCTTCCGGTAAGCCTGGCTCATGGCCAACAGCAGGCGGGAAAAGCCCGGCAACCCGGCCCGGTCTTCCGGCGGGAAATAGGTGCCCCCATAAAAAGGTTTTAAGTCCGGGGTGAGAAACACGCTCAAAGGCCAGCCGCCTCGACCCGTAAGGAGCTGCACCACGTTCATGTAGGTCTCATCCAGGTCCGGCCGTTCTTCCCGGTCCAGCTTGATGTTGATGAAATGTTCGTTCATCAGCGCCGCGATGGCCGGGTTTTCAAAGCATTCATGGGCCATAACATGGCACCAGTGACAGGTGGAGTAGCCGATGCTCAAGAAAATGGGCTTGTCTTCCCGGCGAGCCGTTTCCAGGGCCTCCGGGCTCCAGGGATACCAATCCACCGGGTTATGGGCATGCTGCCGCAGATAGGGGCTGGTGGCCTGGGCCAACCGATTGGGCCGGCGCTGCTGCTCCATGAGAGGATCCCTTTGGAAAGAGTTATTTGGGGGAGGAGGCTAAGGGCCGGTGGGCCCACTTACAATCCTCCCCCAAGCCCCCACCCCCAATCCCTTAAGTTTAGATTTAGGCCTAAGAAGGCGGGGCTAAAGGCCCCGCCTTCTTAGGCCAACTTAAGCGGGTTGGGAGGGGGGGTTGGGGGGAGGGCAGGGATCTCAGGTCCCTGGCCCTCCCCCCAAAAAATTTCCGGAAAGAGCACTACTCTATTTTTTAAATTTAGACTTTACCCGGCCCACCGCGCTTTCCAGGTCACCCCAGACCTTTTCGGCCCGGGTTTTGAGGGCTTCCATCTTTTCGGCGCCGGCTCCTTTAAGTTCCTGCAACTTCTGGCGAGCAGCTTCCTGCTTATCAGACAACTCTTTTAAACGCTTTTCTAATTCCGCCCTGGCGTCCGCCCCCACTTGGGAAGCCTTGGCTTGCAGTTGCTCAATACCGCCCTTTAACTTTTCCAGTTTATCTTCAAGGGCTTGCAAATATTTTTCCTTCTTGTCCATGTTTCAGCCTCCCTAAAAACTTTTTTAGGTCAATAAAAGATAAAGTTGGGGCCTAGATTATGTGACTATCGCCGGGATATTTATCGTAGCCGCAGGCTTTAGCCCGCGCTGCTTCTTCTCCCCTTGGCTTTTTGGCCCAGGCTAAAGCCTGCGGCCACATCTCTTCTGAAAAGCTAATGGCCTCGTTGGGGCCGATAAAATCAGACCGCACTTTCAGCAACCAATATTCCATGCTTAACCGTAAGTTAAGGCTATATCGGCGCGAGTCAAGGGAAGCCTAAAGACGGGTCAGTTTGGAAAATTCTTCCTGTTGGACCAGGCGGGTGAGTTCTTCCAGGAGATTTTTAAGCTCCGGCGCATCCCGAAATTTGATTTCCAGATGGAAGTCGGGGCCTTCAAAGGCAGGGGGCGGCTGGAGGCGGAGGCGGGGATGATTCCTGAGACCCAGCCGGTGCAGGAGAGCCCCAAAGGCGTCCTGGGCCGCGCTGAGGCTGGGATAAACCCAGCGCTTGAGTTGACGCCGCACCGCCTCGGCCCTCTCCTGGGGAGTGCTGCCCTTATCAACCAAATATTGCTTAAGTTCCTCACGGGAGAGAATCTCCCGGCGAGCGGCGCCTTCCCGGCGGGCCAGCAGGTCCAGGCCCTCCAAAAATTCCTCCTGCTTGCTCTGGCTAAAAGGGAGCTCTTCCAGGTAGGGCAATACGGCAGCGCGATCCTTAGGGTCCCACCCCGCCAGGAAAGCCCCGGCCGTCAGGGCCAGGCGGCCCTGGGCCGCCAATTCTTTCAGAGGAGGCTCTAGGGAAAAAACCGCGACCAGCCTGTCCAGGTGGGCCGGTGAGGGGGGCAGGCCCAGATAAGGCAGAAATTTGGCCGCCACCGTCTGCCGGTCCCAGTAAGCCAGTAGCCGGGTGGCGAAAAAGGCCATCTCCAGCAGGTTAAACCCCCGGGTGAAGGCGTTGTCGTAGAGGGCCACCAACAGACAGTGGGAATCCGGCGCCGAGGCCGGCAGGATTCGGGCCGGGACCCGCTCCCAGCCCAGCTGGGCCGCCGCCAGGAGGCGTTTGAAGCCCGCCACCACCTGCCAGCGGTTCTCAGGGCGGGCCCGCAGCCAGGGCGGGGCCAGCAGGCCAACCTCCCCCATGGAGGTGATCAGCCGCTCAAAATCGAGGCCGGAGGGGACCACAAAGGCGTGGTCCTTAAGGTCCACGGCGGCCAGGAGAATTTCCTGGAACAATATCGGGTCGGCCAAGTTATTTCCGGGGGTTAGCGATTAGTGGCCAGTGGCCGGGTTGGATCTTACCATGGCCAGGGCGGCTGGTGCTAACTAATTTTCCCGAAGCGGCGGGGTGGGATAAAAGCGGATTTGTAAAGGCACGGCTCGCCGGGCCTTTACCTGTTCATCGTTTCCCCGCCCCTGGCGCGCCAGGGGAAGGGGCAGGTTTTTGTCATGGTTGCCGGAGAGCAGGCGGCAACTATTAGTAATAATACGGGGCATAAATCGTGGGCGTCCGGCTGCCGTAAATCTGGGGCGGTTGATTCTCGCGGTAGTATTCCGGCGGCGGCGAAGAACCATGGCCATACCTGGGACCAGGGGCCGGGGGCGAAACCGGCGCCGGGGCGTTGTACCCGTAGTTGGGGCCCGGCGGAGGAGCGCTATAACCTGGTGGGGCCGGCTGGTAGTAATAACCCTGCGGCGGCGGCTGAGCAGCCCGGCTCTGCCGCATGGCCTCCCCGGTCACGCCCCCCAGGACCCCGCCCAGCAAACCGCCGATGGCCGCGCCCCGCCAGGGGTTTCTACCATCAATGGCGGCTCCGCTGATGGCGCCGATCCCTCCCCCCAGGGCCGCGCCGGTGTAAGTGTACGGATTGGCAGCGCAGCCCACCATCAGACTCAGCGCCGTGAGCACCACGATTATTCCAGGCCATTTGTTCACGACCATTTCCCCCCCTTAAGAAAGGTTGCCTTCAATTATAACTTTGGTTGGGCGGCGGCGCGTAGCTATAGCCAGGTTGCTGAGGCGGACTATAATTAGGCGGATAATAATAGCCCTGGCGCTGGGGAGAGGGATTCGATCGACCGTAGACTTCCCCGGCCACGCCACCCCCAGCGGCGCCCAGCAAACCGCCGATAGCCGCACCCTTCCAGGGATTGCGATTATTGATGGCGGCCCCCAGGCCGGCCCCCAGGGCCGCACCCAGACCCGCACCCGTGTACATGTAGGGATTTTGGCTAGCGCATCCCGTTAAAAAACTCAAGGCCAGCAGCAGTGCCACCAGGAGCCGCGGCGCTCTCTTCCTGCCAAACAGGCGTTGCCATTTATTCATGACCCGATCCTCCCCAAAAAGGTTTGCTTTCTTCTTTTCTTTTATAGACCTGGGCCGGGTGAAAAAGGTTAAGGCCCCGGAAGTTTAGGAAGATAAAAAAGGTCAGAAAGAAGAATTTTTAGGGAGGAAAAAAGAATTTAAAACTTAAGGGGTTGGGGGAGGGGTGGTAGGGGAGGATTGTAAGTGGGTCTGCGACCCCTGGCCCCCTCCCCTACTCCGTCAATCTTTACTTGCCGATCACCATAATCACCGCGTCTTTGGCCACGGAGGCGCCGGGTTCGAAGTTGATGGCCTTGACCACGCCTCCCGCCGGGGCGGGCAGGCTGTTCTGCATCTTCATGGCTTCCAGGATGCAGACCAAATCGCCGGTGTTGACTTTATCCCCCACCTTGACGCTGTAGCTGATGATCATGCCGGGCATGGGGGCCCGTAAAGGCACCTCCCCGGCCGCCAGGGCTTCCGCCGGCGCGGCCGCGGGTTTGGGCGCGGCAACCGGCGCGGCCGCGGGTTTGGGCGCGGCTATCGCCGGCCGGGGGGCGGCGGTCACCGCCGCCGGCGTCACGCTGGTGAGGACCGGCGCGCCCGAGGTGCACTCCACCTCCACCTCATAATACTGCCCGTCCACAAAGACATTGAAGGTGCGCAGGCCCGGGCCCTTTCCCGGCGCGGGCAGTTCCAGGCGCTCCAGGTAGTCCTTCACCTTTTGGAACAGCTTCTCCTGCTTAATGGTGAGATAAACATCGTCTTCCAGTTTGACCTGCTCCAGGCTCTTGGCCTTGACCTCTTGGGGCACCTCTTCCAGGCCGTACTTCCACTTGAGAAAGCGCATGCCGGTGGTGGGATACAAGGCATAGACCAGGACATCGCCCATGTCCTTGGCCAATCCCTTGGTGGCTTCTTTGGCCTTTTCCAGTTCCGGTTCCAGGACATCCGCAGCCCGGCAGGTGATGGGCTTTTCGCCCCGTTCATAGCCTTTGAGGATCTTCTTTTGCACCTTGGGGTCCATGGGCGCCGGGGTCTTGCCGTAGAGGCCGTAAGCCAGGCCCTTGACCTCCCCGGGAATCTGCTGGTAGCGCCCGAACAGGACATTAAAGACCGCCTGGATGCCGACGATCTGGCTGGTGGGGGTCACCAGGGGCGGATAGCCCAGTTCTTTGCGGGTCAGGGGCAGCTCCGCCATCACCTCCAGCATGCGGTCCAGGGCGCCGGCTTCCCTGAGCTGGTTCACCAGGTTGGAATACATACCCCCGGGAATCTGGTGGAGCAGCACTCCGGCATCGATGGGCGCCATTTTGCTGGTGTCCAGCAGGTCACGGTACTTCACCGCCACTTTTTCCAGGTCCTGGCCGATTTCGATCAAGGCGGCCAGATCAAGGGGAGATTCCCGGTCCGTCTGTTTCACCGTCACCAGGATAGGCTCTATGGCCGGCTGGGAGGTGCGCAGGGCAAAAGGCGACAGGCAGGTGTCCACCACATCCACCCCGGCCTCAATAGCCTTCAAGTAGGACATGGACCCCTGGCCGCTGGTGTAGTGCGTGTGAAATTCCACCGGAATCTTGATGGTTTCCTTCAAGGCCTTGATGATGGCATAGGCGTCATTGGGGGAGACCATGCCGGCCATGTCCTTGAGACAGAAGGAGTCGGCTCCCATGTCCACGGCCCGCTTGGCAAAGTCCACATAGTATTTCAGGTTGAAGACCTCGCCGCCCATGCGCTGCTGGGTCAGGGAGAAACACACCGCGGCCTGGAAATGAGCCATGAGCCCGGCCTTCTTGGCGTCCATGATGGCCTTCACCGCGGTCACCCAGTTGCGCTGGTCGTTCAAGGCGTCGAACACCCTAAAGATGTCCACCCCCTGCTCCGCGGCGTGACGGACAAAGGCGTAGGTGACATCGTCGGCGTAGTTGCGATACCCCACCAGGTTCTGACCCCTTAAGAGCATCATGGTGTGGGTCTTCTTGAGCTTGCTCTTGATGGTGCGGATGCGCTCCCAGGGGTCATCTCCCAGGAAACGGTGGGTGGTGTCAAAGGTGGCGCCGCCCCAGACCTCTATGGCCCAAAAGCCCACCTGGTCCATGCGTTCCATGAAGGGCAGAATGTCCTCGGTGCGGAAGCGGGTGGCCAACAGGGATTGATGACCATCCCGAAAGGTGGTGTCCGTGAATTTAATGGGGTTTTTCCCGGCCATAAATACTCCTTTAGCGTTCAGCTTTCAGCAGTCAGCTTTCAGCAAAACCTTAATTAAGATAAATTGCTCAGGCATGTTTTTTTTGGCAACTCTTGCCATGATTCATTTTGTTGAAAGCCGCTAGCTGACCGCCGATAGTTTGTCTTTATTTGCTGATAGCTGATTGCTGACCGCTGACAGCTATCTCAAGCTGCGGCGTTGCATCAAGACGCGAAGTTGCATGGCCCCCTGGCGGCCGGCCAGGCCCCAGAGGTTGGGCGGCGGGCCGAAAGAAGCGGCGGCCGCCAGAGAAAAGGCCGCGGCCTGGAGGGCCTCCTCTTCGGCGGCCAGGTAGGCCTGGACGGCCCCGCTGATGGCAGCCAGCACCTGGGGTTTGATTGATTTCACGTTGTCCTCTCCTCTTGCCTTACCGCGGGTCATCCGTTAGACCTGCGATCAATCGTCAGGTTAAGCTGTCAGCGGTCAGCTTTCAGCTAAAGCAAAAGCAAAAGCAAAAAAACCGTCAATAATAGCTGACCTCAATTTCTCAATGATGCATTTCTTTGAGCTTTTAATCTTTGGCTGATCGCTGACTGCTGATAGCTGACCGCTACTACACCGGGATATTGCCGTGCTTTTTGGCTGGCAGGCTTTCCCGCTTGGTGCACATGGTCTCAAAGGCCTCGATGAGCCGGGGGCGGGTCTCCCGGGGCAGGATCACCTGGTCCACAAAACCCCGGGACGCAGCGATATAGGGGTTGTAGAGCAGGTTCTCGTAATTATCGATGATCTCCTGGCGCTTGGCGGCCGGGTCCGCGGCCTCCTTGATCTCTTTGCGGAAAATCACATTGGCCGCGCCTTCCGCGCCCATGACGGCGATCTCGGCGGTGGGCCAGGCGATCACCATATCTGCCCCCAGGTCCCGGGAACACATGGCCAGATAGGAGCCGCCGTAGTCCTTGCGGGTGATCAGGGTCAGCTTGGGCACCGTGGCTTCGGAATAGCACCACAAAAGCTTGGCCCCGTGGCGGATGATGCCCCGCCACTCCTGGTCGCTCCCCGGCAAATAGCCCGGCACATCAGCGATGGTCAGCAGCGGCACGTTGAAGGCGTCGCAGAAGCGGATGAAGCGGGTGGCTTTGTCCGCCGCGTCCACATCCAGACACCCGGCCAGCACCTTGGGCTGGTTGGCGATGATGCCTACGCTCCGGCCGTTTAAACGGGCGAGGCCCACTACCATGTTCTGGGCGAAGAGGGCATGGGACTCAAAAAAATCGCCCTCATCCACCACGGCCCGAATCACATCCTTCATGTCATAAGAGGCCCGGGGACTGTCCGGCACGATGCTGTCCAGGACCGGGTCTTCCCGGTTGGCCGGGTCGGCGCAAGGGCTGAGGGGCGGGTCTTCCATGTTGTTGTTGGGCAGGAAACTCAACAGCCGCTTGATCTGCTCAATGGCGTCTGCGTCGGATTCGCAGGCGAACTGCGCCACCCCGCTTTTCATGTTGTGGGCCAGGGCCCCGCCCAGGTCCTCGAAGGTAATCTCTTCGCCCGTGACGCTCTTGATCACATCCGGCCCGGTGATAAACATGTAGCTGGTGTTTTTCACCATGAAGACAAAGTCGGTCATGGCCGGCGAGTACACCGCGCCTCCAGCCGTGGGACCCATGATGGCCGAGATCTGGGGGATGACCCCGGAAGCGATGGCGTTGCGATAGAAGATTTGGCCGTACCCCGACAGGGAATCCACCCCTTCCTGAATGCGGGCCCCGCCGGAATCGTTGAAGCCAACGAAGGGGACCCCGGCCTTGAGCGCCAGGTCCATTACCTTGCAGATTTTCTTGGAATGCATTTCTCCCAAAGAGCCGGCCCGGGAGGTAAAGTCCTGGGAGAAAGCGAATACTGGGCGGCCGTTCACCCGGCCGAACCCGGTGACCACCCCGTCCGCGGGAATCTCTATCTTTTCCATGCCGAAATTGACACAGCGGTGCGTGACGAAAAGATCGGTCTCCCTAAAGGTCCCGGGGTCGAAGAAAAGATCCAGGCGCTCCCGAGCCGTGAGTTTGCCGCTCTGATGCTGTTTGTCAATGGCCTTGGGTCCCCCCATGGCCTTGATTTGGGCCTCTTTCTCCTTCAACTCCTGGATCTTTTGGGCCACGGTCTTCATAAGTTACTCCTTTTTAAGCATAACCCGTTACCTCATGTCATTCCCGAGACGTGTGGGGGTCTCAATGGGCGCAGCTTGTGGGAACGGCTTGAGGTGAGTTTCTCGCGACTAGAGGAGATTATTTTCTTTTTTGGTCCATGTCAACCCAATTCAGGTGAAAAATTTCCCTTCCCCAGACATACGCCGGCCAATATAATAGGGGATAGTGATTTGAGAGGGAGGGCTGGGGGAGATTGGCTGTCAGCGATCAGATATCAGCTTTTAAAAAACATTTACTATTGATGCGTTCCATAATTAATATGTCTGTAAAATGTCATTCTGAGCGAAGCGAAGAATCTAGATTCTTCACTCCGCGGCGCTCCGTTCAGAATGACAGTGACCTAAAAACAAATCATATTAATTGAGAGACCCATCATTAGTTAAATAATGTAAAAAGCTGACTGCTGAAAGCTGACCGCTGACAGCTAAAAAAACCCTTAGCCCCCTCCCCCGCTATCCCAAAGCCAAGGGGGTTAAAATGACTAGGCCGCCCAACCCCGACCTGAAAGATGGGGTACACCGCACGCAAGTGCGGGTGCGCTTCGGCGACACCGACCCCTACGGCATCGTCTATTTCGTCAGCTACTTCCGTTATTGCCACCGGGCCATCGAGGAGTTTTTGCGGGCCGTGGGTCTAAACCCTCAAGAGACCTTCCGCAATGTGAGGGAAGGGTTCGGGCTGCCCATCGTGGAGGCCTGGTGCCGCTTTAAGCGCCCGGCCAGATACGGGGATATTCTCCTGGTCGAGACCCGCATCCAGGAATTGCGGCCTAAAGCGGTGATCTTCCGTTTTGAATTTTATCCCGAAACCGGCCGGGAACTGCTGGCCGAAGGCACGGCCCACCTGGTGGCCATCGACTCTACCTGGCACGCCCAAGAACTGCCGGCGCGGCTCAAAGAGGCGTTGGAAAGGTAGATGGCTTTGAGGGGAGGGCCGGGGGAATTTTTGTAGGTGTTCCCCCGTCCTCCCCCAACTCACTTCATCCCTCTCTTCACCACCAGCACGGGTTGGGGGGCATGGCCGATAACCCTTTCGGTGACGCTGCCCATGAGCAGCCGGGTAAGGCCGGTGCGGCCGTGGCTGCCCAGGATGATCAGGTCCACCTCATTTCTCAGGGCCGCCTGGACGATGGCGTCACCTATCTGCTGCCCTGTGGGCACCAGGCCTTGAAGGGGGACACCTTCCCGGTTGGCAGCGGCCAGCAATTGGTGAACAATCTTCTGGGCCTGGGGGAGATCCCCTTCCTCCTGGGCGACGGAGATGGCAAACAAGACGCTGTCCGCCTTTTTGGCCATGGAAAGGGCCTCCTCCCAGGCTGCGAGGCTGTAAGGAGACCCATCGCTGGCCACCAGGATCCTGCCAAAGGCCACGATGGCCTGTCGGGGCACCACCAGGACATTTACCGGACTGTGGCCTATGACCCGGGCGGTGACGCTGCCCATGAGGAGCCGGGTCAAACCGGTGCGCCCGTAACGGCCCATAATGATCATGGCCGGCCGAATCTCTGCCGCCTCCTCCAGGATGGCGCTGAAGACCGAGACGCTGCGCCGCACCAGGGTCGTAAGGGACACTGCCATTTTGGCGGCCTCGGCTTTTAAGGCCTGAAGCTGGGAGCGGATCTCTTCTTCCAGACGCACCATGAGGTCCGGGGCCACCGCCTCAAATTCCGGTATAATCTCCAGTACTTGCAAAACATAAACCTGGCTGCCGCATAAGCGACCCAGAGCCAGGGCCTCGGCCACCGCCCCTTGACTCTCCGGGGAACCGTCAGTGCAGACCAACAACCGGTCCCACTCACCAGGACAAACCGGCTTTGCCACCATCTCCATGACCTCCCGTTTTGAGGTAGATGGATGTTTGGGGGAGGGGGCTAAGGGCCGCAGGCCCCTGGTCCTCACCCGAGATTACCCCAGCCTAGTGGTATGTTTAATATTTAACGTTACATTTGAAAGCGGACTTCTTTACCCCCCTTTTCTAAAGGGGGGCAGGGGGGATTTTATGATAACCCCTTAAAAATCCCCCTAAATCCCCCTTTATGAAAGGGGGACTTTAAGCCCCATTTTCAGTGAACGATTAAGCATTTTTCTTTCGCTAACTTATGCAATTAACCCCTACATCAACCGTTTAACCACCATTACCGAGCATGGGGCCTGGGCTATGACCCGTTCGGTGGTGCTCCCCATGAGGAGCGACTTCAGTTCGGTCATCCCCAGGGTTCCCATGACGATTAGGTCCACCTTTTCATCCCGGGCCGCCTGGACGATAGCCTCAAAGGGACGCCCCTCGAGCACCAGGGCTTTCACCTTTATCCCCTGGGAGGCCGCTTCTTTCTGCAGGCGCCCAACGATGGCCTGGGCGGTGGGCAGGTCCCGTTCATCCCGGGCCACGGACAGGGCGATGAGGTCCGCCCCCACCCGTTGGGTCATAAACAGCGCCTCATCCCAGGCCGCGTAGCTGTGCGGGGAGCCGTCGCTGGCGATGAGAATTCTTTTAAATTCCAGGAGCACGCCTTTAGGAACCACCAGGACATTAAAAGGGCTGTAGCCGATGACCCGGGCGGTGACATTGCCCATCATCAACCGAAACAGCCGGCCCCGGCCCCGGCGGCCCATGATGATGAGGTCGGGCTTGATCTTTTCGGCCTCTTCCACGATGCCCACATACGCGGCCTCGCTGCGGCGCACCCGGGTCTCGATGGGGACCTCCAGTTTTTCGGCCTCGGCCTTGCACATTTTCAGGTAATCGTGCACTTTCGCTTCCCGCTGAGCGATAAACTCCGGCGCTTGAGCCTCCAGTTCCGGGTTAAATTCCAGCACCTGTAAAGCAAAGATTTTGCTGCCGCACGACTGGGCCAGGGCCAGGGTGCCGCTCAACGCCCCCTGGCTGTCGGCAGAACCGTCGGTACAGACCAGGAGTTTTTCCAGTCGGGCGGGACAGATGGGCGTTTGCTCCATGTCAATGCCCTCCTGTTCTCAAAATCCCGGAAGCTGCCAGGATTAACACCATGACTTGAAAGATAACTATCATTCCCAAGATAACCTCACGGTTACGCAATAATTTACAGACCAAGCAGAGGTACCCGAAAATGGTGACCCCCGCCAGGATGGCGATGGGGAAAAAGTTAAGCATATCCCCGTGGTGCAACTCGGCCACCCAGCCCCAGCCTGTCTGGATCCGGTTTGCCTCCAGATAAAGAGATGCCGGCCGGCTCCAATATTGGGGCAGATCTTCCAGGGGCACATAAGGGGTGAGAATCCCGCCCATATAGATGGAAAAAGTCAAGAGCAGCAAGAGGAAACCCAATTTGGCCGCCCGGTCGATGACCCTGGCATAGAATAACTGGATATCGAATTTCTGCATTTCGCTCATAGCCAGCCTTCCCTTTAGTTTACCATGGGGAAAAGCTTAAAGGGCAAAAGGCGAAAGGGTAATAAATGAAACATTCTTTATTATTTATCCTTTTTCCCTTTTCCCCCCAGGATTAATTCCAGATCCCTAACCCCTTTAACAGGGACCTGATGCCCGCAAATAACAGCAGGGCGATGACGATATACCGCAGTCTGATGGGGGCAATCCGGACCAAAATGTTAACCCCGGCCCAACTGCCCAGCATCATGCCGATGATGGAGGGCACCACGATCACCAGCAACACCGCGCCGCTGTGGAGGTAAATCCAGGCCGCGCTGGTGTTGGTCAGGCAGATGATAAGCTTGCTGGTGCCCACGGCCACCTTTATGGGGGCGCCCATGATCAGGTTGAGGACCGTAACGTTGGCCCAGCCGGCCCCGATGCCGAAGACCCCGGCCATGATACCGATGAGCAAAAACAACAGCAGGGCCACCGGGGTGCGGTGCACCTTCCAGGAAACCTCCTCCTCGGTGGCCCGGTCAAGATAGATGCCGTGAATCCCCAGAAGAGCGGATAAGGCATCCGGCTCCTTCACTTCGGGATATTCCGCCCTTCTGGCCCTCAACAGGAGAACCACAACCCCCAAAAGGGTGAAACCCAAGGCCACCTGGACGATATGCGTGGGGAGCCTTAGGCCAATCATAGCCCCTAAGATGGCGCCGCTGGAGGTCATCAAGGCCGCGGGCAAGGACAGGCGCAGGTCTCCCATGCCGAAACGTAGCAGGCCGGGCCCGGCGGACAGGGCCCCGCAGAGAGCCACCAAAAGGGAAGCGCAGCGCACAAAGTCCAGGTGAAAGGGCAGGAAGCCGCCGATGATGGACACGAACAGGGTGCCGCCGCCCATGCCCCCCAGCAGGGATAAGATCCCCACCAGAAAGGAAAACCCCAGGAGTACCAAAGCCCAGACCCACCACGGGGTAGCCCCGCCCGGGGCAGTGGCCGCGGCCGCCCCCGCCGCCCCCCAGGCCGTTTCCGTAAGCCCCACTAGGCAGAGCATCAGGCCGCCGGTCAGAATAATGGCCTTGCTGGCGAGGAGGGGATTGCCGGGGCGCTTACCCAAAATGGCCCTCCCAGGACCGCTAATACCCTTTTTCCATTGAAATTAAACAAATGATGTAGAGGCGGACCTGCGTGTCCGCCCTCTTGGGGCGCACACCTTGTTTTATGTCCCAGCAATACCTTTCATTAAATCTTGGCCTTAAAACTCCCCCTCCCCTGGTGGGAGGGGGTTGGGGGGAGGGGGAAACCTAGCGGGATCACAAGATAATTTCACCCCCACCCTAACCCTCCCCCATCAAGGGGGAGGGAACAAAATGAATTTCAAATTGTTAAGTTATTCCAGGGACACGACACTAGCGCTCCTACAGGAAAACGGTATAATACCTGACAATTCTTGCCGTGGCTAAATATTGCCCAGGCTGCAGGAGCCATCGTCACCCCCGTAAACCGGTTTGCCGTCACAATAATACTTTTCCCCATCGTCCAGGGTCAGAATTTCATAGGTTTCATCCCAATCGCCCCATCGGTTCTCGCCAGCCTCGCTCAAGCAAATGGCCCCCCGGCTCAGGTCGTGAAATACCGTCAACTCACCCCGTTGATTTCCCGGCGACGCGACAAAGGCATAATGAGAGACGACAATTTCGCCCCTTTCCGACAGCAGCCGTTCAATCTCCTTTGCCTGAGCCAACGCGGCAATATTCATGGCCTCTAACGTCTGGGCTAGATTATCTTTGGTTATTCTTACTTTTTCCTGGTAACTGACCAGCATAACGGCGGTTCCTCCTATTTTAAAAGAGGTTGTGGGGGTGTGGGGGTGTGGGTTCGGGGGAGGAATGTAAGTGGGTCTGCGACCCCTGGCTCCCTCCCCCAAATACCAGTTCCTACTCCCCCCTTTCCTCCCCGGGGCGGTCGTAGTGGCCGGCCAGGAAACGGTCCGCCAGGACCAGGGGAATGTCGTCGTCGGACATGACCATGTCCATCTGCCGCACGTAGGCCATGAGGCGGCCCACCAGATCCAGCCTTTCTTCGGTTTCCGCGGCGGGCCGCTTGCGGAACCGGGCCCGGATCACGTCCAAATGGATTTCCACCTCAAAGCCTATTTTTTCCAGAACATAGGCGATGAGCCTGATCCGCCGGATACGCCGGGTCTCGTCCGCGGCTCCTCCTTTAAAGGCAAAGTTGATGTAGTTGTCCGCGGCCACCGGCCCGCAATAGGAGTCCACGCTTTGGAAGTGGTAACCCAGGCGGCAGGCATAGTTGACAAAGTTGGCGGCCACGATGGCGTAGGTCTTGTCCCAGAACCTTTCCGGCGGCCTGATGGCCGTCTGTCCCAGGACCTGCAAAAACCCCCCCAGATTCACCGGCACCGGACCGGCCCAGGAAATCCCGGGATGGCTGATGCCGCGCCATAAGGCCCGCATGGGCACGGAGAGGATATCCTCGGGCGGCACCGGGGTTTCATGGCTGGCCAGACCGTCCCCCAAGTCCACCAGGTGCAGGTTGAGGGGCAAAGAGGTCTTAAGTTTCAGGAGCCTTAAGGCCGGCACCCGGCCTTGCTCCACTGAGTCCATAAGGCCGAACATCACCTGGATGGCTTTTTCGTGGGCAAAGCGGGTAACATCATGGTAAGTGCGGCAATTCTCCGGGCGGAACTGGGAACTGCGCCGGTCCACCAGGTTGAGGGGGGCGATGAGGTCCACCACGGCCCGCAGTTTCTCGTGAAGGGGCGAGTTGAGCAGATGCAGGGTAGGCCGCCTCTGGTAGCGCAGCAACTCCTCCACCCGGCCTAGGTAAACCTTGCCGTGGAAGGCGTCCACCGTCACTTCCTGGCCCTCCGTAAGAAGCTCGCCGGCCTTTAAGGTATCAACCAGGGCAGGCACCCCGTACTCCCGGGCCACCAGGGCCAGGTGGCCGGTGGCTGAGCCCACGTCAGTAACAATGGCGGCGATGCGGGGCAGCACCGGCGCGAGTTTCGGGGTAGTGCGAGGGGCTACCAGGACCACTCCGGCGGGGACATCGGCCAAATTGCGGCCGTCATAGAGCCGGAAGACCGGTCCGGCCGCCACCCCCTGGGAGCCGACGCGGCCCCCCTCCAGAAGGACCTTGGCCCCACTCACTGCCCCGGCCATGTCCGCGCCGAGAGGGACCCGGTCGCCGGCCAGGTTTAGATGGCGAGATTGCACCAGGTAAATCTGCCCCTTAAGGTCCTTGACCCACTCCACATCATGGGGGCAGCCGCAATAATTCTCCAGGATGCGGGCGAAGGCGGCCAGCTGTTCCAGGTCGCCAGGGTCCAGGGCCGGGGCCTCCACCAGTTCAGGTTCCACTGCTTGTCTAATTAAGCGGCCGTCCTGGAACACCAGGCGGTGATCTTTACAACCGTAACTGGCCTTAAGCAGCCGCCCGCGGTCTTTGGCCACCAGATATTCATCGGCGCTCACCTGGCCGCCCATCAGGTCGGCAGCCAAGCCCCACACCGCGCTGATTACCATGTGGTTGCTATCGCCGCTTTCCGGGTCGGTAGTGAACATCACTCCGGCGGCCCTGGCCTCCACCAGGCGCTGGATCAGAACCCCCATGGCGGCTTCCTCCAGGAGCAGCCCCTGGATTTTGAAGTAGATCAGGGCCCGTTCCCCGAACTGGCTGGCCACCACCTGGCGCCAGCGCTCCGGCACTTCGTTAGGAGCCACTCCCAGATAACTCTCATACTGGCCCGCAAAGGTGGCGGCAATATCCTCCCGGGCCCCGCTGCTGCGCACCGCCAACCCCCGGCCCTCGGGGCCGGCCAACCGGCGGGCCTCGGCCACCAGAGCGCCGGCCAACTCTTCGGGAACCGGTTGGGCCAACACCATGGCCTGCAACTCCCGAGAGGTCTTCTCCACGAGAGTTTCGTCCGCCAAGTCCAAAACCGCCAGCCTCCGGCTCAACCGCTCCAGCAGGGTGCCAGGCTCTGACGGGTGCTCCTGCTCCATGAACAGCCTGTAGGCGGCGAGGGTGGCCACCACCCCGTCAGGCACGGGCAGGTGCAATTGATTCTTGACCCGCACCAGGTTGCCGGCCTTGCCGCCCAAGGCGGGCATTAGCTCCGGCGTGGCTTCTTCCAGGCGCACCAAAAGGGGACTGTCCGGGCACGGCGGTCTTTCTGCCAGCCGCTGATGGATTGCTTCTTTGATCCTGCCCCTGGCGTTCTCCAACTCCGGCCAGCGGCTGCCGGAAATCGCTTGCAGGGCTGACACCAGGTCGGCCAGATGCCCGTCCAGGAGGTCGATACGAGAGCGCAGGTAATGCAGGTCGAAGCCGTCATGGCCCAAAAGCTTTTCCTCGAGGTCCCCCATCAGCACCAGGGCTTCGTTATTGCCCGAGAGCACTCGCTGGAAACCTCGCCAGATCTCTTTCAAAGAAGGCGCCGGCGGGGCAGGTTTCTTTTTTCGGCGGAAGAAATCAAACAGGCCCATAAAAATTTCCTGGTGAAAATTTACCTTGACTTTAGCCTCTTGGGATAATAATTTTTTGCCGGGCAAAGAAATTATTAATGAAATTTGTGAAAACTTTCACAATTCTAAATATTGATTAATTTTCACCCTTATTTTTAAAGATAATTCTTTAATTAGGGGAAAACCAGAGAATTGACGGGCCAGCCCTTTTCAAGCCGGAAATAATCTTGACATGTTCTGAGAGAATGACAAAGAAGATGATTTCCTTAAACCGATTTTTAAATTTTTTCCGGGCCGTTAAGACGCTGGCACTGCTAACCAGTCCTGGTTTAGCCATTGCCTGTGCTAAACCAAATGATAGTTTCCTTTTTAGAATACCAAATTTTTGGCAGCATCAAGACAATGCCACAAATTTATTAATATTTTAACTTTGGGAAGGGAGGTGAAAGACCTTGAAAAGGCTAGTGGTCATCATCTTTAATTTCTGCTTACTGACCATGCCCGCCCTGGTCTGGGCCGCGGCGGAGAAGGCCGAAGCGCTGGAAAAGAAGTTGAACCTCGCCAACCTTACCGGCGTCAATTACTTCTTCGCCAAGTGGTACAACGAGAACATGTGGCTGTATGCCATCATCGTCACGGTGCTCATGGGCGTGATGGGTATGCTCATCGCCCTGGTGACCGATATCTTCCTGAAGATGATCGGCATGGAAGTCAGCAAGATCGAACACCACGAATAGCACCCGGACGGGAGGAACTGCGGTATGTTTGACATGTTCAATGTATATATGCCCATTGCCGAAATGCAGTTTAACGCCCTCATCCTGGTGGCTATCGGCTTTTCCGTGGGGGTGCTGGGCGGTTTCTTCGGCGTCGGCGGGGCCTGGGTGGTCACCCCGGCTTTGAACATCTTCGGCTTTCCCATGGCCTATGCCATCGGCACCGACCTGGCCCACATCTTCGGCAAGTCCATCGTGGCCACCGCCAAGCACCGCAAAATGGGCAATGTGGATATGAAGCTGGGACTTTTGTCCATTGTCGGCTCAGTCATCGGGGTGGAGATCGGCGCCCAAAACGTCATGTGGCTCACCCGCATAGGTCTGGCCGGCCCCATCGTGCGCTACACTTATATGTTCCTGCTCTTTGGGCTGGGCATCTACATGATGTACGATTACCTGACCAAGGATAAGCGCGCCGCGGCCCAGGCGGCCAAGCAGGCGGCGGCCCGGACCGGGGCGCCGACTCCGCCCCGCAAGGCCTGGAACCTGCCCCCCATGATCCACTTCCCGGCCTCAGGGATTACCATTTCCTTTTGGACGGTGACCGGGGTATTTCTCTTCACCGGCTGGCTGTCCGGCTTTTTAGGCGTGGGCGGCGGCTTCATCCGCATGCCGGCCCTCATCTATCTTATCGGCTGTCCCACGGCCATCGCCGTAGGCACTGACCTTTTCTCCGTCCTCTTCTCCGGCGCTTACGGCTGCTTCACCTATGGCATCAAGGGCCGGGTGGAGATCATCGCCGCCATCCTCATGCTCATCGGCGCCGCCATCGGGGCCCAGATCGGTGTCACCGCGGTCAAGTACGTGCGGGGCTACGGCATCCGCCTGCTGTTCGCCATCATGATCCTCCTGGCGGGCCTGTCGGTGGCCTTGAAGCAGTTCAACCTGACCACCACCGCCGCCTGGGTGGTCATGTGCGCCGCCTTAGGAATGTGTGCGGTGATCATGGTCAAGCTGTGGCGGGGGTTCGTGAAAGAGAAGGCCGAGAAGGCCGGCCACCTATAGCCAGGGAGGAGCAAAGACATGAAAATTCTCGTACCCGTGGATGGTTCGGCCTACTCTTTGAAGGCCGTGGAGACCGCCTGTGACCTGATCAAGTCCCAGCCTCCCTCCTCGCTAGTACTGGTGTCGGTGGGCATACAAGTCCCCGAGCTGGAGGAGGGGCAGTATATCGCGGAAAAGATGAAGGCCCTGGCGGAAAAGGCCCTGGACCAAGCCAAGGCCCAGGCCCAGGAAAAAGGGGTGACCCCGGAGGTCCTCCTGGCCACCGGGGTTTCCCCCGCGGATGAAATCGTCAAGGTGGCCAAGGACGTGAAGGCTGACCTCATCGTTATCGGCAGCCGCGGCCTGGCCGGCAAGACCCGCTTCTTCCTGGGGAGCACCGCCTCCACGGTGGTCACCTACTCCCCCTGCTCCGTCCTCGTTGTGAAAACCCCGGAATAAAGGCCAGGGAGAGTTCATCATAAAACCAAAAGGGCGGCCCCCTTAGGGCCGCCCTTTTGGTTTGGAGAATGTGGGGGAGGGGGCTAAGGGCTTCCACAGGCGAGACGCCTGTGCCACTGGCCCTTACCCCCTCCCCCAAGCCCTTAAGTAAATAAATAGGCCGGGGAAGGCGGGGGAGCCACCGCTCCCCCGGCCCTCCCCCAAAAACCTGCACCTCCTACTTCGGCATCTCGAAGGCCAGCAGGTAGAACATAGAGATGGTGACGATGATCATCATGGGCCACCAGCATTCCTTCATATAGTCCATGAAGCTCACGCGGTACCCGGCTTTTTCCGCCAGGCCCACGGTGACCACGTTGGCCGAGGCGCCGATCATGGTGCCGTTGCCGCCCAGGCAGGCCCCCAGGGACAGGGACCACCACAGCACATCGTTGGGGACTCCCATGGACTGGTTCAAGAAGGCGACGATGGGCAGCATGGTGGCGGTGAAGGGGATGTTGTCGATGAAGGCCGAGGCGATGGCCGACACCCAGAGGATCATGACCACCGCCACTACCAGGTTGCCCTGGGAAACATCCCGCACAAACTCGGCGATCATCTGAATCAAGCCCGCTTCCTCGGCCCCGGCGATGACCATGAACAGGCCGATGAAAAAGACCAGGGTGGGCCATTCCACCTCTTTTTCCAGCAACTCCACGATGTCCACCCGGGCGATGGCCACCAGCGTCAGGGAACCGATAAGCGCGGCAATGGCGGGGGCCATGTGCAGCATGCCGTGGACGATAAACAGGAAGATGGTGAACCCCAGGGTGGCCAGGCCCATGTACATCAATTTTTTGTTGGTGATTTTGTATTGCTCTCTTAAAAACTCAATCATGCGGGGCACATCCTTGACATCGGCCTTCTGGTATTCTTTCTTATGCCACCACAGGAAGAAAAAGCCGGAGACGATGGCGCACACCGTGCACACCAGGGACAGGTGCTTGGCAAACTGCATGAAGGTGAGGCCGGAATAGGAGCCGATGAGGATGTTGGGCGGGTCGCCGATCAAAGTGGCGGTGCCGCCCACATTGGAGGCGAAGGCCTCCGGAATCAGCAGAGTCAAGGGGTTGATCTTCAGGGTCACCGCAATCTCGATGGTCACCGGGATCACCAGCAGCATGGTGGTGACGTTGTCCAGGAAGGCCGAGACCACCGCCGTCAGGATCTGGAGGAAAAAAGACAAAACGAAGACATTGCCCTTGGCCGCGGCATAGGCCTTGTAGGCCAGCCACTGGAACATGCCGGTCTTTTTCATCACCCCCACGAAGATCATCATACCCATGAGCAGGAAGATGACATTCATGTCGATGGCGCTCATGGCGTCTGGGAAGGAGAGGATGAAATACGCCTTGTCAAAGGTGCCCAAGGTATAAGTTATGAAAAGGATGATGGCCGCGCCCAGGAAAGCTGCCAGGGTGCGGTGCATCCACTCAAAGGCGATGATCAGGTACACCAACAGCAGGATGAGGCTGGCGATCCAAAAGGCCGGGGTGATCTGGCGCGAGATGGTGAAATTTTGCGCGGCCTGAAACAGGCGGTTGCCGGCCTGGTCAACCCCGGCCTCAATCACCTGGACCGGGGTGGGGGCCAGGGGCCGCCAGCAAGGTTTGAAGGCCTTGACTTCCACCCTGGCGGCGGGCAGGGTGCCGGCGGGCAATTGCAAGTCCGCCACAAAGGTCCCCTGTTTGCCGGCGCTGGCCACCCCGTCCCCGTCTCCCACCGGCTTGACCGGCTGGCCGTTCACCAGCACTTCCACTTCCACCTCTTTAACGCCCTTGCCCTGGGGGTTCTTGATGGCCCCGGACAGGGTGAGGCGGTCGCCCGC
>JAUXZG010000136.1 GCA_030694005.1 Desulfobaccales bacterium | reverse complement strand
CTGAAAAAGCCCCGGGCCAGCATATCCACGCTGTGGGCCCGGGCCGCGGCCGCCAGGGCCTCATCTTTAGCCAAGGGCGGCAAGCCGTGTTGCCGTCGCGCCGCATTGGTAAGGTTGAAAACCTCTGCTGCCACGTCCGTCAGGGGCTGGAGGCCACCAACGGCCGGCGGCGGGGAGGGAAAAAAAGGGGCCTGCTGCGGGCCGGCTGCCTCAGACAGGAAAAAATAGGTAGTTAGGGCGACGACTAACAAGACCGCCGGTTTCGTGTGGTCAGGCACTTTTAACCTTTTTCCAAAAAATCCTATTTCCCCAGGAGCTGGGTCGGCTCTTTTCGGCCCCCTTAGGGGCATCAGCTTACCACGGCATATTATCTAGATAGGGAATTCTCAGCAAGCACCAAGGAGAAGTTTATGGTGGGAAGCGCTTGAGTTATCCAGCATAAGATTTTTGAATAGTTGGTGGGGGAGGGGGGCTAAGGACTACAGGCCCTTACCCCCCGACAATCAGTTATACCGCTTCATACTTGAACAGTGGACAGCCCTTGCACACATCGAGTCCCGGCCAGGGTTCGCCACCTTTGCCCAAAACGGAGGGACCGCCGGTTTCGGCGACCCGTTTTATTAGTTGGGCCGCGGTAGGTTTGATCTGCTGCCCCGGGATAAAGAGGTTCAGCATGGCCATATCGGTTTTTCCGGAGGTTTTGCTGCCGGCGCACATGGTGGTCAGGTTGGCCGTGTTATGGTTATAAGCCCAAACGGAACCGGAGCAAACCGCCGAATTGGGGGTATGATTAAACAGGAGGCTGCTTTTGCCCATGGCTCCCATATAATCATTGAGGATATGATAAGCCTGGTAGGGGTAAGGCATAAAAAAAACGATGTCAGGATCAAGGCCCGCGGCATCATAAAGGGCTAACGGCGCCACATAAATACCTTTGCACCTGCCCTTCGGAAGTTTGGCTTTCTCCAGAGTGGCCTTCCAGGCCAGTTCCTCGTCCCGTAGATATTTCATATGTCTTTGGGTGTCTTTTTCTTTATCCAGGTCCCGGAAACCGAATACCGGCTCGGCGTTTTCGCACAAAAGCTGGCCCGGTTCCATAAACAGGGCTTTATGTCCCCCTCTGGCCATGGCCAGGTATTGACAGTAGGTAAGTCTGGCTTTGGCTTTGGCATTGATTTTATATTGGGGAATTTCAGTTTCGTCGAAGCAATATTTGATCCCTACCGGGTCGAAATCAATTCTAAGGTAATAAATGTAGGCATCCGATACATCGGTATAAGTCAACTCGTCCGCGGTTTTTGAGGCCAAGGCCGCCATTACTTCTTTCAGTGCCATTATTGATCTCCTTTAACTTTAATGTTGGGGAAATATTGTGACCAAGAGTTAAATAAAGATTTCTAGGAGGTTTACCTTTGGGATGATGACCCGATGGCCGCCAACCCCTTGGCTGAGGCAGGCTGAGGGCCCTTGACAACCAAAGGAGAATCTTGCTGACTCAACAACCTCCCTCCTAAAAAGAGGATTGTTTTCTGAGCGCCCTCTTCATGTCTTCCCTGGCTTTTGGCCCGGAGGCAATGGATCGGCAATGCTTTTCAATTCACCAGCACGGGAGCAGTAAGTGTCCAGGATCGCTTTGATCCTGCGGAAATATGGCAGTTTATAAATGACTCTCTTGAATATGAGATAAGCTGCAGCATAGAGCAGGATGAAAACGCCGATGTAACCCAGGGAGTAACCAGTGAACGGGAGCGAGAACTCTAAGCCGGAAAAGCGGTAATCCATCCAGGCCAGGGCGAAAAAGATGGGCCACAGAAAGGCGGCAGACAGAGCAATCTGCATGAAGAACGACTTGCCGAAGGCGTCGTTGGCCAGCTTATTGGCCGCCCGATAGGCTTGCTTATCCCCCGCCTTCAAGGCATCCAGCGACAGGTTCTGGTACCGGCGCGACTCCTCAGTGACCCGGTCGCTCCGTTTCTTAACGGCCAGGAAGGCCAGGGAGATGGTGACTTCCCCGATTATCAAGGCCAACGACGCCAGCACCAGGGTGCCGATGAGAAAATCGGCCCAGGGGTATCCAGTGAGCCGATAAAACCGGATCAGGAAGGGGTCCAGTACCTGGTAAAAAGGTTGCATTTCCATGGTTCGTCAGGAGATTAAGGCGGGGCCGATTGAGCCCGGCCCCACCGTTTTAATTACTCCAGTTTCCGTTTACATTCCCGGCATCACCGAGTAACCCAGGAAGCCTTTGGTGAGATAACCGACACCCACATACACGGCCAAGACCACGAACAGGCGTTTCAGCCAGATGTCCGGGATGTACTTGGAAGTCATCGGCCCCAGGACGGAACCAATAGCAATCCCCACCAGCTCGGTGCCGATCAGCAAGAAGTCTACGGGCACGCTCTTGATGAACATGAAAGTGAAAATGGAGGTGATCATGCTCACCAGGACGGCCAGGGCCGAAGTGCCGGCGACGATGAACATGGGCAGTCCCACCACCGAGGTGAGGAACGGCACGTACAGGAAGCCGCCGCCCACCCCGATAAAGGCGGAGATGGCGGCGATGACGAAACCGCCGAGAATGGGCCAGATAGGGTTAAAGGAAAATTCCGAGCCATAAAAGGTAAAGACGATTTTGGTAATACCCCAATGCCTGACATGCACGCCCCGGGCCCACTCATCCATCTGCGCCTTGTCGGTTTCGGTCTTTTTGATATGGGCGGCTTCAAAGGCCTGGGCCGCGGCTTTGGCCGCCTTCTTGCTGGCCTGTCCTTTGGGAGTGGTCTCATAGAAGAGCACGAAAGCCACTGCAAAGACCACGATGCCGAAGTAGCCGATGTACATGCTCAGGTCAATTTTACCGGCGGTCAACACGGGAATGAGGTAGGCCCCCAAGATGCCGCCGCCGGCCAAACATAGCCCCAGGGGCAGCACCAGCCTCCCCATGCGGTAATAGGTGACCGAGGAGATCAGGGCCGAGAGACCTACCAGATACTGGTTAGAGGTCCGGATGGAGTCGGTGAGCAGCTTGTTCAGTTCAGGGCTGGTTTTTTTAAAAGCTCTCCCGTAATCCGCCAGTCCAAACACGGTGATGTGGCCCACTCCGGCCATGATGCCCCCGAAGGCCCCCACCGAAGAGAAGATCCAGCCTACCCACATGCCCCACAAAATGTAGAACAGCCAGAAAGTCTTGGGAGCGCCGGGAATCCCCATAAACCCAGGTTTGGCCCCAGGATCGATCAGGCCTTTGCCAATCCCCTGGGGGGTTTTGGCGATGGCCTCCTCCAACTTGCCCGCGTCCGCTGGCGAGGCCAGCACCAGGGTGGCCACCACGGCCAGGGTGGCAAGCAAACCGATGATTAGCAAACTTTTATTCCTCATGGATACCTCCAAATTCCAAAATGAAAGCTTGGCGCTCCCGCCACTGACCTGATAAATTCGTAGTCTTTTTGCCGGCCTGGGCAGCGTAGCTTTATTCTCCGGAAATTTCCCGCCTTCTGCCCCAGCAACGCCGACCTCTTGACTCTGTCATAAATTTCCTTCTTTAGGATATACCTTTCAAGGAATCTGCCTGGTTTGTGCCTTTGTTATTAATAACAATTTTGGTCCAGGTCAAGGAGGTTTGTTGATTAGTATGTATAAATTTTCAAGGGAATATCCGCCCGGGGATAACTTTCCCGGCCAGGTCTCTTAACCAACCGCATTTATTAAGGGTGGGAACCACCTGCCCTGGCGGTATTCAACCTGCACCACGGGTGGGTAGAGGTTTACGCCAAAGGCCGGGGAGATTGCCAGGTCTCCGGCCTAAAGGGGCAGGAGAGCTTCCCCGGGCGCCCCCGTCCGTTTCGGTCAGCCCCCGCACCGGCAGGTATTTTTAAGCCGCTCCATCACCGGGGGAATCACTTCAGACCAGCCCAGGGGCATAAAGTGGACGCCCTGCACCATGGGGCCGATTTCTTTAAGGAGCCGGGCGGTGATTTCCACCGCCTTGTCCTTATAGCCCTCCGGCGACACGCTTTCCATTTCTTTGATAATGGCCGCCGGCACGGTAATGCCCGAGACGTGCTCATTCATGTAACGGGCCATCTGGGGGGACTTGATGATCACCAGGCCATACTGGATGGGCACCTTGAAGCCTTCCACCTTGCGGACAAAGGTCTCAAAGAGTTTGGGGTCATAGACCGGCAGGAACTGGGGCTAACTTAGATTCCCTGGCCGTCCATAGAAGACCACGTGGCCCCCACGACACTGCCGCCCAACTCCCTGCGGAAACTAAGGATAACTTAATTGTTTGAGGTGTTATTGAACAAGGCGTTAAACCCCAGAAACCCCAGTCGGAAAGCCGGGTGGCCC
>JAUXZG010000124.1 GCA_030694005.1 Desulfobaccales bacterium | reverse complement strand
TTGGGCACCTGGGAGGATTTTTTGGGGGCCTCCAGGGTGGCGGGCTTAAGCCGGGAGAGGCTGGTGCGGCTGCGGGCGGGCCTGCAAGAGTCCCTGGCCCGGGTGGCGGACCCCGCCTATTTTGCCCCCCGGCTGCTTGCCGGGGAGCACTGGCGCCTGTTTCGGCATTTTAGGCCCCGAGCCGCATATCTGGACATTGAGACCACAGGCATAGTCTGGCCTGGCCTCCTGGTGACGGTGGTGGGCCTTTACGATGGCGCCCGCTTCCGGCAGTTCGTCCAGGGTTATAATTTAGAGGAGCTTCCCGAGGCCCTAAAAGCCTTTGACCTGCTTATCACTTACAACGGCACCCAGTTCGACCTGCCGGTGTTAAGGGCCTATTTCCCCAATTTGCGCCTGCCGCCGGTGCACCTGGACTTGCGCTTTATCCTGGCCCGCCTGGGTTTTCGGGGCGGCCTTAAACGGATTGAGCCAAAATTCGGCATCCAGCGACCTCCGGAAGTGGAAGGCATGGACGGTTACGCCGCGGTGCTCCTGTGGGAGCGTTATCAACGGGGGGACCGCACCGCCCTGGACTTGCTGCTGGAGTACAACCGCCAGGATGTGGTGAACCTGGAGGTGCTCATGGAGGGGGCCTTTAACCTATGTCAGGAGCGGCTCTTGCCTTAGCGTCTTGGCGTCTTGGCGTGAAAAGATGAGCTCACGCCAAGGCGCAAGGGCGCAAAGATAGATTAGCCAGATAAATAATGGTAAAATATACTTAATTGGAGTGCTTATGTTATTTTCCCGGATGCTCATTCCCACCTTGAAGGAAAATCCCGCGGAGGCGGAAGCGGTATCGCATCGGCTGTTGTTTCGGGCCGGGATGATCCGCAAGCTGGCCTCGGGCATTTACAATTATCTGCCCGTGGGCTTAAGGGTGTTGCGCAAGGTGGAGAACATTGTCCGGGAGGAGATGAACCGGGCCGGGGCCCAGGAGGTGTTGTTGCCCGCGGTACAGCCCGCGGAGTTGTGGCAGGAGACGGGACGCTGGCAGGTTTACGGCAAGGAGTTGCTGCGCTTCAAGGACCGCCACGGCCGTGACTGCTGCTTCGGCCCCACCCACGAAGAAGTGATCACCGATTTAGTCCGCCGGGAAGTGCATTCTTACCGGCAGTTGCCGCTTAACCTGTATCAGATCCAGGTAAAGTTTCGGGATGAGATCCGGCCCCGCTTCGGGCTGATCCGGGGCCGGGAGTTCCTCATGAAGGACGGTTACAGTTTTGATGTGGACGAGGCCGGGGCCGAGGCCTGCTACGCCGAGATGTACGCCGCCTACACCCGCATCTTTCGGCGCTGCGGCCTTAAGTTCAAGGTGGTGGAAGCCGACTCGGGCCCCATCGGCGGCAGCTTTTCCCATGAATTCATGGTCCTGGCGGATACCGGCGAGGACCTGTTGGTTTCCTGCACGGTCTGCGACTATGCCGCCAACCTAGAGAAGGCGGAGGCGCCCCTTAATTTAAACGATCCGGTTCCGGCCGAAGCCGGCGGACCGGAGCCGGTAGCCACCCCCAGGGTGCGCAGCGTGGAGGAGGTGGCCGCGTTTTTAAAGGTAACCCCTGAAGAGATCGTCAAGACCCTGATCTATGAGACCGACTCCGGGCCGGTGGCCGTCCTGATTAGGGGCGACCATGAGGTCAACGAAGTAAAGGTCAAAAATCTTTTGGGGGTGACGGAGCTGACCCTGGCCGGGGCGGACCGGGTGGCGGAACTGACCGGCGCCGCGGTGGGCTTCGCCGGGCCGGTGGGCCTCAACCTCCCCCTCTATGCCGACCAGGCGGTGGCCGCCTTAAACTCCATGGTCACCGGGGCCAACCGGGACGGCTATCACTTGATCGGGGTGCACCCCTTTCGGGACATGGCTATCAGCCAGGTGGCCGACCTGAGGACGGTGACGGACCAGG
>JAUXZG010000121.1 GCA_030694005.1 Desulfobaccales bacterium | reverse complement strand
CCCCCCCCCCCCCCCCCCCCCCCCCCCCCCCCCCCCCCCCCCCCCCCCCCCCCCCCCCCCCCCCCCCCCCCCCCCCCCCCCCCCCCCCCCCCCCCCCCCCCCCCCCCCCCCCCCCCCCCCCCCCCCCCCCCCCCCCACAACCATCTGACATTCGGTCCAAAGGAGCCAGCTATGGCAGATTATGCCAATTCGGAGCGTTTATTTAAGGCGGCGCAGGAGCTGATGCCTGGGGGAGTGAACAGTCCGGTGCGGGCCTGGCAGGCGGTGGGGCTTTCTCCCCGGATGATTGCCCGGGGGGAGGGGGCCAGGGTGTATGATGTGGACGGCAATGCTTATCTGGATTATGTGGGTTCCTGGGGGCCGTTGATCCTGGGGCATGCCGCGCCGGAGGTGGTGGCCGCGGTGCAGGAGGCGGCGGCGAAAGGCACCAGCTTCGGCGCCACCACCCCGGGGGAAGTGGAGCTGGCGCAGCTTTTGGTGGACGCGGTGCCGGGCCTTAACATGGTGCGGCTGGTCAACTCCGGCACCGAGGCGTGCATGAGCGCCTTGAGGTTAGCCCGGGGAGCCACCGGCCGGCCCCGGGTGATCAAGTTTGACGGCTGTTACCACGGCCATGCGGACTCGTACCTGGTGGCCGCGGGCAGCGGGGTGCTGACCCAGGGCATTGCCGGCAGCCCCGGGGTGCCTCAGGAAGTCGCCACTTTGACTCTGTCTTTGCCTTATAATGACTTGGAGGCGGTGCGCCAGGCGGTGCGCCGCCACCCGGGGGAGGTCGCGGCCATCATCGTGGAACCGGTGGCGGGCAACATGGGGGTAGTCCCGCCGCAGCCGGGTTTTTTGGCGGGGCTCAGGCAGATCTGCGATGCAGACGGCTGCCTGCTTATCTTCGATGAGGTGATCACCGGCTTTCGGGTGGCCTGGGGCGGCGCCCAGGCCCTTTATGGGGTCACCCCGGACCTCACTTGCCTGGGGAAGATCATGGGCGGGGGGCTGCCGGTGGGGGCTTACGGGGGCCGTAGGGACTTGCTGACCCAGATGGCCCCCAGCGGTCCCATCTATCAAGCCGGAACCCTTTCCGGCAATCCGGTGGCGGTGGCCGCCGGCCTGACCACCTTAAAGGCTCTTCAACGGCCCGGCGTCTATGAGTCCCTGGAAGAAAAGGGGGCCTGGCTGGCCCGGGAACTGGCCCAGGCCGCGGCCCAGTGCCGGGTGCCGGTAACTATTAATCGGGTGGGCTCGATGCTCACGGTGTTCTTCACCCCCGGGCCGGTAACCAACTTAGACGATGCCAAGCAAGCCGATCTGGGCCGCTTCCGGCAGTTTTTTCAGGGGATGCTGGCGGCGGGCCTTTACCTGCCGCCGTCCCAGTTTGAGGCCGTGTTTGTCTCCCTGGCCCATGGTCAGGAAGACCTGGAATGCACCGTGGCCGCAGCGCAAAAGGTGCTGGCGGGGTTGTGAGAGATTTGGGGGAAGGGGGCAGGGGTCGCAGACCCCTGCCCCCTCCCCCCACGCTCCGGTTATCCCACCCGCAATCCCGTGCAAGGTCTGGGGTAAAACACCCCCCCGGATAGGGGGAAATGTCCCGAAAGTTCACCCTATTCAAAAGTCGGTCCGACAGAAACTATTTTACCAGCCAAATTAGTATAAAGATTTAAGGCAGTTTTTCCTGGCGCCGGAGTATTCTCGCTGGCGGGTCGGTTGGCAGGCACCTTGCAATTGTTAATCTGTCGAATCTATTTAGGGGAAGGAGGTGCAAGCGCGGCCTAAGAATTGACCATTAAACGAGATTGGCTTTTTATCTACTGTCATAATTTTAAGGAGGAAGCACATGGCAGACAAAGTACCAGGTACGGCGTGGAAAGTAACGTTTTGTGGTACCGCCATTAACCTCTGTTTGGGCGTCCTTTACGCCTGGAGCGTCTGGGCTAAGGCATTGATCGATGAGAAGAAGGCCATGGCCGGCGTCATTATGGACGGCATCAATGCGGGCTGGCCCTATCTCACCAACGCCCAGGCCGCCACGCCTTTTTCCCTCTGCGTCCTCGTCTTCGCCCTATTTATGATCCCCGGCGGCCGCATCCAGGATAAGTTGGGGCCCAAGGTGGGCGCCATCACCGGCGGTCTCTTCATGGCCGTCGGCTGTATCATCGCCGGCTTGTCCAAGAGCTATGGCGGCTTGATTGTCGGCTTCGGGATCATGGGCGGTATCGGCATGGGTATCGGTTATGCCGCGCCCACCCCCGCAGCCCTGTCGTGGTTCGGTCCCCACAAGCGCGGCCTCATCGCCGGTCTGGTGGTGGGCGGTTACGGCGGCGCGGCCCTTTATATCGCGCCTTTGGCCGCCTACTTACTGGGGAATGGTATTACTTACAGTTTCGTCTGGCTAGGCATCTTCTTTGCGGCGGTGGTCATCATCGCCGGCTCCCAGCTGTCCAAGTCGCCTCCGGGCTATGTGGCGCCGGCAGCGGTGGTGAAGGCGGGCGCGGCGCCGGCCAAGGCCAGGGGCACCCTGGTGGACTGGGCGCCCTCGGATATGATTAAGACCTGGCAGTTTTTTGCCTTGATGTTCATGTTCATCGGCACCACCCAGTCGGGGTTGTTGGTCATTGCCAACGCCGCGGGCATGCTGGCCACCACGGCCAAGGCCATTCCTTTCTTCGCCGCCAACGCTTGGATCCTGGCCTCCTACGGCGGGGGGGTGCAAATCCCAGGCAGAATAGTCACCGGCCTCTATTCCGATAAGATCGGCCGGGGCAATGCGTATGCCCTGAACTGCATCGTCTGCGCCGTCTGCCTCTTCTTAATGCCCACCATCATGGCGACCAAGAGCGTCTTCTTCCTGTTTGTGGCCGTGGGCATCGCCTTCTGGCAGTACGGCGGCGGACTGGCCATGATGCCCGCCTACACCGCGGACTTCTTTGGCCCCAAAAACTTAGGGATGAACTACGGTCTGGTGTTCATCGGCTGGGGTTTGGGCTTCTTCATGGCCCGGCTGGGCGGCACCATCAAGGATGTCACCGGCACCCTGGACTGGGCTTTCTATATTTCCGGACTGGTGCTGATCATCGCCGTGGGTCTCTCCTGGGTGACCAAGAGACCGGTGCTGGAGCACGAGAGATAACGGTTTTCTCTCGGCGCGCCTTGGCAGCGGTCTAAGTTCTTGACTTATTAACCTGTTCATGAGAAGGGAGGGATATAGTTCCCTGCCTTCTCTATTATTATGGGGATCAAGGTAACCTACCATGTCGTTTGCCAGTTGGCCTGTGCCTTACCTCATTGACCCCCAGCACCTGGCCGTAGATGCGCTGGTCTCCTTCTGCGTGGCGGTGCTGTTGGCCATTACCATCAATGCCGAGGCCCAGGCCTTTGTGGCCACTTTTCTGGGCGACTCCCGGGTAGGGGCTAAGGACCGCTTTCATTTCAATGCCTTCTTACACCTGGATATCCTGGGGACCGTGTGCTTTTTGGTGGGCGGCTTCGGTTGGCCCCGGACTATGGAGGTTGACCCCAGTAAATTCCGTTATCCCCGGCTTTACACGGTGCTGGTCCGCCTGGCCGGGCCGGTGGCCAACTTGCTGCTGGCCAATATTGCCGCCAGCATCGTTTACATTATGAAGGTAGTGGAATTTGACCCCCGGGTTTTCATGATGCTCATTGGAGTCAATGCGACCGTGGCCGTCTATAACCTCCTGCCTCTGCCGCCTTTGGCTGCGGGCACTCTGATTTATGTATTGATCCCTCAGGACTACCAGAAGATCAAATGGCTGTTCCTCCAGGCCGGCCCTTTTATTATCCTGGCCGTAGTATTCATCGAAAGGATTACCCACCAAGGCATCTTCAGTCCCTATATCAATCCCCTGATAGACGCCGCCTTCAAATTTATCTCCGGGTAAGCGGACGGCCTTTATCCCCCACCCCTGAAGGCTGTTGCAAAAGTGATATTGGGGGGCCTAGGGTCCCGGCCTTCCCCCCGTCCCCCTGGCGTCTTTAATTGCCGGGAAAAGAGGCTTGGAGTATTTAGGTAAGGTGGACAAAAGGGGCGCAGCGCCTCATGGTAAGCCGGGGGCGGCAAAGGCTGCGCCAGGCCGCCGAGAAGGTCCTTTAAGGAAATTTTTTGATATTAATAAAATATATTTTTTATATAATTAGGCGGCATATTTTAAAATTTATGCCGCAGCTTAGAAAAATAAAGGGAAATCGGTTTCATCCCGATATACTTTTAGGTGGCCCTGGTCTCCGCCGCCAGGTGGCCCCCAAGTCATTTTAAACCTTTTAAGCCAATAGATATGCCCCTGAGCCAGAACCCCAAGAACCCGGCAGCTCAAATCCCCGGGGTCATCTACCGACCCCTGATGATTTATGAGGACCAGCGCGGCTGGCTGGCGGAAATTTTCCGTCAAGATGAAGTGATGCCGGAGCATATGCCGGTGATGACCTATATCTCCGTGACCAAGCCGGGGGTGGGCCGGGGGCCCCATGCCCACCGGCATCAGACGGATCTTTTCTGTTTTCCCGGCCCCGGTGAATTTCGGATAGTCCTCTGGGACCAGCGTTCCGACAGCCCCAGTTTTGGGAGGCACCAGGAATTTTATCTGGGCGAGAGTTGCCCGGGGATTCTCATCGTGCCTCCGGGGGTGGTGCACGGTTACTTAAATATCAGCGACCGGCCGGGGGTGGTGTTTAACGGCGCCAACCGCCTTTATAAGGGGGCCGGGCGTTTAGAACCGGTGGATGAGATTCGCTACGAGGATGACCCCAACTGCCCTTTTCGCCTAAAGTGAGGCCTAGAGAAGGGCTGGACCCTAAGGACCCATGAAAATCTTGATCACCGGCGCCGCCGGCCAGTTGGGTCAGGCCCTGGTACCCGAAATTGCCCGCCGGGGCTGGGAAGTGGTAGCCACCGACCTGGGCGAGTTGGATATCACCGACTGGCAAGCGGTCTGGGACTGTCTGGCGAACAGGCGGCCCCAGGCGGTCATCAATGCCGCGGCGGCCACCCGGGTGGATGATCTGGAGCAGGACCCTGATCTGGCCTTTAAAGTCAACAGCCTGGGGCCCCGCAACCTGGCGGTGGCCTGCCGGCGCTTGGGGCTTAAGCTCATCCAGATATCTACCGATTATATTTTTGATGGCGCCAAACCGGCCCCCTATGTGGAGTGGGACCCGCCCCGGCCCCTGTCGGTCTACGGCTTAAGCAAGCTTTTAGGGGAGGAGGCCGTAAGGCAGCAGTGCCCGGATCATTTCATTGTCCGGACCGCCTGGCTTTATGGCCTGCCGGGCCCGAATTTCGTCACCGCCATCCTGGCCCGGGGACGGAACCTCTCCCCGGGGCAAGAGTTTAAAGTGGTCCAGGATCAAAGAGGCACCCCCACCAGCACCCTGGCCTTGGCCCCACAGCTCTTAGCGTTGGCCCAAACCGAGGCCTTCGGCACTTACCACGCCACCTGCCAGGGCCAGACCACCTGGTATGATTTCGCCCGGCTGATCCTGGAACAGGCCGGGTTACCGGTGCGGGTGGTGCCCTGCGCCACCTCCGAGTATCCCCGCCCGGCGCCCCGGCCGGCGAATTCGGTCCTGGAAAATCGCCTCTTGAGATTGACCGGCCTGGACCTCATGCCCCCCTGGGAGGAGGCCTTCCGTAAGTTCTGGGAAGTTCATGGCGGACAATTATGATTAAGGTTTTAGTAACCGGCGGCGCCGGCTTTATCGGCGCCAATTTTGTCCATTTCTTAAGGCGGCACAGGCCGGACTGGCAGATTATCAATCTTGATCTGTTGACCTATGCCGGTAATCCCGAGAACTTGCGCGACCTGGAAAACGACCCCCAGCATACCCTGGTCAAAGGGGATGTGGCGGAGGGGGAATTGGTGGCCGGGCTCTTTGCCCGCTACGGGATCAGCCGGGTGGTGCATTTTGCCGCGGAAACTCATGTGGACCGGTCCATCCTGGACCCGGCGGTGTTTGTGCGCACCAATGTGCTGGGCACCTTCTTCCTGTTGGAAGCCGCCCGCCAGGCCTGGAAAGATTTGCCGCAGGAGGCGGCGCCCCGCTTTTTACATATAAGTACCGATGAAGTGTACGGTTCCCTGGGGTCTAAGGACCCACCGGTGACGGAGGCGGCGCCCTACGCGCCCTCCAGTCCCTATGCCGCCTCCAAAGCCGGGGCGGATTTTCTGGTGCGCTCCTACTTCCGCACCTACCGGTTACCGGTGCTCATTACCAACTGCTCCAATAACTATGGCCCCTACCAGTTTCCCGAAAAGCTCATTCCCTTTAGCATCCGCCAGGCCCTGGAGCAAAAACCCATTCCCCTCTACGGCCAGGGCGGCAATGTGCGGGACTGGCTGTTTGTGGAGGACCATTGCCGGGCCCTGCTGACGGTATTGGAGCAGGGTCAACCGGGAGAGACCTATAATATTGCCGGCCTGCAGGAAAAAACCAACCTGGAGTTGGTGCGCTTGCTCCTTAGCCTGCTCCAGGAAATGCGGCCGGACCTGGGAGATCTTGAGAGGCTGATCACTTTTGTCCCCGACCGTCCCGGCCATGATTGGCGCTACGCCCTGAACTGCCGGAAAATCGACACCGCCTTGGGCTGGCGGCCTCAGGTCAACCTTGAGGAAGGCCTGGGGCGCACGATCTCCTGGTACCTTTCCCACCTGGAGTGGTTGAATCGGGTATGCTCCGGGGCCTATCGCCAATTTTTGCAAAAACAATATGGCGCGGGTGTGATTTGATGTTTATTATTATACCTAAATCAATTTTTGGAATAATTATTAGGTAAGAATTTTTCCTCAACAGGCAAGTGAAGGCGGTAAACTGGGCGGTTAAGGCCAAAGTATGAAAGAGCAACCCATGATCCTGGCGGTGGATGATGATGCCGCCACCCTTAGTCTGGTTAAGGACCTCCTGAGCGCCGACGGCTATCTGGTGGACACCGCGGTGAATGGCCGCAAAGCCCTGTCCCGTTTAGAGGCGCATCCTTATGATCTGGTCCTTACCGATATGCTGATGCCGGAGATGGGGGGGATGGAGTTGGTCCAGTACCTCCGTCTCAACCATCCCGACACCTTAATCATCGTCTTCACCGGCTTTGCCAATTACCAGGATGCGGTGTCCGCGGTAAAGCTGGGGGCCTTTGATTACCTTACCAAGCCGTTGCAGCCTGAGATTTTGCGCCATGCCGTCAAGCGGGCCCTGGAACATCAGCGCCTGAGCCGGTCCCACCGGGACCTGGAGCTGGTCTTTAAGGGGGCCGAAGCCATGGGCTGGCAGGCCCTGGAGCTGGTGTTAACCACCCCCGAGGCCCAGGTTCTGAAGGTCTTACGGGAGAAGTTGGAACAGCAAAAGGATCTGAAGAAAGTGGGCCACCTCATCCTGGCAGCCGCCCGGGACCTGGTGCAAGCCACCCGCAGTTCCATCTTCCTCTTTGACGCCTCTAAGGGCCAGTTTTCCGGGCTGGCGGCCCTGGGCTCCGGGGCTAAGGCCCGGGCCGGGGCGGTTAAGTCTGCCGGCGAAGGGCTCATGGGCTATGTGGCCACTCACCGGCGCCCTCTATTGGTGGCGGATCTTAGCAAGGAGTCCCGCTTCCCTCTCCTGGGGGTGCGCTCCGCTTACGACACCCAAGGGCTGATGATCATTCCCATGATGGGGTATAAGTTTTGGGGACTGATCAACCTTACCGACCGTCAGGATAAGCAGTCTTTTGGCCCCCGGGACCTTTTCCTGGGCTGGCTGTTGGGCCGGCTGCTGGTGGAAATCCTGGAGTCCCGGGAGCCCCCGGCAGAGTTTGTTCCCCAACCTTTGGAGGGCCCCTGGGTCTTTGAGGAGGTCCCCCTGGGGCTGGCGCTGTTGGACCAGGATCTTAAAGTAGTTCAGTCCAACCCGGCTCTGGAACGCTTATCGGGCCTTAAAGGCCGGGAACTGGTGGGGCAAGAGATTTTCCCGCGCCTGGGCCTCTCCCCCCAGGATCAAGAGAAGTTGGAGCGAGCTTTTCGCCAAGTCCTCTCAAACCAGGAACTTAAGGAGTTCTCCTCTCTCAAGACCGACTACCAGGGAAAACCCCGGCGATTTTTGGGGGTAAAAATGGTCCCCTGGCCATCGGACCGGCAGGCCCGCCGGGGTTTGCTCCTGGTGGAAGATGTGAGCGAACTGGAACGCCTCAAACAGCGCCTTAACCTTTACGAACATCTGGCCATCATGGGCAAGCTGGCCCTTTGTGTGGCTCATGAATTGAATAACCCCTTGGACGGCATCCGGCGTTACCTCTCTTTGGCCCTCATGAAAAAAGAAGACCACCAGGAGGTGGAGCGCTATCTCACGGAAGCCCAAAAAGGTCTGCAGAAGATGTCGTTAAGCATCAAATCGCTGTTGTTTTCTGCCAACCCCTTTAAAGCTCCTCCTCGGGTCACTGATAATTTGCACAGCCTGCTCCAGGATGCCATCAGGATCATGATGTTTCAAGCCTCCGATCAGCGGGTGCAGGTGGCTTTCCACCCCGCCCCGGAGTTCCAAAATATGGTGATGGAGGCTGACCTCTATTATGTGTTCATCAACGTCATCAAAAATGCCCTGGAGGCCATGCCCCAAGGCGGACAGTTAACGGTAAACGGGACCCTTCATAAAGACCGGGTGGAGATCGCCTTTGAGGACACCGGTCCGGGCCTCTCACCGCAGGAAGTGGACCAGATCTTCCAGCCGTTCTATTCCACCAAAAAAGGAGCCCAAGGATTGGGGTTGGGGTTGGGGTTGTCAATCTGTCAGAAGATTCTCAACCGTTATGGTGGACGCCTGGTAGTGGCAAGCCAGCCGGGGGAGGGGAGCAAAGTAAGCGTCATCCTGCCCCAGGCTGGGCCGGGAGGACAAGGTGGCCAATAAAGACCTCCTGATCGTGGACGACGAGTTTCTGGTATGTGAGTCCCTCAAGGAGATGCTCACCCTCGAGGGCTATACCGTGGATACCGCTCCGGACGGCAACACCGCCCTGGCCAAGCTTAAGGATAATCGCTATCAGCTGATCCTGTCCGACATCCAGATGCCGGGGTTAAACGGTTTTGAGCTGCTGAAGGAAATACAGGGCCGCTCCCCCAATACCACCATTATTTTTATTACCGGCCACGGCCACATTGACGGGGCGGTGGAGGCCATCAAGCTGGGGGCCTATGACTACATCACCAAACCCATCGACGACCTGCGTCTTAAACTTTCCATCAAGCGGGTTCTGGAGCAGAAGAAACTGCTGGCCTCCTATAATACGCTGAAACGGCGCCTGAAGCCCTGGGCCTTGGAAGATAAGATGGTGGTGGGAGACCGGAAGATGGACCAGCTTCTGGAGCTGGTCCATACCATTGCCGACACCATGGCCACGGTGTTGATTACCGGGGAATCCGGCACCGGCAAATCTATGCTGGCCAAATATATCCACGATCACTCCTCCCGGCGGGAGGGGCCGTTCGTCAAGATTAGCTGCGGTTCCTTGTCCGAGACCTTGCTGGAAAGTGAACTTTTCGGACACGTGCGGGGAGCCTTCACCGGAGCCTATAGGGATAAAAAAGGCAAATTCGAGGAGGCCCACGGCGGCACCGTCTTTTTGGACGATGTCAATTGCGCCTCCCCTAACCTGCAAGTGAAGCTCCTCAGGGTCCTTCAGGAAAAGGTCATCGAACGGGTGGGGGGAAATGTGCCCATCAACGTGGATGTGAGGATCATCACGGCCACCAATACCTCCCTGCAGGAAGAGGTGCTGCGCCAGAACTTCCGGGAAGACCTGTACTATCGCATCAATGTGGTCTCTTTGAACATCCCCTCCTTAAGGGAGCGCTTGAGTGATATCGAGCCTATGATTGAACATTTCATTCACCAGTTCAATCGGGCCCATCACAGAAAGATCAAAGGTATGGCCAAAAGTGCGCTGCAGCTCTGTCTCAGGTACCCCTGGCCGGGAAATGTGCGGGAACTGGAAAATGTCATTGAACGGGCGGTAATCTTGTGTCCCGGGGATTTCATCATTCCCGAATCGCTCCCGGCGCATTTCACTAAGCGCGAGATGGCTCCCACTCCCATGCCCGCCAACCTCACCCTGGAGGCGGCTTTGGCCCAGGTCGAGGAGCGCATCCTGTTGGAAACCCTGGAAAGCTGCAATTGGAACCGCCAGCTCAGCGCCCGGGCCCTGGGCATCAGTCGCACTACCCTGTTCAATAAAATGCGCCGCTTTAATCTCATAGACCCCCGACGCCTGTCCCATTCTGCGGAGTTCGAATCCCAAGTTTCTTAGCCCCCGTCAGGTCAATGTTGCAGGAAGGCTAGGGAGGTGGAACAAACGCCCGGGCCTGTAAAATAACCGCCATGCGGCTGGTCCACATCTACCCCCACACCCCCAACCCGGGAAATATGGCCTGGGGAGTCGGGGCCAGGGGCGTCCGCCCGGCCTCCGCCTGAAAACGGTCAAGTCTAATCAGTCAGCCACCAAGGGGGATAAAAAATCCCCCTAGCCCCCCTTTAAGAAGGGAGGGGAATTAAGCCCCCTTTTATAAAGGGGGATTTAAGGGGATTTTGGCATTGGTTTTTCACGGTAAAAATTATAATAGATTTTAGGTGTAGGGGAGATTGACCGGGGACCCGCAACCTCTTGGTCCCTCCTCAACCAACAAGATTTCCCCCCTATTTAAGGAGGGTTTATGGCCTATGAGCGCGACACCCTGGTGAGATGGGACCGGGACCACCTCTGGCATCCCTTCACCCAGATGGCGGGGTTCTGTCAGGAAGAGCTCCTGATCATCACCCGGGGCGAAGGCGTCTATCTTTATGATTCAGAAGGCCGACGCTACCTGGACGGCGTTTCTTCCCTGTGGGCCAATCTCCACGGCCACCGGCGCCCGGAACTGGACCGGGCCTTGATCGCCCAATTGGAGCAGGTGGCCCACAGCACCTTGCTGGGCCTCGCCCACCCGCCGGCCATCCTCCTGGCCCGGCGTCTGGCGGAGATCGCGCCCGCCGGTCTCACCCGGGTCTTTTTTTCCGACAACGGCTCCACCGCGGTGGAAGCGGCCCTGAAACTGGCCTTCCAGTATTGGCGCAATAAAGGCCAGCCCCAGAGACAACGCTTCCTGAAACTGAGCGGCGCCTATCACGGCGACACCCTGGGGGCGGTGGCCGTGGGCGGCATCCCCTTATTCCACGAGACCTACCGCCCCCTGCTGTTTGAGACCCTGGAAGCCCCGGCCACCTATTGTTACCGCTGCCTCCACCTTAAAGACTGCCAGACCCAGTGCCTGACCAGGCTGGAAGAACTGGTGGCGGCCCACCACCAGGAACTGGCCGCGGTCATCCTGGAGCCCCTCATGCAAGGCGCCGCGGGCATGATCCCCCAGCCCCCGGGCTATCTAACCAAAGTAAGGGAGGCGACCCGGCGCCACGGCGTGCTCCTAATCGCCGACGAGGTGGCGGTGGGCTTTGGCCGCACCGGCAAGATGTTCGCCTGCGAACATGAGCAGGTGAGCCCGGACCTTCTATGCCTGGCCAAGGGCCTCACCGGCGGCTACCTGCCCCTGGCCGCCACCCTGGCCACCGACGAAATTTACCAGGGCTTTTTGGGCGAATACCAGGAATTCAAGACCTTTTTCCACGGCCACACCTACAGCGGCAACCCGCTGGCCGCGGCAGTGGCCCTGGCCAGCCTGGACATTTTTCAAAAGGAGCGGCTGCTGGAAGAGTTGCCGGGAAAAATCGAGCTGCTCAGCACACGCCTTGCCGAAATGGCCGCCCACCCCCATATCGGCGACATCCGCCAGCGGGGTTTGATGGTTGGGATTGAACTGGTGCAGGATAAAAATACCCGTGAACCCTTCCCCCCGGCCCGGCGCACCGGCCACCGGGTGATCCTGGCGGCCCGCCAACTGGGGGCCATCCTCCGCCCCCTGGGCGATACCATCGTCCTCATGCCCCCCTTGTGCATCTCCCTGGAGGAATTGGATACCCTGGCAGCCATCACCCTGGAGGCCATCCGGCGGGGCACCGCGGCGGCTTAAATATTTAGGTTGGGCATGGGGTTAATTGCAGATATTGGCAAGTTAAATGCTATTCCTTTAATGCCGCTTCCCAAAGGTGATGGCATGTCGCCTCAGCTTTTCCAATGGGCCCATTAACGGGCGATTCTGGCCTGGGGTTCTTGGGCTGTGCAATTAGTTGATTTTATTGAAAAGCTCACAACATATTGAAATTGATTATAGTCTTTGGCCTTGATTTTAAATAAAAAATATTTAAAAGTGTTAATTAGATGAATGCTATCGGGTGACAGACAAAGACTATAAAGCTGGCAAAAGACCGGTGCTTATAATTAAACTCTGGACTTCTTAAAGGATGGCCAAGGCTGCCGGATGATCTCTGATTAGAGATAAAGTACATAGCAATGACCATATCCCAAGTTATCTTCCGATTATTAGAGATTGCCTTTGCCTTATATTTGGCTAGGAAAACCATTGAATGGGTCAAAAAATGGCGATTAGCCAGAAAAGTAAAACCTCAGAAGCAGACAGATCTTCCCAAGAAAGTAAAACATATCTCATTGTTCTCACAACTAAAACGGCAGGTTGACGCAGATAAAGTTATTCACAAACAGAAATGTACCCCCCTTAAACTTGGCAAAGTAACGAAGCTGGAGCACCTTTGGAACAAAATACGTGGGACTTTGGATTCGAGGCTGACAAATTGGAGGGATAGAATCCTTCAAGGTGGACAGGTATCCGCTGTCGATGCCCGGGAGCAAAGGCACCAGTTTTCTGATAACGAGGTGTTTGAGGGAATTGTTAAGGCAGTACTATCAAATTCAACGGACTGGTCGAGAATCGAACCTGTTCTATCGGAACTTCAAGACCTTTTCCATGGCTTTGATTTAAGTTACTACTCGACTTTGGATAGCAATGACATTAGTAATGTCTTCATCCCATGGTTTCAGAGAAGGAAAGCTGGATCAATGACAATGAAGCGGAGTTTGGTAGACTTGATTGAAACAGCTAGTAAGCTCGGTGAACACTCACAACAATATGGTTCCCTAAATCAATATTTTGCATCGCTTTTGGAAACGACAGGGAATAATGCGATTTATCTTGTTAAGTCTATAGGTTCGCCAAGTAGCAAGCATAAGCTCCCAGCTTTGGGAATCGCTCTAGCTGCTGAAGCAATGAAGAACATTGGATACGACGTAACAAAACCTGACCGGCATATCAACCGAGCTATGGGGAGTTTTAAACTTGTTCAGTTTTCAAATTGGCCTGATCGTTCTGTCCGCAAGGCTCCTCTTGCTAACGAAAAAGAACTTATTACAGTCATGCTGGAGGCCGCAAAATATGCTAGAGATGTTGGCGTCCGAATCTCTTTCTTAGATAACACGATTTGGCTACTCTGTGCGAAAAGCGGCCTCCAATTTAGTAATAATGCTCTTGGCGAACTCATTACTGAATGAAGTCCCGGCCTAAAAACTCAATCTAGCGGTCGGAGTATTGAAATTTGCCATCTGATTTTAGGCGTATACCTGCTATATATACGCAATAACTAGATATACTGCCCGTGCCAGGGGCGGCGCCCTGTCTCGGCGCCCTGGCCGGGGACCGGCAGGCCCACTTCACCCGGGGATTCCCTAAGGGGTAATTCCCGCCCCCCCGTCTCCGTAAGTGGGCTAGAGATTTAAGGGAGGTCACCAGCCCCTCCCAACAGGCGATCCGCCCATCATCCCTCCGGGTCACCGACTTCCTGCTTGGGCAACATGCCCCTGAGGATGAATCTCAGCCCTAAAAAGACCTCCGGCAAAGCGTTGATAACCCCGTAAGTTCCGAAGAGGAGCAGGCCGTGCACCAGCTTAATATTTTGCGTGATAAACAGATCTTCGGTGAGGGTGGCCGCGGCTTCGGCCAGACCGCTGGCCACCATGATTAAACCAACGGCAAAGGTAATGTAGGGGTTTTTTACCGCCCGGTCCAACAAGCCCCACAGCGCCGCGGTGGGTAAGAGGGCCCGTTCCCGATCGAGGCGCCACAGGCCCTTAAAAAGAGCGATAAAGGCGTTGAGAAAGGGAGCCAGCCCGAAAGCGATTACGCCATAGTCGGCATTCAGCCTGAAAAGCGTCCGGCCTTGGGCCAGGTTGTCCAGCAAGTCGGCGACGCCGGCCACCACCAGGATGCCGCCCATGGTGAGGTCCATGGCATGGCTGCGGGCAATTCTGTCCAGGCCGCGCAGCAGCCGATTATTGCCGCCCTTCAAGCGGGGCGAGGCGTCATCGAGGAATTCCACCCCCAGAAACAAGCCGGGCAAAGACCTGAGGACGATGGTGGCGCCCAAAAGGATGACCGCGTGGTGCAGGCTAAGGCCGCTCAATGGGAGCTTATCCCTTAAAGAAGCCCACAACTCGGTGATACCGGTGAGCACCAGGATCAAGCCAACCGCGAATTCGCACCAGGGGTGGTTTAAAATCCGTTGCAGCCGGCGCAAGACGGTCATTATCAATCTTCAGATTCACCCATGGTGAGTGGTAATAATTTTTTCCGCCTCCTGGGGCCGGCGCAGGGCCAGGGTGCAGAGGCTCACGGCAGCCGCGCCGATGTCCAGGTACTTTCTCACATCCTCACTAGTTCGCACCCCACACCCCATAATTAAAGGCAGACTTACCTTCTTCCTCAAGGTTTGGTTATAGTTAAAGGCTTCTTCGAAGGCCGGGCCGCCGGACACCCCGCCGCCGCCCACTTGCCACAGCGGTGAGCGGGGATAGCGCTCCTCCGGGAAAATGATTTCGTAAGGAATGGTGTTAATCCCATGGATGGCGTTTACTCCTGAGCTTTCCAGTTCCTGGGCAAACTCATAGGGGTGCACCCGGCTGATTTTGGCAATCAAAAACAGCGAGGGATTGCGTGCCATCACCGCCTGGGTGCACTTGAGCCCCTGTTGGACATTTTCCTTAATGGCTTCCTGGGAATTGGGGCAGGAGAAGTTCAATTCCAGGGCCCAAAAAAACGGGCCCAGAATTTTCTGGTAAAGGTCAATGGCCTCCAGAGTTTCGCTGATGGCGGTCTCCGTGCCCTTGGCAAACTCCGGGTAAAAGTTGGGGATGACCTTGAAACCCATTCCTAAGGAGAGCCGGATACCTTGAGCGCAGCCTTCCACTCCCGGGTTGGTAAGCCCGTAAGCGTTGAGCATGCCTGTATCAGGGAGTCTTTGGATGTATTCCCAGGTCAGTGGATTTAAGGGAACAAAATTCCCCTTTCTCTTAAATCTGGTGGCGGATTTGGTGAGGACGGTGGTGCCGTTGTCTTTTACGGCCCGCACCAGTCTACGGTAGCCCGGCAGGAGCGTGTAAGGGAAGATGCCCCGGCCGCTGGTCCCCAAGGCGGTGGAGATGACAATGGTGGAAATTCTGCCTTTAGCAGATTGGATCATGGCTTCCTGGAAACCTTGATTTACTTGGGGGGAGGGCCAGGGAGCTGAGGTCCCCTTACAATCTCCCCCCACAGCCCCCTCCCAACCCGCATATAGGCTGGGGAAGGCGGGGCCTTTGGCCCCGACTTCCCCAGCCAAAACTTATGGGATTGGGGGTGGGAGTTTGGGGGAGGATTGTAAGTGGGCCTGCGGCCCTTAGCTCCCTCCCCCAAAAAACTCCCCCTCAATCCTTCATTCCGGCGGCGATTTCCGCCACCACCTGGCGGGCCGCGGCCACCCGGTCCGGGGCGGTGCGGATGGGCCGGCCCACCACGATATAGTCGGCCCCGTTTTTTATGGCCTCGTAAGGGGTGACGATGCGTTTCTGGTCATCTCCGGCCACGGCTCCCCAAGCCGGCCGGATACCGGGACAGACCACTAAAAAGTCCTGCCCGCACTCCTTTTTGACCGCTTTAACTTCTTGGCCGGAGCAGACCACCCCGGCGCAGCCGGCTTCCTGGGCCAGCTTGGCTTTTAGCAAGACCAGTTGCGTTGGGTCTTCGGCATATTGCCGGTCATATCCCAGGGTTAGAAGGTCTTCAGAACTTATACTGGTGAGAACCGTTACCGCCAGGATTTTAAAGTCTCCTCCCAGAGATGCCACCATTTTCTTCAATGCCTCAAGCCCTTGATCACAGTGGATCGTTGTCAAAGTAATGCCGTGAAGTATGGTGGTTATGGCGCCGTGCATGGTGGAAGGAATGTCGTGAAACTTCAAATCGAGGAAAAACCTGTTTGGTCCAACTTCATTGGCCAGCTCTTGCATAATCACTGGCCCTTCGGCCATGAACAGCTCCAACCCCACCTTGAACAGCCCCACTTCTTCCCGGAGCAAATCGACGTAGCGCCTGGCCGTGTCTTTATCCGGCACATCCAACGGGAAGATGAGGCGATCTTTAGGGTTCATGGCGAGCACGTCTCCCGATCTGTATGTTTGTGGGGGGCCAGGGACCTGAGCACAGGCGAGACGCCTGTACCACCAGCCCTTTCCCTACTCCCAACTACCCCCCTTATGGGGCCCGGAGAGGGCGGGGCCTTTAGGCCCGCCTTCTCCGCCCCCCTAAACCTCATAAGGGGTTGGGAGAGGGGTGTGGGGAGGGGGCAGGGGTCTATGACCCCTGGCCCCCTCCCCCCAGAAATATCTCTACCCGCCGCAAGTCTTCCGGGGTATCCACTTCCAGGGTATCGCCCTGGGTTTCCACGATCTGAATGGGGAAGCCGTGTTCCAGGGCCCGCAGTTGTTCCAATTTTTCCGCCTCTTCCCAGCGGCCGGGGGGGAGAGTGATGAATTTTTGTAAAAAATCGGCGCGATAGGCATAGATGCCGATATGTTTGTAGAAATAGGGCTTGTTTCCGTCGCGCCAGAAAGGCAGGGGACTGCGGGAAAAATACAGGGCCCGGTGCTGGCGGTCGAAGACCACTTTGACCACATTGGGGTTTTGGGCCGTCTCGGGATCGCTGAGCCGCCGGGCTGGGGTGACCATAACCGCCTGGGGGTCCCGGCGCAAGGGCGCGGCCAGCTGGCCGATGAGTTCCGGCGGGAACACCGGCTGGTCCCCCTGGATGTTGAACACGAGGTCTTCCGGCGCCAGCCCCAATTTCGCCGCGGCCTCGGCCAGGCGGTCGCTGCCGGAGGGATGGTCGCCCCGGGTGAGCATGGCCCGGCCCCCGAAATTCTCCACGCATTCCTTGATGCGCTCATCGTCGGTGACCACCCACAGGTCGTCTAGGTCCGGCACTTTGGCGGCCTGCTCATAGACCCACTGGATCAAGGGCTTCCCCAAAAGGGTTGCCAGGGCCTTGCCGGGAAAGCGGGTGGAGCTGAACCGGGCCGGGATGAGGGCCACCAGTTGCATGAATAATTAACCTTAAGCCCTTTATACCAGCTTAATGAGATTTTCGGTTAATCTTCCTTGACACAGAAATTGTCGTGCTTACATTTTATAATAATTCTTATAACTTAGTCAAATACCCCGTGGAGGCTTCGCATGCGTCTTGACAAATTAACCTTTAAAGCCCAGGAGGCCCTGCAAGGCGCCCAGGAGTTGGCCCGGCGGCTGAGTAACCCGCAGCTCGAGCCCGCTCACCTGCTGCGCACCCTCCTGGCCCAGGAGGAAGGGCTGATCCGCCCCCTCCTGAAAAAAATGGAAAAGGACCCTCAAAAAATTATCCAGGGGGTGGATGACCTGCTGGCCCGGCTGCCCCAAGTGAGCGGCGAGGTGCAGGTCTATATCTCCCCGGCTCTAAATAAAGTGTTGGACGAGGCCTTTAAACAGGCTGGCCTCATGAAGGACGAATACATCTCCACGGAGCACCTGTTTTTGGGTTTGGCCGCAGACAAAAACAGCGACGTGGGCCGCCTGCTAGCCGGCCAGGGGCTCACCCCGGAGGCCATTTTAAAGGCCCTGGCGGATTTGCGCGGCACCCAGCGGGTCACTGACCAGGCCCCGGAGGAGAAATATCAACCCCTGGAGAAGTACGGCCGGGATCTGACGGAAATGGCCCGCTCCGGCAAGCTGGACCCGGTCATCGGCCGGGACTCTGAGATCCGCCGCATCGTCCAGGTCTTATCCAGGCGCACCAAAAACAACCCGGTGCTCATCGGCGAGGCCGGGGTGGGCAAGACCGCCATCGTGGAAGGCCTGGCCCAGCGCATCGTCAACGGCGACGTGCCCGAGAGCTTGAAAGACAAGCGTTTAGTGGCCCTGGACTTAGGCGCGCTGATTGCCGGCTCCAAATACCGGGGTGAATTCGAAGACCGCTTGAAAGCCGTGCTCAAAGAAATCACCGAATCCGAAGGCAAGATCATCATGTTCATCGACGAACTCCACACCCTGGTGGGAGCCGGAGCCGCGGAAGGCGCGGTGGACGCCTCCAACATGATAAAACCGCCCTTGGCTCGGGGAGAACTGCATTGCGTCGGGGCCACCACCATCAACGAATACCGCAAATACATCGAAAAGGACGCGGCTTTAGAGCGCCGCTTTCAACCCATCTTAGTGGCCGAGCCCACGGTGGAGGACACCATCGCCATCTTAAGGGGCTTAAAAGAGCGCTACGAGGTGCACCACGGGGTGCGCATCAAGGACAGCGCCATCGTCGCCGCGGCCACCCTGTCGAACCGCTACATCACCGACCGCCACCTGCCCGACAAGGCGGTGGATTTGATCGATGAGGCGGCCTCAAAGCTGCGCATGGAAATTGATTCCCGGCCGGCGGACATCGACGAAGTGGAGCGCAAGATCACCCAGGAGGAAATCGAACGGGAGGCCTTGAAAAAAGAGCAGGACGCCGCTTCCCAGGAGCGCCTGGCCAAGATTGAAAAATCTCTGGCCGATCTCAAGGAAAAGAGCCTGGGGCTGAAGGCCCGCTGGCAGCAGGAGAAGGAGGTCATCAGCCATATCCGCAACATCAAGGAGCAGATTGAGAAGACCAAATTCGAAGCGGCCCAGGCGGAACGCGTCGGCGACCTGGCCCGGGCTGCGGAGTTGAGCTACGGCACTCTGCTCAATCTCCAGAAAGAGTTGGAAGCCGAAAACCAGAAGCTGGCCGACCTCCAGAAGGAAGGGGCCATGCTCAAGGAGGAGGTGGACGCCGAAGATGTGGCGGAAGTGGTCTCCAAGTGGACCGGCATCCCGGTGACCCGCCTTGTGGAAGGGGAAAAGCTGAAACTGCTGCACATGGAAGAGCGCCTGGCGGCCCGGGTGGTGGGCCAGGAGGAGGCGGTCCAGGCCGTGTCCAACGCGGTGCGCCGGGCCCGCAGCGGCCTACAGGACCCCAACCGGCCCCTGGGCTCCTTCATCTTTTTGGGACCCACCGGGGTGGGCAAAACCGAGCTGGCCCGGGCCTTGGCCGAGTTCCTCTTTGACTCCGAGGCCGCCATGATCCGCCTGGACATGTCGGAATACATGGAAAAACACACGGTCTCCCGCCTCATCGGCGCGCCCCCGGGCTATGTGGGCTACGAGGAAGGGGGCCAGCTCACCGAGGCGGTGCGGCGGCGGCCCTATTCCGTGGTTCTGTTCGACGAAGTGGAAAAGGCCCACCCGGAAGTGTTCAACGCCCTCCTGCAGATCCTGGACGACGGCCGCCTTACCGACGGCCACGGCCGCACCGTTTATTTCAAGAACACCATCGTCATCATGACCTCCAATATCGGCAGCCAGTATATCGCCGAGATCACCGACGAAAACCAGATGCGGGAACGGGTCATGGAAGCCCTGCGGCTCCACTTCAAACCGGAATTCTTAAACCGGGTGGACGACATCCTTATCTTCCACCGCCTCACCTTAGAACAACTGCGCCAGATCGTGGGCCTGCAAATGGCGCGGCTGGCCCGCCTCCTGGCCGAACGCCAACTCCACCTGGAACTCACCGATAAGGCCCGGGACTTCCTGGCCGAAACCGGCTACGACCCGGTCTACGGCGCCAGACCCCTGCGCCGGGCCATCCAACACCACCTCCAGGATAAACTGGCCCCCATGCTGCTCGAAGGCAGATTCAAAGAAGGCGACACCATCGTCGTGGACGCGGACGACGGGGGGCTGACTTTTAAAACCAAGGAAGAAGAAGCAGGATAGAGGATGAGCAGGGAGGATAAAGGATAAAAGGATAAAGGATGAGCAGGAAGGCAGGGCAAAGCCCTGCCTTCCGCCCACCCTCCTCCACTGCGTGGAGGAATTGGGGGGAGGGCCAGGGACTTGAAGTCCACTTACAATCTCCCCCAAAGCCTCCCTCCCCACCCGGTTATGGGATTGGGGGTGGGGGTTTGGGGGAGGGGGTAAGGGCCCACCGGCCCTTAGCCCCCTCCCCCAACAACCCGAAGGGTTTTAAGGCCCGAGGCGACTGCCTCGGGCCTTAAACTTTTCCTAACCCTTCTATCACCTTTGGCAGCATCTGTCCCGCGGGGCCGGGGAGGAAGTGGTGGGTGAGGGTGCGGGTGAGGACGGTGGGCTCCAGGTTGTTTTCCACGATGATGGCTCCCCATTCCTTGGCGGTATAGGGGAGGTAGTTGGCCGGGGAGACCTCGCCTGAGGTGCCGATGATTAGGAGCAGGTCGCAGGATTGGGCCAGTTCCTGGGCTTCCTCCTGGGTCTGGGGCGGGATGGGTTCGCCGAAGAAGACCACGTCGGGTTTGATCAACCCGCCGCAGGGGCAGTAAAGCGGCGTCTTATTAAAATCCAGGCTCTCCCGAGGGTGCTGCCCCTGGCAGGCCAGGCAGACAAAGCGCCGCGCATTGCCGTGATACTCCACTACCTTACAGCTTCCCGCGGCCTGGTGCAGGTTGTCCACATTCTGGGTGATGATCCCCATGAGGTGACCCCGGGCCTCCAGTTCCGCCAGGGCATAGTGGGCCGGATTAGGCCGGGCCCGGGTGATGGTCTCGTCCAGTTCTTTAAGCATCGTCCAGACCTTGACCGGGTTTTGGCGCAAGGCCTGGATGGTGGCGTATTCCATGGGGTTGTAGCGCTGCCAGAGGCCGCCCGCGCCCCTAAAGCTGGGGATGCCCGACTCCACGGAAATGCCCGCGCCGGTCAGGGCCACAGCCCGCCGGCTCTGGCGGATTAACTCGGCCAGTTGCTGAGGGGTGATTTCTTTCACTTCTGTTTACCAAATTAATGAGATGGTCGGCTCTCTATCCGGTGTAGGCGCAGACTATCACTTGCAGCCCGATAATGAATCCCCCTAAGTCCCCCTTTGCCAAAGGGGGACTTTAAAGAGAGCTTTACCTGGTTCCCCCCTTTTTTGAAGGGGGGTAGGGGGGATTTTTCACCCCCTGCAGGGATGCCAAAAGATTAACAATCGACCTTTAATCTACGGTCATTAAACCATAATTTCCTGTCAGTTTCCATTGTCGCGGGCTAAAGCCTGCGGCTACATTTCTCTGGTTCCCAAGTTGCACTTGAGAACCACGGTGGTGCCCAAGCTGAGCTTGGGCCACAATTGCGTTCCCAAGCACAGCTTGGGAACGAGTAACCGGGGGGAATTGTCGTCCCTCGTCCTTTTCCTTGACTTTGCCTTAAGCCTGGACCCGCTCCCGTATCTTGGCGCTCTTTCTGATATCCCGGATTCCCAGCCAGATAAGGACCGCGGCGAAAATGAACCTCAAGGCCGCCTCGGACAGCATATGGGCCAGGGTCCCCCCCAGGTAAGTCCCCAGGATAATCCCCAAAATAAGGCCAGGCAGGATTTTGGTCACCACGTTGCCCAGGCGCCAGTGGGTGTAGGCCCCCACCGAGCCGGCGGGCACCATGGCCAACAGCGCGCTGCCCTGGGCGGTGTGCTGGGTATGACCCACCAAAAGCACCAGGGCCGGCACCATGAGGGCCCCCCCGCCCACGCCCATCATGCCCGAGAAAAAACCCGCCAGGGCGCCGGAAGTCAACAGCACCGCGACCTTGGGCCAGCCGCTCACCGGGTGGGAGATGTGGGCGAAATAGGGTTTGGCCAGTAAGATTAACGAAACCAGGATCACAAAGACCCCGAAGGCCCTTTTGAGCTTCCATTCTGGCAGGGAATTGGCGTAAAGGGCGCCGAACCTGGCGGTAAAGATGGCGGCCGCGGCCAGCAGCGCCGCGGCCAGGATATCCACTGAGCCCTTCAGGTAGTAAGTGACGGCCCCAGCCGCGCCCGTGAAGATGAGCGCCATTAAACTGGTGCCGTGGGCCAGGACCTGCTCAAATTGGAAAAACCGGATCATCAGGGGAATCATCACCACCCCCCCGCCCAGACCCACCAGGCCGCCGAAGAGGCCGGCAATCAGACCGATGCCAAAACTCATTAATTAATCCACCTATACTCAGTTTTTGGGGGAGGGGGCTAAGGGCCGCAGGCCCTTACCCCCTCCCCCAAAGTCATGCCTGCCTCTCCCCCACCCGAATCCGGGCGTCCAGGGTGAGGATGCCGGGTTGTCCGGGGAAGGCCCGCACCGGGTTGAGGTCCACCTCGGTTATGTGGGGGAAGTTAAGCATCAGTTGGGATAAAGCAAGCAGGGCCACGCTCAGGGCCGCAAGGTCGGCCGGGGGCTGGCTGCGGATGCCCGCCAAAATCCGGCCGATGCGGGTTTCCGCCAGCATGGCCCGGGCTTCAGGCGTATTTAGGGGCGCTACCCTCAAGGCTACATCTTCCAGAACCTCGGTGTCCACGCCCCCGGCCCCAAAGGCGATCACCGGCCCGAAGGCCGGGTCTTGTTTGGCGCCCAGCAGCACCTCCCGGCCGCCGGTCGCCTGGGACATGACCAGTACTTGCCAGGATTCGCCGGCCGGCAGGTGTTTTTGGACCACCGTGGCCAGTTTGGCAAAGCCGGAGGCGACTGCCGCGGCATCCTTCAGGTCAAGGAGCACCCCACCCGCCTCGGTTTTGTGAAGCAAAGACGGAGCCACCAGTTTCAGGACCACTGGGAAGCCCAGGCGTTGGGCCGCGGCCAGGGCCTCTGGGAGGCTTGACGCAGTCTGCCAATCGGCCACCGGTATCCCCAGGGCGGCGATGAGGGACAGGGCCTGCGGCAAAGGGAGAAATTCACCTGGCGGCGCTTGATCCAGGATGGCGCTAATTTTCTCTGCCCCCGGCCCTTCTATAACCCCGTATGGGGTTGGGGGAGAGGGCTTGGGAGAGGGGGCAGGGGGCCACACCCACTGGCCCCCTCTCCCAAAACTCTTTTCCAACTCCTGCACCTCCCCCCGGGCCGCCAGGTAACGGCTTAAGGCCAGGGCCTGCACCGCCTCCTCCGGAAAGTGGAATACCGGCGTCCCCAGGGTTTCCCGGAAAAATTCCTCCTCTTTAAGGTCGCACAGTACGGTAATGGCCAGGGGTTTCTGGGCCGTCCGGGCCTGTTCGATGAGGTGCCGGGCCATCTGGCGGGCGGGCTCCACCTCAAAGTCCGCCACCGGGCCGTAGTGGAACAGCACCGCGTCCACCTCAGAGTCCCGGCAGAGGGCGGCCATTACTTCCGAATATACGGTGAAATCAAAGATGTCCCCAAAATCAATGGGGTTGGTGGGCTTGATCACCCCAGCCCGGGCGCGCTCCTGAATCAGGACTACGAGTTCTTTAGAGAGAGGCGGGAGTTTAAAACCCCACCTGCGGCAGGCATAGGCGGCCACCAGGGCCTCTCCGCCACTGCGGCTCAAGACCACCAGGCGGGAGCCCTTGACCGGAGGTTGGCCCACCATTTTGGCCCCCACCAGGAACTCCCCCTGGCTTTTAATCCTTACCATGCCCCCCTGGCGGCAGGCCGCCTCCAGCACCCGCTCATCCGTAGTCAGCGACGCGGTGTGGGACTGGCCGATGGCCGCGGTTTCCGGCCCCACATTGACCAGGTGCAGGAAGATGGGCTTGGTGGCCTTCTTCGCCAGAGACATCAGCTCACGGCCGTCCCTTAGACCTTCCAGATACAGGTATATGGCCTCAGTGCCCGGATCCGTCAAAAGATAGGCCAGGGCCTCATTTTCCGCCACGTCCAGCTTGTTGCCCAGGCTCAGGAATTTATTGAGTCCCAGGCCCTCCTGATGCATCCAGGCCAGAAGGTGGGTGGCCACCCCCCCGCTTTGAGAAATTATGGAGATGCGGCCCTTGCGAGGCAGGGGGCGCACTTCCGCAAAAGGCAGGGAGAGTCCCGTCTCCATATTCATGAGGCCCAGACCGTTGGGGCCCACTAGGCGCATCCGGTATTTTTTCAGCAAGCCCCGGATCTCCTCCTCCAGGGCCCGGCCGGCCTCATTCAACTCCGAGAAGCCGGCGGATTCCACCACCACCTGGGAGATGCCCAGTCGGCCGCAGTCCGCCACCACCTGGGGCACATAGCGGGCGGGAGTAAGAATCACCGCCAGATCCACGGATTCAGGCAAGTCTTTAATATGGGATAAAATTGGGAATCCGTAAATATTTCCGCCTCGCGGGCCCACAGGATAAATTTTTCCCTGATAGCCAAATTCCCGGAGGTTTGAGATAATCCCTCGGGCCAGATTGGCCGGATTCTCGGAGACCCCCACCACCGCCACACTTTGGGGATAGAAGAATTTTTCCATGTTTCGCCTCAAAGTTTAGATTTTGTGAGGTTTTTAGATATTATAAAATATCTAGTCAGTCCTCAAAACCCTTTAAATGGAGCGGTGCCGGGCTGGGGCCAGGAGCACAGGCGTCTCGCCTGGGTAACCCCTGGCTCCCCCTCCCCAATTTTCGGAGATCAGGCATGGCTTATGAAAAGTGCGCCGAGGTGAGCCGGGAGATTTGGCAGGATTTACAGGCACAAGACCCCGGGGAAGTCACCCCTCGCACCGGTGCGGTTTTCCGTGAGGGGTTATATCATCTGGCCTTTTTGGACCGAAAATTATTGATTGACCCGGCTGGGCGGCAGGTGCAGCTAGACGGCGCGCCGGGGGCGGACCCCGGCTTTCGGGTCTGTCTCATCGCGCTGCTTTATCTGCTTAAGGTGGACATTGCCGCTTTGGGGCCGCCTATAAGTCCCCTGGAATTGCCCGGGGGGACCACCTTTTTTCAGGAGCGGGGGCCCCACAACCTGCCCGCCGCACCCCTGGAGGTTCGTTTCGGCAAAGATGTGGCCGCTTTTCTGGCCGCCGGGCGCCGCCGGCAGGCCGAGCCCCGGCCTGCCGGGGACGCGGCCCTGGCCTTCCAGGTATTTCCCGGGGTGGTGGTGGAGGTGATTCTGTGGTTGGCGGACGAAGAATTCCCGGCCCAGGTGTCCTTTACGGTGCCGGCGAACCTGGACCGGTTCTGGTTCCTGGACGCGGTCCTGGGCCTCCTTGACGTGGTGACCCGAGAACTTCTTAAGGCCGCTGACCTTTAGCGATCTCGAAGCTTTGGTTATGAAAGGGGAGCCTTTTTGTCTATCCAGATTTATATACAGAAAAATCAAAGACATAGATAATAAGGGCGTGTTTTATCCAAACCTTTATCCAATGGATAAATGATAATTTGGGAAGATGGCCAAAGATCTCGCAAGGTTTAAAAATACTGCCAAAGCCGGCCTATCTCGGTGATTGACCTGCCCCCAGTAGTTGTACCAAGTTTTAAGTTAGGATGGGGATTAAGTCAAGCCAGAGAGGCCCCGATTTGTTGGGGCCTCTTAAGTGTCTGTCCTACCTTCGGGCGCGCTTGCGGATCCGGCTATTAAGCGCCAATCCTGCCTTTCAAGGCTTCCAGTTGAAAGTCATAGGCATGTAAACCCTTAGAGGTAAAGCTCAAGGGCCCGACCTTGACCCCCAATTCCTGAGCCATGTATTCCTGGAGCAGCGCCAAGCCGCCCATGTTTTCCGGCCAACCGCCATAACAGTCCCACGATCTAAAATAGACATTCATACATAGATAATTGTCGCCAGCCTCTTTAACAATTTTGGTATCGACTATTCTTAGACAGGGACTGGTGCCACGCTCCATCTCATTGCTGTATTCCTTGTCATAAGCAAAGTTGGATTCCGGGTAGCCGATAGACATGCAACAGTGGTTATTACCAAAACCTTTCTTTTTATAATGGTCAAGGCACCACTGCACCTGGTCGGGGGCGTTCACCACCACCGCGCTATCTTCTTGCCTGATCCCATTCAAAACCAGATGGGGCATAACATACTTACCCCCGCGCAGCCAGGTGGAATACCGGTAGTGTTCGTTAAGACTCAGTTCGCCATTCATCAGATACTCAACGAAATAGTTCTCAATAGACTCATCCGTAGTGGGCGCGGGGATCCCCTGGGGCACGGTCACGGCCAAGGGCAACCTTATGCCCCCCTCGGTATATTGGATAGGCTCTGAAATAGTGCCACTGACAAAATCAAATTCTAATCTCTCGGCCCCGGCAAAGGAGCCGGCATCGATTTTATATCGCCGCCCATGGTAATAAAGCTGCCTTAACAATTCAAACCAGGTCTCATCCAGGTTTCGGCCTACCACGTGCACCGCTTTGAAACCTTTCATTACCAATCCTCCCCTACCATCGATTAGTTTTCTACTCCCCGCTCTTTTCTTGCCCGGCTGTTAGGTTTTACCTGAGATAGCCCCGTGGGGAATCGAACCGGATTTGCCTGCTGAAATTTTGGCCGCGTTTGGTCCGCAGCAGGTGCCTACAAAATGACACTTTTGGGCCGATTTGGAAAGAGATTTTCCCATTGCCAAAAATCCCCAAATACAGAATACTTAAGGGCGACAAGGAATTTGGCCGGCATAGCTCAGTGGTAGAGCAGCTGATTCGTAATCAGCAGGTCTGGGGTTCAAATCCCCATGCCGGCTCCATTTATTTCAAGGGGTTAGCTGATTTTTATAATTTCTCACCCAAGTCTGGGTGCAGATAGGCTGCAAGTTGGCCCCGGATGC
>JAUXZG010000119.1 GCA_030694005.1 Desulfobaccales bacterium | reverse complement strand
TACTGATTCGTTTCACGCACGACTCTTCCTTTGAGGCGTTGGGGACCTATCTCTGGTAGAGATGAATAGTTTCTCTTATGCTTGCCAGTCATGGTATTTCCGTGAGATAACGCCCCTTTAAGTCAATCATCTTATCTCGCCAAATCCGGATGCCAAAAGGTTTGCCGCATTATCAGAAACTTGTTGAATACCCTGCTCAATCGCCTTTGCGAATATCTTATCAGATGTAAATTCATTTCCATGCTGGGAAACGAAACCGCTACCATTGATCGGTGCCTTTTGGATCAAACTTAAATTCTGGCCATCAAATGCTTCCATGAGCACGCTCAATGAGTAGTTGCCCTTGGCGGTTACCCAGGTAAATGCCCCGGTAAATTCAATATTCAAATTGCTATTTGCTAATGAATATTTGATTATCCTATCAAACTCTCCCTCCTTAAGATCAAGATCTGCTTGTACAACTTCATTGTAGGCCGCGTCAGCGCTCCTAAGTAAAGCTTGACAAAGTGAATCACCCATTTGAAAATCATAAACATGGCCGCCCCCAATGAAACTAGTTGGCGTTGCATGCACAACAAGTTCTAGCATATCGGGGGAAAATACCACAGCTACTCTATAAGGATATTTTTTAACAGTAAATGAACTCGGGCTAATAGTTGGGTTTAAGGTTACTTGATGCGCGCATCCAAAGAGAAGGATTAAAAATATCATCACGGATGAATATCTTATTAGATAGCGATTAATCATCTTTTATCTCCTTTTACTATAGAATGAATATTATGTGTTGGGGAGGGTTATTGAGTGCTCGTATCGGAGCATACTGCGCCATATGAGAAGCAAGAGGGCAATGTTGCCCCGACTTTGGGGAAAAAGAGAAAAACATGGAGGACTGGCATGGGTATGGCGGAGCCATTTCTAGCTTCGCCAGCTTGAGAGGTAGCCTCATAACATCCTGAAAGGTGTCGCAAAACACAGCCACACCCCCTTGCGTGTGCGAGCGGGAGAGAATTAGGCCTTGGTGCTACCTGACTCCAAGAGCAGTTGGCTATGTTTCCATAGAGAGAAAAGAAACCACACTACCCGTAAAGGCACGCAATTATCTACCGTTAAATCTGAAACCCTTTCAGGGGGAAGGATTCCCTTAAGGAAATTTTCTGCGAGAGAATAACAATGGATCGTTTACATTTTTTTTGTTAGCGATACCACCTTAAATCATGGGCCGGAGAGAGATGAGGTAATAGCTTCTAACCTTCATAGGCATGGAACACTTTGATATCCTTCCTAGGTGGTTAGATACCGAGTATGCACCGAATCCAAAAAGGCCTTGATATTTTCTTTGTTTCATAATATTTTAAAAAAGTCAATTTAATTAAACCTATATTTTCTTATGGTTATAAAGAAATAGGGCTAACAGTAATATAGGCTAAGACTCTTTGCTCGTTTTGAGCTTACCCCACCTTAAGTTCTGCCTAAGTTCCTGACGGTAAAAGTCAGAATTCAAGATAACTTGCCCATATCAAAACTTTCAGAAGGGTAATTATAAGGATTGTCTATAAAATTTAGGCAAGGAAAAGGTTTTTTATCGAATATAAAAGTAGTTAGTACCCTTTTGCACTAACCCCGCATAGAATCCTTGACAGTCGCCTGATAAGGAAATAAACTTATTAATTCAGGAGTTTCCCCAAAATCCCCTCGCGCCGCGTGCGAGGTCCCAAGCAAGGAACTGACCATGAAAAGGTATCTCATGACCCCGGGCCCGACTCCGGTCGCTCCGGAAACCCAATTGGCCATGGCCCAGCCCATAATCCACCACCGCGCCCCCCAGTTTATGGAGATTTTAGGCGCGGTGCGGGAGGACCTCAAGTATCTTTTCCAGACCCAGCAGGAAGTGTTGATCTTTGCCGCCACCGGCACGGGCGCCATGGAAGGGGCGGTGGCCAACACCCTGTCCGCCGGGGATACCGCGCTGGTTATCGATGGCGGTAAGTTCGGCGAGCGTTGGACGGAGCTCTGCACCGTGTACGGCGTCAAGGTGGACCGCATTCCGGTGGAATGGGGGCGGGCGGTGGACCCAAAGGAAGTGGTCCGGCGACTGGAGGCCAACCCGGCCATCAAAGCGGTGTTCGTCCAGGCCAACGAGACCTCCACCGGCGTGCAGCATCCGGTGAAGGAGCTGGCCCAGGTGACCAAAACCAGGCCCGGCACCATCTTGGTGGTGGACGCCATTTCCGCCCTGGGGGGCTACGAACTGCCCATGGACGAGTGGGGCATTGACGTGCAGGTGGCCGGCTCTCAGAAGGCCATGATGCTGCCGCCCGGGCTGGCCTTTGCCGCCTTGAGCCCCAAGGCCTGGGAGTTTGTCAAGACTTCCACTTTGCCCAAATATTACTTTGATTTTGCCAAGCAGCTCAAATCCCAGGCCAAGAACCAGACAGCTTACACATCCGCGGTCTCTTTGATCCTGGGCCTTAAAGAGGTGCTCACCCGGATTCGCCAAGACGGCCTGGAGAAGATTTATGCCCACAACCGGCGCCTGTCCGAGGCCGCCAAAGCCGCGGTTAAGGCCATGGGCCTTACCCTTTATGCCAAAGATAATCCTTCGGTGGTCCTGACCGCGGTGGAGGCTCCGGCGGGCGTGGACGGCCAGAAGGTGGTGGCGGAACTCAGGAAACAAGGCATCTGGATTGCCGGCGGCCAGGCCCAGGCCAAGGGCAAAATCTTCCGCATCGCCCATATGGGCTACATTGACACGGTGGACCTCATTGGCACCATCGCCGGTCTGGAAGGGGTGCTCAAGGCATTGGGCTACCGGGTGAAGTTAGGGGTGGGGGTTACCGCCGCCCAGGAGATCCTTACCAAGGAGGCAGGGGCATGAAGGTCCTGATTAGCGATGATATGCACCCGGCCGGCATTGCCGTGCTGGAAGCGCACCCCAATATTGAGGTGGAGGTGCGTCCGGGGCTGAAGCCGGAGGAGCTTAAAAAGGTGATCCAGGATGCCGATGCCCTGGCCATCCGCAGCGCCACCAAGGTGACCGCGGAGTTGCTTAACGCCGCCCCCCGCTTAAAGGTGGTGGGCCGGGCCGGCACCGGTCTGGACAATGTGGACATCGCCGCGGCCAGCAAACGGGGGATCGTGGTGATGAACACCCCCGGGGGCAATACCATAACCACCGCGGAGCACGCCGTTTCCCTGCTTCTGGCCCTGGCCCGCAACATCCCCCAGGCGGCCCAGTCCTTCCGGGAAGGCAAATGGGAGAAAAAGAAGTTCCAGGGCATGGAAATCTTTAACAAGACCCTGGGGATCATCGGCATGGGGCGGATCGGTTCCGTGGTGGCCGAGCGGGCCCTGGGCCTGAGGATGCGGGTGCTCAGCTACGACCCTTTTATTACCAAGGAATTGGCAAGTAACCTGGGGGTGGAACTGGTCTCTTTAGACGAACTTTTGGCCCGGGCCGACTTTATTACCCTGCACACCCCCAAGACCAAGGACACGGCCAAGCTCCTGAATAAGGAGGCCTTTCGCAAGATGAAGCCCGGGGTGCGCATCATCAACTGCGCCCGGGGCGGCCTCATTGACGAAAAGGCCCTGCTGGAGGCCTTGAAAGAAGGCAAGGTGGCCGGCGCCGCCCTGGATGTGTTTGAAACCGAGCCGCCCCCGGCGGATTTCCCCTTACGGGAGTTAGCCAATGTCATCTGCACCCCGCATCTGGGGGCTTCCACCGAAGAGGCCCAGGCCAATGTGGCGGTGGCCATTTGTGAACAGATCATGGAGTTCCTGCTCTACGGCACCATCAAGAACGCGGTGAACGCGCCCTCGGTGAGTCAGGAAGCCATGGTCCAGCTAAAACCCTATCTCACCCTGGCAGAGGCCCTGGGGGGCTTTCTGGCCCAGGTCACCGAAGGGGCCATTAATTCGGTCTCCGTAGCCTATATCGGCGAGGTTTCCAAGCTGGACACCAAACCCCTGACCCATTCCATCTTAAAGGGCCTGCTCTTTCCGGTGGTGGGCGATGAAGTTAATTATGTCAACGCCCCCTCCATGGCGGCCTCCCGGGGTATCCATATCAGCGAAGAAAAGGTGGCTTCCGCGGAGGATTTCACCACCATGATCCGCCTGACGGTTAGGGCCGGCAGTGAGGAAAACGTGGTGGCCGGCACCATCTTCGGGAAATATGAGCCGCGCCTGGTGCGGATCAACAAGTTCCGGCTGGAGGCCATTCCGGAAGGGCATATGCTCTTCATTTACAACACCGACCGCCCCGGGGTGATCGGGGCCATCGGCACCACCATCGGCCGGCACCATATCAACATTGCCCGCATGCATGTGGGACAGGAGAAGGAGCGGGGACAAAACATCATTCTCCTCACCACGGACACGCCGGTTACCCCGGAGTGCCTCAAAGACGTGCGGGCCTTGGTACATGTGGCCCAGGCCATCCAGTTGGAGTTGTAACCGGTCGAGATTTCCCCGCACTGGAGGTGAACATGGCCGAAACAGAAGACAAGGGTTATACGGTCAAGGATCGGCGTTATCTTCACATGAGTGAGGAAGAAAAGGCCCGGGCGCGGGAGGAGGAGGCCTTCCAAAAGGCCGCGGCCGAGGCCGGTGAGGCCAAAGGGGAAGTGCCGCTACCGGAAATCAACTTCTCCTCTTTTCTCTTTTCCTTGGCCTCGTCGGCCTTCGTCCATCTGGGCGCGGTACCCGAGCCCGGCACCGGGGAGACCAAAAAAGATTTACCCATGGCCAAACAGACCATCGATCTTTTAGGGTTGCTGCGGGAAAAAACCCGGGGTAATCTCGCCTCCGAAGAAGAGAACCTGTTCGACCACCTTCTCTATGATTTAAGGATGCAGTACATTAAGGAGGAGGGCTGACTTAGGACCATCCTAAAACCCGGCCCTCCCCTCCACAGGTTGTCGGGAAAGAGTAAGAGGGGAGGGCAAGGACCCAGGGGCCAGGCCCTTCCCCACGCCTCCCCTACCCAACTGCTATTTTTACATACCCTGATAAAGTGGGGAGGGCCTGGGTGGGGATGCCAACATCATTCATTTGGAAGTCATCAGGTGCGCTAACCCACCCCTTCTCTCAACCCCCCTGCCCTAGGGGGCGGAAGGCGTTATACCAAGGTGCGTCCATAAAGGTATTTTTCCGTAGGGGCGTGATTCATCACGCCCTTAAGGGCGCAATAAATTGCGCCCCTACAAATCATTGCTAGTAATTACTCTTCTGACGGCAACTTGGTATTATGTATCTTAAGGAGCGCTTCACCCGGGCGGCGGGAGTGGAAGGCGTCAAGTTGCTCTGCCCGGCCAAGGTCAATCTCTATCTCAAGGTGTTGGGGCGGCGCCCGGATGGTTACCACGACCTGGTGACCGTGATGCAACCCTTAAGCCTGGCTGACGAATTGACCATTATCTTTGGCGGAGACGGCGTCAGCTTGGAGTGTGACCATCCGGAACTGCCCGTAGATGAGTCTAACCTGGTCTGGCGGGCGGCCTTGAGTTTTGAGCAGGAGACGGGGCGGAAGGTTAAGGCGCATATCACCCTGGTCAAGCGGATTCCCGTGGCCGCGGGCCTGGGAGGCGGCAGCAGCGATGCCGCCGGCACCTTGCTGGCCCTGAACACCCTGGCCGGGGACCCCCTGGACGGCGCCCGGCTACACCGCCTGGCCGCCCGGTTGGGGGCTGATGTGCCTTTTTTCCTTAAAGGGGGGCCAGCCGTGGCCCAAGGGATCGGCACCCGGCTCACTCCCATCACCTTGCCGTCCTACTGGTATGTGCTGCTCAATCCGGGGGTGCCCTTATCCACCCGTTGGGTCTATGAGAACCTGGACCTGGCCCATTTGGCGCCTTATCCCGGCATGCAAGTCTGGGACCCCGAGCACCCGGAAAGTTGGGTCCACAATGATCTGCAAAGCGTCGCCTTAAGGCGCTTCCCGGAGCTTAACGGGCTGATGCAACAGCTTAAGGGCCTGGGGGCCGGGGCCCAGGCCATATCCGGCAGCGGCCCCACCATCTTCGGTCTTTTTTCCACCTGGGAGGCGGCACGGGAGGCAGGCCAAGAGATGCGCCGCACTTTTACCGGCTGGATGGCTTTATGCCGGGGTCTCAGTGGGCCAGAGAGCGATACTCCCTGGGAGAACCAAACATGGATGATTTGAAAATCTTCACCGGCAATGCCAACCGCCCGCTGGCGGAGAGGATTTGTCAATATCTGGGGATACCTCTGGGTGAGGCGGTGGTGGGGCGCTTCTCCGACGGCGAAATCCAGGTGGAGTTTAGGCAAAATGTTCGGGGCCAGGATGTTTATGTCATCCAGCCGCTCTCTATGCCCTGCAATGAACATCTGATGGAACTGCTCATCATGATGGACGCCCTAAAGAGGGCCTCGGCCCGCTGCATCACCGCGGTGGTGACCTACTACGCCTATGCTCGCCAGGACCGCAAGACCGCGCCCCGAACGCCCATCACCGCCAAGTTGGTGGCCGATGTGCTTACCACCGCCGGGGCTAACCGGATGCTGACCATGGACCTGCACGCCGGCCAGATCCAGGGGTTTTTCAACATCCCGGTGGACCACTTGTTCGCCGCCCCGGTGACCCTGGAATATATTCGGGAGCGTTTCAGTCCCGAGGTGGTGATCGTCTCGCCGGACGCCGGGGGGGTGGAGCGGGCCCGGGCCTTTGCCAAACGCCTGAACTCTTCTCTGGCCATCATTGATAAGCGCCGGGAAGGGGCAGGCATCAAGGCCATGACCCTCATCGGCAATGTCTGGGGCAAGGACGCCATCATCTTAGATGACATGATCAGCACGGGAGCCACCCTGACCATGGCCGCGGAACTCTTGATGCGCCACGGAGTGCGGTCGGTGCACGCCTGCATTACCCATCCGGTTATGTCTCGCAACGCCGTGAGCAACATTCAGGGGTCCTTGGTCCAAAGCCTGGCGGTGACCGACACCATCCCCTTGAGCCCGGAGGCCGCAGCTCTGGAAAAGATCAGGGTTCTGTCCGTGGCCCCCCTCCTGGGAGATGCCATCCGCTGCATCCATAACCAGGACTCGTTGAGTTCTTTGTTTGTTTGAGGAGCTGTCAGCTATCAGCTATCAGCTATCAGCAGCTAGTGGTATGTTTCAAAATTAAGGTGACATTGGAAAGGCAGGTTTTTTACCCCCCTTTCCTAAAGGGGGGTCAGGGGGGATTTTTATAAGCGCCTGAAATCCCCCTAAGTCCCCCTTTTTCAAAGGGGGACTTAACTCTGCCAACCTCCATGCTCAGGACCTGGATTTATGTCCAGCTAATTATGATACGCTCTACTAGTTATTGCTTGTCAGATCTAACTTTTCCCCCGCTTCGGCAGTGTATTATTAAAAAATGAATAGCTGACCGCTGAAAGCTGACAGCTTTTTTGGGAGAGGCCTGTGCGCCTGGTAGTCGGTTTAGGGAATCCGGGTCCGGAGTACGCCTGGACCCGTCACAACCTTGGGTACCAGGTGGTGGCGGCTCTGGCCGAACTCTGGCAGATTCCTTTAAAGCGGCGGACCCTGGATAACTGCTGGGGTCAGGGGCGCGTCGGCCAAGAGACCGTAATCCTGGCCCAGCCTGCCACTTATATGAACCTCAGTGGCCGGGCGGTATCCTGCCTTATGGCCTACATGAAGTTATCCTACGAGGACTTGGTGGTCATTCATGATGATATAGATGTACCTCTGGGCCGTCTCAAGATCGTCAGGGGGGGCGGGGCCGGAGGCCATCGGGGAGTGCTTTCCATCGTGGAGACCCTGGGGACTCAAGATTTTCTGCGGGTGAAGTTGGGAATCGGCCGACCCCCACCCCAAATGTCTTCGGAGGGTTATGTGTTGTCACACTTCCCTCTTGAGGAAGTCCAGGTCATTGTTGACTTTGTGGTGCGGGCGGCCCAGGCGGTGGAAACACTGATAGAGGCCGGTCTGGCCGCCGCGCAGCAACGCTTTCATACCCCCCCCCTTTAAAGGGTGGGGGTTGGTGAATCCGGGGGAGGATTGTCAGGGGGCTGCAGCCCTTGCCTTTCTCCCCTAAACCTTGCTGTTTCACCTCCTTGTTGGACCCCTGGATATTCCCCGGCATCGTTAGTTATTTTTACTGTTATCAGAAACTAAAAAACTTAAGGAAGGGTAGGAAATGGCCCCGAGACGGGATGATGATGAGGGGGAGCGCCCCAGTTGGCGGGAGATTGATCAGCGCCGGGACCGGTCCGGGGGTCAGCGGCCCCCTAAAAAGGAGCGGCTGCCCAAAAAACAGGCGGAAAGGGTCCGCAAACAGGCCCTGGCCCAGGCGGAGGCCCTGTTCAAAGGCAAACGCGCCTTACCGGAGTACCAGGCGGCCTTAAGGGTGTTGGAAGCCAACCACGGCACCAAAAAGTTTGCGGCCCAGGTGAAAAAGTTTTTAGAAGAATTCGGTCTGCCGGAGGAATGGGGAGCCCTGAACCGGCTGTTGGATTATCCTGAGCCCGGGGTAGTGGAGGAGGTGCTCAAGGCCATGGCCGTCCAGGTGGGGGCCCGCAACCGCGTGGAACAGCAGGGTTTTAAAAGCAGGCTCAAGATCCTGGCCTTGACCAGTCCCCATGCCGGACTCAGGCGAGGGGCGGAAGAGATCCTGGCTGCTCTGTAGCGGCTAAGGCCGACAGAAGAGGTGGCCCATCTCTTCCTTTCTGCCCCCAAAGATTAGGGAAAGTGCGCCCGACAGCCTCAAGGTTTGCCCCTTTCCTTGGGGGAAAACTTAACCCACCCCATGGCTTAAGATTAGCCTACCTTTCAAACCCCTCAATTAGCGGACTTTAAATTCAGGTTTTCCGCCCGTGCAAATCAGGGATTCCCTGATTTTCTTAAAAAAATTGTGGGAATAAAATAAACTGACTCGAGATTATTTTTAAGGAGGGCCTTTTTGTCATAAGCAGCACCATAACTTGACCTCCCTTCAATCCTGTTAGCACAAGGAGGTGCCATGTGGAAGACCATAGATTGCCGGCGTCCAGCCGCTGGGGAGAAGAAATATTGCGATCCCGCCAAGATTCCAGAATTTGCCCAGATAAATACCGACGATGTCAACCTAAAACAAACCCTGTCCAACCTTCCCATATATGCGTCCTGTGATCTCCCAGTCTTATTGATGGGCGAACCTGGCACGGGCAAGGAGTTGGTGGCTGAGGCCTTGTGGGCCTTAAGCCCCCGACGCCAGCACCGCTTCCACCGCCTCAACTGCTCCGCCCTGGTGGAGTCCCTGGCCTCCAGCGAACTCTTCGGACACCTTAAGGGCTCTTTCACCGATGCCCACCAGACTCGGGCCGGCAAATTTAAGTTGGCCCACCAGGGCACTCTTTTTCTGGACGAGGTGGGGGACATGCCTTTGTCCATCCAACCCCGTCTGCTGCGGGCGGTGGAGCAGGGGGAGATCGAGACGGTGGGGGGTGACGGCCCGGTTACCGTGGATGTGCGGCTGCTGGCCGCCACCAACCAGGACCTGGAGCGGTTGGTAACCCAGGGCCGCTTCCGCCAGGATCTATATGACCGCCTGGCGGTGCTGGTAATTCACCTGCCCCCCTTAAGGGAGCGGGGCGGGGATATTTTGCTATTGGCCCGCCATTTTCTCGAGCAAAAGGCCCAACATTACCATCGCCGCTTTCAAGGACTTACCCCCAGGGCCATGCGGCGTCTTATGGGACACCCCTGGCCCGGCAATGTTCGGGAACTTAAAAATGTCATCACCCGGGCAGTGCTGTTCAGCCCCGGCCCCTACATCCGGGAGGAGGATCTCTCCTTCACCTCCCAGGGCGCCGGGATAGCCAGGGACCCCCCTCCCTGGCCGGGCGCCATACTTCCCCCCCGACCTCCTCAGGAGCGTTTGGAGGGGCTTTTGGGGGAGGAAGAAGGAAATGTTTCCGCCCTGTCCCGGCGCCTGGGGGTGTGCACCAAGACCATCTACCGCTGGCTCAGGTTCTATCATCTGGACCTGATGAGCATCCGGGGCGCGGCGGTGGGTTAGGGGGGAAGTGTTGGGGGAGGGCAGGGGCGACCCGGCGGGTCCCCCCCTAGGTCACCGGCCCTCCCATAAAAATAAAAACCCGCCCTTGCCGGCAGGCGAGGGCGGGTTTGTTAATTTATACCAGGTTGCTTTCAAACAGACACAATATGATGGTGGGGCGGGCCTCCGTGCCCGCCCTTGTGCCTTTCCAATTGCAGAATTATGGGCAGGCACGGAGGCCTGCCCCACCAGGAGAAAGATGGGGATTTTGATTGCAACTCGGTATGAATAGAGGGCGGGGAAACCCCGCCCCTACAAGAGAAAAAATACTCGTATGAGCGCAACTTGGTATTAATCAGGGCAGGATCAAAGCACCGTCTTCACCGCGGCCTGGGCCAGGCGGACGATTTGATCCGGAAACACGCCGAAGCCGATGATGATCGCCACCAGGGCATAATTGAGCAGCCTAGTGGGGAAGGACACCGTCACCGGCGGCAGGTCGCCGGGATCCATAAAGAAGGCGGCATAGACCACCCGGAGATAGTAATAAAGGGAGATGGTGCCGTTCACCGCGCCGATGAGCACCAGCCAGAAGTAGCCCTGGTTCATGGCCGAGGTGAAAATGAGCAGCTTGCCGGTGAAGCCGATGGAGGGAGGCACCCCGGCCAGGGCGAAGATGCCCAGGATCAGGCTTAGGCCCAGGATGGGACTCCGTTTCCACAGCCCGGCCAATTCCACGATTTTTAAATCCCGGCCGTCTTTGGCCACCTCAGAGAGCACCATGAACACGGTGAAGTTCATCACCAGGTAGGCCAGGGCATAGTAAACCGCGCCGATGTAGCCCGCCTCCTTGATGGTGAGGACGCCCATGAGGAAAACGCCCGCATGGGCAATGGAGGAGTAAGCCAGCATACGTTTGAAGTCTTTCTGGACGATGGCCACTAAATTGCCCAGGGTCATGGAGATGATGGACAGCATCACCAGGACCTGGGTGAAGTTGTAGCCGTAGCTGGAACCCAGGGCCACCAGGCGCAGGAGCACGGCCACCGCCGCGGCCTTGGAGGCGGTGGCGATAAAGGTGGTCACCTGGTTGGCCGCGCCCTGGTAAACGTCCGGGGCCCAGAAGTGGAAAGGAAAGACCGACAGCTTAAAGAAGAACCCGGCCAGGGAGAACAGCAGCCCTAAAACACCGATGGGGCTTTGCACCAGCTGGGCCATCTTGGGCATGATCTCGGTCAAGTAAGTGGAATGGGTGGCGCCAAAGATGTAGCTCAAGCCGAAGAGCATGAAGCCCGAGGACACCGCGCCGATGAACAGGTACTTGATGCCCGCCTCCACGTCGATGCCGTCCCCCCGGCGCAGGGGCACCAGGATATACAGGGAGTAGGAGGACAGCTCCAGGGCCACATAGATGGTGAGCAGTTCCACCGCGGAGACCAGCATCATCATGCCGATGGTGGTGGTGGTAAGGAAGAGGTAGAACTCGGCGTGGTAGCGTTCTTCGATTTGGGCCAGGTTGTGGGAGATGGTGATTACCAGAAAAAAGCCCAGGGCCAGGGCGAACTTGAAGATCTGGCTGAACAGGTCCACCTTATAGGCCTTGAAGAACAGCTCCCCCTGCTGGAACAGGCAAAGGACGCTGACCGCCACACCCCCGGCGGCCAGGGCCAGGGCGATCCGGTAGTCGGCCTTGACCTGCACCTTGCGCTTCAAGGTGAGGCTGAAGAATATCAGGGCCGCGCCCAGGAAATAGAGTTCCGGTCCGAAGAGCAACACATTCATGTTCACATTCCCTGGATAAAGGGCACTACCGCAGTTTTAATGAGGCTCACCATAACCTGCGGGAAGAACCCGAAAAATATCAGGGTGCCGATGAGGATCATGCGCGGCAGACCCAAGAAAGGACTGACATCTTCAAAGTGCATAAATTTGGGGTTGGGTTCGTTGAAGAAGGAGGTCTGCACCACCCGCAAAGCGAACAGGGCCCCCACCACCAGGGCGGCGATGGCCAAAAGTCCCTGTACCGGGTAGACCTTGACCGCGGCGATGAACACCAAAAGCTCGGCCCAGAAGCTGGCCATGCCGGGCACGCCGGCGCCGCACAGGGCCGCGGTTATAAAGAAGGCCGAAGCCACGGGCATGATCTTGGATAAGCCGCCCAACTCGTGAATATCCCGGGTATGGGTGCGGTCATAAATATAGCCCACCGCGGAAAAGAAGAGGGCGGTCATGATGCCGTGGGCAAACATCTGGAACAGCGAGCCGTTCAAGCCGTCCACGGTGCCGGTGGCCAAGCCTAAGCAGACAATGCCCATGTGGGACACGGAGGAGTAACCGATGACGTATTTCAGGTCGGTCTGGGCGAGGCCCACGAAGACCCCGTAAACGATGCCGGCGGTGGCCAGGAAAGCCATGAGCTGCTTCCAGTAAACAAAGCCCTCCGGGCACAGGTACATGGCCACCCTGAGGATGGCGAAGGACCCCAGCTTCATCAACACGCCGGCGTGGAGCATGGACACGGCGGTGGGCGCGGCCACATGGCCCACCGGCGACCACGTGTGGAACGGCCACACCGCGGCCAGCACCCCGAAGCCGAAGAACATCATCACAAAGGCCACCTTCTGGATCCAGGGGGAGAATTTTACTCCGTGCAGCAGGACCATATTAAAAGTGAAGAGCCCGGAGGTGGAGTAAAGCAAGAGGATGCCGGGGATGATGAGACCGCTGCCGGCCATGAGGTACAGGGTGAGCTTCATGGCGGCATATTCTTTACGGGTGGAGCCCCAGATGAGGATGAGGATATACATGGGCACCACGGCGATCTCGTAGAACAGGAAGAAGAAAAACATGTCGTAGGTCATGAAGACCCCGAAGACGCCGGTCACCAGGGCCAACATGAAGATGAAGTACTCCTTCACCCGGTTTTTCAGCTCCCACATGGTGAGCACGCCGGTGAAAATGACGATGCCGGTGAGGAGCAGCAGCGGGGCGTTTAAACCCTCCACGCCGACAAAGTAGGTGATCCCGAAGGTCTTCACCCATTCGTACTTTTCGACGAATTGCAGCCCTCCCAGGGTCTTGTCGTAGGCCACAAAGGTGAAAATGGCCAATGCCAGGGAGAGGCCCGCGGACACCAGGGACACGGCCTTGATGAGGAAGTCCCACTCCTCTTTCAAAAAGAGGAGGATGGTGAGACCCACCACCGGTGACAGCAACATACAGGTCAGATAGGGAAAAGATGTCGGATGCTCGGTCATATCAGCGACCCATCAAGAGATAGATCCCGACGCCAGCCAGGACCAGAACCATGAATAACAGGTTGTATTGCAAGAACGCCGTCTGGATGAAAGATAAGAGACGGCCGCTGCCCACGGTGGAGAAGGCCACCGCGTCCACGCCGCCGTCCACCACCCGCCGGTCATTGTAAGTGAAGGCCCGGGAAAAGATGCCGTAGATGAAGGTGTTCAAGAACCAGCGCCAGAAGTGGTCCATGTACCATTTCTGGATGAAGAAGTTCTCCAGGACCGGCACGTAGCTGATGAAGCCCACGCATTTGGCCCCCCGGCGGCCCCAATCGAACCAGGCCAGGGCAATGCCGCCAAAAGCGCAGCTCACCGCGGAGACGAGGAGGCCATATTCGATGTGATGGGGAGCGGATTCCCCTAACAAGTACTTCTCCAGAGAGCCCTGGCAGAAGCCCAGGATAAGGGTGAAACCGGCCAGGACCAAAAGCGGGAAGGACATGACCCAGGGCACGCCGTGAGGTTCGTCATGGCCGTGGCCGGCTCCGTGGCCGGACTCGTCGTGTTCGTGCCCGGGTTTAGCGTCGGGATGGATGTGGGCGTCGTCATGGGTAAAACCAGGGCCAGGCCCATGCCCGTGGCTGTGCGCCGGGGCATGCGCGTGGGGGTCGGTCTCCAGGTGATACTTGTCATACTTTTCCTTGGGAAAGAGCATCACGAAGATTACCCTGAAGGCATAGTAGGCGGTGAGGAAGGCCCCAAACAGCCCCAGGACGAGCCACATCTTGTTGGGCAGATGGGCCAGGGCCCCCAAGATGGCCTCCTTGCTGAAGAAGCCGGCAAAGGGGAAAATGCCCGCCAGGGCCAGGGCGGCAATGGTGATGGTGGCCATGGGGATGAGCAATTTGCGCCCTCCCTGGGTGGCCATGACAAAAAAGTCGTTGGTGCCGAAGTGGTGGATAAAGACGCCGGAGCACAAAAAGAGCAGGGCCTTGAAGGCCGCGTGGGTGGTGAGGTGGTAGTAGCCGGGAAACAGGGTCCCGGCGGCCAGCCCGGCGGCGGACAGGCCCATGGCCATAAACCCCAACTGACTCACGGTGGAATAAGCCCACACTTGCTTGATGTCCGTGGCCACCATGCCGATGGTGGAGGAGAGCAGCAGGGTGATGGTGGAGATCACCAACACCACGCTCATGGCGGTGGCGGAGGCCGCGAAGAGGGGGAACAGCCGGGTCAAGAGAAAGACCCCGGCGGCCACCATGGTGGCGGAATGGAGCAGGGCCGAAACCGGGGTGGGGCCTTCCATGGCGTCGGGCAGCCACACATGGATGGGGAACTGGGCGCTTTTGCCCATGATGCCGCAGAAGATCAAGAGGGCTGAGGTGGTGATCAGCCAGGGAGGCATCTTGGCGGTCAGAGCGGCGCTGTTCACCGTGGCGATGTCCAGGCTGCCGAAATACAGGGTGAGAAAGACCAGGCCCATAAAGAAGCCGATGTCCCCGAAGCGGGTGACCACAAAGGCCTTCTTGCCCGCCTCCGAGGCCGAGAATTTTTCATACCAGAAGCCGATCAACAGATACGAGGCCAGCCCCACCAGCTCCCAGAAGATATAAAGCTGGAGCAGCCCGCTGGAGATCACCAGGCCAAGCATGGCCAGGGCGAACAAGGAGAGATCGGCATAATACCGGCCAAACCCGGGGTCACCCCCCATGTAGCCGATGGAGTAAATCTGCACCAGCCAACTGATGGTGGCCACAATGACAAACATCAGCACGCTGGTAGGGTCCAAGAGGAACCCGAAGGGCACCTTCACCTGGTCGGACACCAGCCAGTTGAAGTTGTAGATGATGGGCTGCTTGACATCCAGCGTGAAGAAGAAGTACCAGGCGATGAGCAGCGGAATGGTGGAGGCCACTAAAGAGATGGCCATGGAGAGCTTGTGGTACCGCCAGGTGAAAATCATGATCAAGGCGAAGGCCGAAAGCGGCAAGAAGACCGTCAGCAGACACCCTAACAGGACCGGATCGCACGAGCCCATAATTAACCCCTAAGCTCGGTGGCTTGTTCGATGTTGATGGTTTTCAGTTTGCGATACAAGGCCACGATAATGCTCAAGGCGATGGCGGCCTCGGCCGCGGCCACCGCCATGATGAACAGGGTGATGATCTGACCCACCGCGGGATGGGGGGCCAGAAACCGGTTAAAGGCCATAAAATTGATGCTGGCGGCGTTAAGGATCAACTCCACGGAGATCAACAGAGCGATCAAGGAGCGGCGCGCCAGCACCCCGTAAAGGCCGATGGCAAAGAGCACGATGGCCAGATAGAGGTAGGTCTCTAGTTGGTTGAACAACAGCATTTTCTAGACCTCGATCAAGAGCTGCCCCGGCCGCCCCGGGCGATGACAATGGAGCCCAGCATGGCAACCAGCAAGAGTAAGGAGATGACTTCAAAGATCAAAGCGTAATTGGTGAGCAGATAATGGCCCAAGGTGGTGATGGACCAGTCGGTGCTGCGCTCCACCGCGGGCGTCCATTGGGTCTTTCTAATCAACAGGCACAGGAAGACAAAGGTCAAGCCGGCCCCGGCCACGGCTCCCAACATTTTTAAACGATTACGGGGGGGCTTGGGCAGATACAGGGGCTCGGACAACATGATGGCAAAGCAGATGGCGATACAGATGGCCCCCACGTAAATGAGGATTTCCATCAAGGCCACGAAAGGACTGTTGAGATACAAAAACAGGCCGGCCACACCCATGAGGGACAGGGCCAGGCCCAAAACATTGTGGAAGATGTTTCTGGCCGCCACGGCGATGAGGGCGCCCAGGATAGTGATGGCCATCACCAGCACAAAGGCGGCGCTGGCCACTCCCTGGGGGGTGAAAAGACCGCTCAAGAAGTTCATTCTTTAACCTCTTCCGGGGGGGCTTCTTTAGGCTTGCCCTGCTCCGGCCCCTCGGCAGGTTTGGGGGCCTTGGCCTTGGCCGCGGCTTCTTTTTCCCTGGCTTCTTTTTCCCTGGCTTCTTTGGCCGCGGCCTCTGCGGCCACCGCCGCGGCGATTTCCGCCTCTGTGGGAATAGGAGTGGCTGGCAGGCCAACGGCCTTTTGCCGTTTTTGCAGCAAGATCAGGTGGTCAAAAACCGCATCCTCCCGGCGGAACCCAGCCAGGCGGTATTCCTGGGAGTACTCCAGGGCGGTGGTGGGGCAGACCTCGATGCACAGGCCGCACAGGCTGCAATAATAATGCTCATGGACGTACTTGGTGGCTATTTTTTGCTTGGCTCCAGGAAACTTAACCCCTTCCAAGGCAATCAGTTGGGAGGGGCAGATGCGGGAGCACATCTCGCAGGCAATGCACTTGTGGGTGTGGGTCTCGGGGTCGATGATAAACTGCGGATAGCCCCGGTATCGGGGACTCATTTGGAGCTTTTCCCGAGGATACTGGACGGTGACGATGGGTTTGACGAAGTAGCGGATGGTCACCGCCATGCCCGCCAGCAGGCTCCAGAAACCCACCAGAATCTCTTTAAAATAAGTGATCATTGCCATTCAACCTTCATTTCGGCCCTAAGCCCGGCCGCATCAGAGTTTCAGCACCAGGGCGGTGATCAGCAGGTTGGCAAAGGCCAGGGGGATCAGGATCTTCCAGGCAAAGGTGATCAACTGGTCGAACCGCACCCGGGGGAAGGTCCAGCGAAACCACATAATCAAAAAAATCAGGGCGTAAACCTTGATGAGGAACCAGAAAATCCCCGGCAGGATGGGGCCTCGCCAGCCGCCCAAAAACAGGACGGCGCCCACGGCCGAGACGATGAACATGTTGGTGTACTCCGCCAAAAAGAACAGGGCGAAGCGCATGCCGCTGTATTCCGTGTGGAAGCCGGCCACCAGTTCCGATTCCGCCTCGGGCAGGTCAAAGGGGGTGCGGTTGGTCTCCGCGGTGGCGCAGATAATATACAGAATAAAGGCCAGGGGCTGCACAAAAATATACCAGTAGCGGCTCTGGGCGGCGACGATGTCCGTAAGCCTGAAAGACCCCACCATGAGGATGATGCTCATGACCGTGAGCAACAGGGGGATTTCGTAAGCGATGTTTTGGGCCACGGAGCGGAAGGCCCCGAAGACCGCGTACTTGTTGTTGGAGGCCCAGCCCCCCATGAGGATGGCCAACACCGTGAGGGTGGAGAAGGCCAGGATCAGGACGATCCCCACATTCATGTCCCGGATGATCAGGCTCTGGGAGAAGGGCACCACCAGGAAACAGAGCAGCACCGGCAGGAAGACCACGATGGGGGCCAGCAAGTAGATGGGCCGGTCCACCTCTTCCGGGGTGATGAGCTCCTTGCCCAAAAGCTTGACCGCGTCCGCTATCGTCTGGATGGCCCCATGGGGGCCCACCTCCATGGGTCCGGGCCTCAGTTGCATGTGGGCCGCCACCTTCCGCTCCATCCAGATGAGAAATAAGGCATTCACCGAGACCAGGGCGATGACCCCGATCAGGCCTGCGATCATGCGGGCAAGTTCAGTTGCCGAGAATTGGGTCAGTTGCTCCATAGGTTGCACTCTTACGCCGGTTTAGCGGTCGATCTCCGGGATTACCACATCGATGGACCCCAGGTTAGCCACGGCGTCGGCCACCAGGTTGTCTTTGGCCATCTCGGGGAAGAAGCTCAAGGTGGCAAAAGACGGTACCCGGAGCTTAACCCGGTAGGGTTTGACCTCCCCCTGGCTGACGATGTAGATGCCGAACTCGCCGCGGGCGGTTTCCACTGCCTGGTAAACCTCGCCCGCCGGGGGTTTGATGCGCTTGGGGACCTTCTCCGCCATGATGGGCCCGTTGGGGAGCTTGACCAGGGCCTGTTCGACGATGCGCAAGCTCTGCTCCATCTCCGCCAGGCGCACCACGTAACGGTCAAAGATGTCGCCGTTTTCGCCTATGGGGATCTCGAAGTTAAACAGGGGATAGGCCGAATAGGGTTCTGACTTGCGGATATCGTAAGGGATGCCGCTGCCCCGGAGGTTGGGGCCGGTGATCCCGTATTTCAAAGCCATCTCCGGGGTGATGATGCCGACCCCCTTGGTGCGGTTGATGAAGATGACATTTTTGGTCACCAGGTTGTCGTAGTCCTTCCAGCGGCTGCGAAAACGGTCGATAAAGGCGAAACAGCCGTCGATGAACTCCCGGTCGATGTCGCTGGGCACGCCGCCAAAGCGGTAGTAACAGTAGGTGAGACGGGAGCCGGTAACCCGGTCCAACAGGTCCAGGATATGTTCCCGGTCGTCGAAGCAGTACAGGAAGGGGGTGAAGGCCCCCAGGTCCATGAGGTAGGCGCCGAACCACAACAGGTGGGACGTAATGCGGTTGAGTTCATTGGTGATCACCCGGATGAACTCGGCCCGCTCCGGCACCGTAATCCCCAGGAGCTTTTCCACCGCCATGCACCAGCACTGGTTGTAGGCCAGGGCGTGGAGGTAATCCACCCGCCCCATGTTGGGGAGAAACTGCAAATAGTTGCGGTTTTCGGCCATGTGCTCATGGCCTCGGTGGCCGTAGCCGATGACCGGGTCCGCCTTGGCGATGTATTCGCCGTCCATCTCCAGCAGGATCCTTAAGACTCCGTGGGTGCTGGGATGTTGCGGGCCCAGGTTGAGAACAAAGGTTTTTTCTTCAATCCCCGGTTCCAGCATCGCCCGCTCCAAACTCTTTCAGTAAGGGGTGAAAATCGGCATCTTCCGGCAACAGGATACGCGTTAAGTTGGGATGGCCGGCAAAGCGGATGCCGAAGAGGTCATAAACCTCCCGTTCGTACCAATCGGCGCCGGGATAAATCTGGCTGAGGGTGGGGGGCTCGGTTCCCTTGGGCAGGGAGGCGTGCACCACCGTGCGGCACAATTCCTTAAAATTGGCAAAGTGGTAAACCAGGGTGAAGGCCTCCGGGCTTACGTCCACCGCGGTGAGTGATTCCAGGAAGCAGCCGGTGTTGAGCATGGCCTGGGCCAGGGCGGGCAGCTGCGCCGGGGCGGCGGCCACTTCCAGGTGGTAGCCGGTCTTGGCGTAGTCGCCCGGGGCCACCTTTGCCAAATTTAAGGGCGCCAGAGCCTTTTGAATCGTATCAGTTAACATCTCTGAATTTCCTGAGCCGGCCCCTTTTGGTGATCTTCTCTTCCAGGAGCAGGATGCCTTCGATCAACCCCTCCGGCCGGGGCGGACAACCGGGGACATAAACATCCACGGGGATGATGAGGTCGGCGCCGGGCACGATGGCATATTGGGTTTCGTAATAGAAAGGGCCACCGGAGATGGCGCAGTTGCCCATGGCGATGACCCATTTAGGCGCAGGCATCTGCTCGTAGAGGCGCACGATGGCCGGGGCCATTTTTTTGGAAATGGTGCCGGCCACAATCATCAAGTCACATTGCCGGGGCGAAGGACGGAAGACCCCGGCCCCGAAGCGGTCCAGATCGAACCTGGAGGCGCCCGCGGCCATCATTTCGATGGCGCAGCAGGCCAAGCCAAAGGTCAGGGGCCACAGGGAGTTGGCCCGGGCCAGGTTCAGGGCCTCTTCCAACAGGCCCCAACGGATTAAGGGCTCTCCTGTTTTCGTTTCCAAGTAAAAACCTCCCGGCACCAGGCATAGACAATCACCAGGGAGAGAATGCCTACGAAGATGAGAAGTTCCACGAAATCCCGCCAGACATAGCCCTTGTTGTAGGCCAACAGCACCGGGAAGAGAAAGAGCACGTCCACATCGAAGGCCAGAAACAGCAGGGCGAACAGGTAATAGATCACCCCCACCTGGATCCAGGCGCTGCCGATGGCCGGCATGCCGCATTCATAGATTTCCCCCCGGGCTTTGCCGAAGCTTCTGGGGGCGATGAAGTAGGCGAGGATTAAAGGACCCATGGCGAACAGACCGGCTGCCGCCAGGAACACCAGGACAAAGGAGAAATCGCGCAAGGCTTCCGGTATTTCCAAGGCCGACTCCTTGTGCTTTTTGGTACAACCTCAGCCTTTATACCCAGGGCACAAAGCTTTAGTCAAGGGGTTTTTTCCCGCCTCTGGAAAAAATTTCTTGCGGGTGTGGCGGGCCGGGAGTATGAAGGAGGCATGGCCCATTGGGAAGATTTAAACATGCCGGGGTTTGAGGCGTTGCGGCTGAAAACCCAGACGGTGATTGTCCCGGTGGGTTCTTTAGAGGAACATGGGCCGCACCTGCCCCTGGGGACTGATACCTTTCATGCCCTGGAGGTGGCCCGGCGGGTGGCTCTTACAAAAGAGGTGGTGGT
>JAUXZG010000115.1 GCA_030694005.1 Desulfobaccales bacterium | reverse complement strand
CCCATCCGGCCGGCGCCGATGGTGACGCCATTCAGGGAAATGACCGGCAGCAGGCAGAAAGGCGTGCCGGTCATGAAGGCTTCATCCGCGGTCATGACATCATAAGGTTCGATATTTTTTTCCAGGCAAGGCAGATTAAGCTTTGCGGCCAGCTCGAAGATGTAGGCCCGGCTGATGCCCCTGAGGATATTGCGCGGTTCCGGGGTGATGATCACCCGGTCTTTGACCATAAAGAAATTATCGCCGGTGCCTTCGGCAATGAAGCCGTCGGGGTCCAGGAGCAAGGCCCAGTTGTTTTCGCCGGCATAGTGGGAGACCTCGATGTTGGCCATGAGGTAGTGCAGGCGGCTGCGGTTTTTCACCTTGGGCTCGAGCAAGCTGGCGGGGATGGCTCGTTGGGAGGGGATGACCGCGTTGATGCCGGTGTCGAACAGCTTCCCCATGCCGGCCACGGTCCAGCGCAGCGGAAAATCGGCAATAATGACATTGGGCCCTTTGGGGATGCCCACCACCCCCTGATAGATGGACAGCAGTCCCCGGGAGACATTGATCATGAGCCGGTGTTCATCATCCGGCTGGAAAACCGGATCGTTGGCCTCAATGGTTTCATAGACATGACCTTCCATCTCTTCTAAGGTCATTTCCAAAGGGATCCGCACATACTTGATGGAGGCATAAAGGCGCTCCAAATGCTCCTTTAGCTTAAATTGCACCTTATTAAAGGAACGGGTCATTTCAAAAACCATGTCCCCGAACATCAGGGCGGAGTCATAGATGGAGACCTTGGCTGCCGCCTCGGGGACCAACTCTCCGTTGAACCAGACCAGGCGCGTCTTTTGAGGGTACGTGTCGGCCATTTCTAAGGTTCCCGAAAATAACGTAGCTTCTTTTCCACTTCTACTTCAGCCGGCAGAATCCTCTTCTGGCCGTCAGAAAGCACAACTTCCACCAGGCGGCAATCCCTGACCAGCAATTGAAGGCCGCGTTTTTCCAGGGAGGCGGCCTGGTCCGAGCCGTACATGGCCCGATCCAGGGTGATGTGGCGCTCAATGGCCTCGGCCCCCATGGCCACCGCCAACACCGACGGCAGAATCCCCAATTCGTGTCCGGAATACCCCACCGGACAGCGGTAGCGTTCCTTAAGGACCTGAATCGTCCTGATATGGCAATCTTCGTCCGGGCAGGGATAGGTAGATATGCAATGCATCAGAGTATAAGGGGTGCGGTGCTTTTGGAAGATCTCCAGGGCGGCGGCGATCTGGTCAAAAGTGCTCATGCCGGTGGAGATGAAGGTGGGCTTGCCTTCCGCGGCGATCATCTCCAGCAAAGGCCGGTAGGTCAGCATGGCGGAAGCCACCTTGTTGTAAGGGCGGTTATATGGCGCCAAAAACTTTTGACTTTCCACATCCCAGGCCGAGGCGAACCAGGGGATGCCCATATCTTGACAATAAGCGTCTAGCTCATCATATTCCTTTTTGCCGAATTCCAGGCCCGCTTTTTGATGGCGTTGCGTGCTGCCCCAAGGGCTTTGCCGGGGTGAGGCCAGAAAGTCCAAGGTATAAACGATATCTATGGTGCGCTTTTGGAACTTTACCGCGTCACAGCCGCATTCCTTGGCCAGGTCGATTAACTGCTTGGCAATGGCGAGGTCGCCGTTATGATTAATGCCAATCTCCGCAATGATGAAAACTCCCATGCTAAGGCCCCTTCCTCATTTCATGATAAGCATTTAAAAGGTGAAGGTGGTTTCCCCAAAACTCCACCTCTCCAGGAGATTATGGGCTTCTAAAAAGCGGTCAGCTAAATTTAAGGACTACCCTATTGGCAGTTAACCTAAAGGGAAGTCAGCCATGGGGCGAGCCCCAGAACTTCAGTTCCTCCCGGGGCGGGCAAAGGCGATAAGGCAGCGGCAAAACCTTCCTGAGACCATAAGAGAGGCGTCAGTTTCTTAGCTTCCAGGCGGCGTCTCTGGAGGGCCAAGGATGGTCCTTAGCAGGGAAAGCCCATCTCAATTGGCGAAGTTCAGGGTAATTACCGGTAGGCATCCAGTAAGCCTTGCCAGGAAAGCGGGATGGTGGGCCGTCAGGCCAGGGTAGTTCACTTCATCAGCCGCTCTGCCAATTCTTTGATCACGCCCTCTCCACCTTTGGCTCTGGTAACCACCCGCGCCACGCTTTTGACTTCCGGATAGGCGTCAGCCGGGGCTACCGGAAACCCGACAATTTTCATAACCTCCAGGTCATTGAGATCATTGCCCACATAAACCACCCGGGCCGGGTCGTATCCTTTCTGCTGGCAATAAGTTATCAGGGAGCTTTTTTTATCGTGGCAGCCGGCCATGACTTCCAGGCCCAGCTTGGCGGCCCTGGCTTTCACTACCGGATTGGTTTCCGTGCTCAAAATTATCTGAGGAATGTTCAGGGCTCGGAGACGATCCACCCCCAGGCCATCGGCGCGGTTCGCCACGATGGCCTCCGTGCCATCCTGGTTGACTATTACCCGATTGTCGGTCATGACCCCGTCAAAATCATAGACAATGAGGTCGACGCGGTGGGCCGGAATGGTCCAATCAGCATTATGCTTGACCCACCTGGGCAGCAAGTTCTTTTCGAAGTAATAAGCGCAAACCTCCACGTCTTCAAGGGTATCAATCTCAAGGGACTTCCAAAAAGGCATGGCAAACATGGCAATCTTGCCGCCCAGACGATTGTGCTCTCTTCTCAAAATCTGAGGGCGGAACACATAAATGGACCCGTTTTCCAGATATAAGGGCTCTCGTTCCTGGCGGCGGCCTCGGTTGGCCGGGTCAAAATTCAGGCCGCGCAGACTCCCGCCTTGTTGAGTCCATAGGCAGAAATCCTCCATAATGGCCATGGAAAAAAGGGAATCGGCCTGGGTTTCTAAAAGTTTTGCCACAGCCCCGTCAATATCTTCGGGCTCCCGCAAAGGAGAAGTGGCCTGCAAAAATACCACCAGATCGGGGGTGGCCTCGGTTGACTTTTCGATCTCCGTCAGGGCGTGCCCGAGGGCCTCTTCTGACGAGGCAGTATCGGTGGCCAGTTCCGGCGGCCGCGTAATAGGGACCGCGCCAAAGCGCGCCGCGGTAACTTGTATTTCGGCATCATCTGAAGACACATACACCTGACTAATAGTCTTGGCTTCCCGGGCCTGCAAGATGCTCCAGGCCAAAAGGGGCTTGCCGCAAAAGTCGATGAGATTCTTTCCCGGGATTCCCTTGGAACCGCCCCGGGCCGGAATAATAGCTATAACATCCATGGCCATTCAGAGAATAATTAGGAATACCGGGACGTTCAGCTTCCGGCAGCCATCACCAGCCCGACAAGGGCGCTTTTACCCTGCCCGGACTGGCGCCGGTCCCGTCCCAGGAAATCATGCCTCGCGATGGTTGGGGAGGCAAAGCTCAACGGCAGACCAACAGCTCTCCTTTGGGTACTCATATGTTCGTACCAAATTTTAAGCAAACATTATGCCATGCAGGGTAACTGCCTGGTATAATAAGATTTTTCTGGTTGATAAAATTCCGCTGGAATTCTTTCCTGTTTTAAGGCTTAAACATAATTGCAATATTCTAAAGTATTCAGCGATTTTTTTCAAGGGAGAGAATGGCGCCAGGGAGGCTGGGACGGGGTTTAAGGAGGAAAGATAGACGAGGGGGCCCAGGAAGCTAGACGCCCGTCCTGACCAACAGGGGGGGACATTTAGCCTGGGTCTGCCGTGGTCCGCATAACTGAGGCTTGAAGGATTACTGGCGCGGCGTTGTTTCTCGGCGTTTCCGGAGCAGGGAGAAGTTAGGCAATTTCTTTTTTGCATGCCCCTTAAGGAGGTGTCCCAGAATCTGAACAGCGGGGGCCAAGGGTGATGGACAGGAGCGTCGAAGGAGTAAGAGATCAGGGCCTCGAGGGTAAGGTAAGTTAAAAAAATTTCCCTGGCTTCCCTTCCTGAGACATGGTGCCACAACCGGTTAGCCCTTTCGGGCGAGAACCGGAGAAAGCAATTGGGCCAGCAGGCTACGGAAATGTGCGGCCCGCTTCGGGGTTCCATAAACCGCCACCAGATAATCTTCGTGAGGCCAGAGCTTGGCCATCATAAAGCCAGTCCATTCCCCAAGGGTGAAATGGCGGTAAAAGGTGGGGAGCTTCAGGGTCAGGGACCGCAGCCGCGGGTGGAGCACTAGGTTTTCCATGAAGGAAGGGCGGTAGCGAGCCAAAGACGCCATGACCTCCGGCGGCAGGTCATGGGGCAGAAGGGAGGCCACTTCCTGCAGCATCAGGTAAACCGGGCGCTGGCACTTAAATCTAGCCGCTTCCTGTAAGAACTTGGCCCAATCCACGGGCAGGGAGCCTAAGGCCAGGGCCAGGTCCAGCGTTTGGGTGACCAGAGGGAAATGGTGATAGAGGTGGAGGCAAAGGTGGATAAGGGTGTGTTCCGGCGATAGGACATAAACCGGCAGACCCTGATATTGTAGAGGTATGGCCT
>JAUXZG010000114.1 GCA_030694005.1 Desulfobaccales bacterium | reverse complement strand
ATCAGGGGTAAGAGGTCCTTAAGGATGGGCGGCATACCCAGGAGGGTCTTGGGGGGCCGCTTCCGAGAGGGGGCTTGATTCTTCATCCGGGGTTGGGGTTTTGGGAAGCCAAGATATGGGGGCGCCGCCCAGCAAAATTTTATGTTAATTCTTCATGATGACGATTATGAGAATGCGCTTCGCGACTCTCACAATCGCCTACTACATATCACCCCCCAATATGGCGGGGGCCGGTAGATATCTCACCGGAGGCTTATTTTTTAGATTAATTACTTTAAAAAATTGCAAAGTATATAAATAACCTCTAATATCTTACTGTAGATACCTCCATTTTTTAAACTATTTTTATCAATAGGTAGGTGAGAGGTATGTGAGCTGGCGGGTCCTTTGGCGTTTCAGCGAGGCCATTTTGATGGATCTTATCAGCCCGGTGTCCATTGTTGCCCGCCAGAGTTTTGGCCTGCGGTTAAGGCCCCGCCCCCTGACCTGGATATCCAAAGAACGCTGCAGATCCTGGGCCCCCTGGCCAAGGCCCCAGCGGGTGGTTGCCGGTCCCCGGTATGGCGCCATCGGCACTATTTGGCGCGGTAAACCAGGGAAACGCCGGTTGGTGGTGGGGGTGGAACTCCTGGGGCGGTCCGTCGCGGTGGACCTGGGGGAAGAAGGTGTGGAGCCCTTCTCCTGAGGCTCTGGTTATCTGGATGCGCTTTGGCGCTTGTTTATAAGGGACAACCAACCAGAAGAGAGGGCAAGAAAATGCCCAACAGATTGATCAAAGCGTTTGCGTTTCCCGCCTCTGCCGGCCAAAAGGCCAGAGGCAGGGATGGACTTACCTCCCCACAACCGGCTGCAAGCTCAGGGTGGAGCTCAGTTGCTCTGATATTCATAGGATTAGGTCTATTGGCGGGGTGTGGCGGTCCCTCGCAGCAAGTCCTCACGGCCCAGGCGTTGTCCCAGATGCAGGCCCCGAACCCCAATAAAGAATTGCAGCACCAGCTGATGCTCCAGGCCACCAAGGCTTCGCTGGCAAGCTATAGAGATTATCAGGTGGGGCCGGAAGACCAGCTGGCAATCGCAATCTTTGGCCAGGACAAACTGAACCGGGAGCTACGGGTTAACGGGCAGGGAGAGATCACCATGCCCCTGGTGGGCGTGGTCAAAGTGGCCGGTTTGACCTCCCAGGAGATCGAAAAGCGTCTGGTGGAATTATATGACGCCCGGTTTTTGGTAAATCCGCAGATTACGGTGGGGGTCAAGGAATTCCGCCATCAGCGGGTGGGCGTCACCGGGGCGGTGGAAAAACCGGGGTCCTATGAAATCATCGGTCCCCGCACCCTGTTGGAAGTGTTATCCCTGGCCGGCGGGGTGTCGAGCAAAACCGGGGGACCAGCCGGTGATGTGGTCAATGTTATCCGGCATCAGAACGCCCCCGACCTGGCCAAGACCATGAAGGCGGGGGGAGTTCAGCCTTTTGCCCCAAAAACCGAAACTATGGTCATTGACCTCCGCCGTTTGGTAAGCGGACAGGAGCCGCAGTTGAATATTACGGTGCGCAACGGCGATGTTATCCATGTGCCCTTTGCCGGCACCGCCTATGTCCTGGGCGGGGTCAGAAAGCCCGGGAATATCGCAGTTAAAGAAAATTTGACCGTATCCCAGGCCGTGGCGATGGCCGGCGGTGTCGACCCCATATTAGGGACCAATAATATCACCGTCATGCGTTTTGATGAACAGGGCAGGCCCATAAGTATTAATACGAATCTGAACAGCATCATTGCCAGAAATGATCCGGATCTTCCGGTGAAAGACAATGACGTCATAGTGGTAAAAGAGAGCGAGTTAAAAAAAGTTCTTTTCGTTATCAGGACCTTGTTACCGATCCCCAGTGGGGGATATTCCATGGGAGCTTTTTAAATCGCACCTTGCAACAGCCTGGGGAGGTGACCGATGTCAAGTCATGACCAGCCGCCTATGGTAGTGCCGCCATACTCTTCTCCCATGCCGGCCCCCCTTCAGCCGCTGGCGATGAATTATGATGCGGAGATGCATCAGGAACGGGACCTGCGGGAATATCTGCATATCCTGTTGAAACGCAAGTGGTGGATTATCGGCACCTTCCTCAGCATCTTCCTTACCGCGGCGCTTTATACGTTCATTCGGACGCCGATCTTCCGCACCACCGCGACGCTGCAAATCACCCAAGACAACCCCGGCTCCCAGGTGACCGCGGGCGACACGTTTTCCAAGCTTACCGGCGGCGATTCTTTAGAGAAGTTCCAGCAGACCCAATACAAGATCCTGAAGAGCCAATCCCTGGCCCAGCGCGTCCTCCAGGCCTTGAACCTGCCTGAGCATACCGATTTCAAGTCCATCCGGGAGAAGAACCCGGATAAAAGCGAGACTGAGATTGAAGATGCCATGGCGAAACTCATTATGGAAAAATTGGAGGTCAACCCGGTCAAAAATTCATATCTGGTGGAAGTGGCATTTCAATCCCCGGACAAGTCGCTGGCCCAAAGGGTGGTCAATGCCATCGCCGATGAGTACATGTACCTGTCCATTGACCGGCGCAATGAGTCTTTTACCCTGGTAAGGAAATGGCTGGATAAGCAGCTCCAGGACATGGCGGTCAAGGTGCAGGAGGCCCAGAAGAAGCTCTATAAATTCGGGCAACAATCCGATATCTACACGCTAGAAGACAAAGACAACGTCGTGGTGCAGAAATTCATCGATCTGAGCGGTCTGCTCACCAAGGCCCAGGCCGAAAAAATGGCTAAGGAGGCGCAATTTCAGCAAATCAAGGAAAAAGGCCCCAATGCCCCGTTGATTGTCAATCATCCTTTGGTTGCCCAACTGCGTCAGCAGTTGGTGGCCCAACAGGCCAAAGTTTCGGCCCTGCAGAAAGTTTTTCGGGGCGAACATCCGGACCTGCAGGCCGAACGGGCCAACCTGGCCGAGTTTCAGACCCGCCTGCAGGCCGAGGTCCAACGCCTCCAGGAAAGTGTCAAGGCGGATTATGAAGCGGCCAACCGGACGGAGAAACTCCTGAGCGATAGTTTCTCGGACCAAAAAGGGCAGATGGTCAAGCTGCAGGATAATCTCACCGACTTTCAGATCCTGAAACGGGATGCCCAGACCAATGAGCAGCTCTACCTGGCCCTGTTGGCCAGGGTCAAAGAGGCCAACATCGCCGGCACCATGGTGCCTTCCAACGTGGCGGTCATCGACCCGGCAAGGCTGCCGTACAAGCCTTTCAAGCCCAAAACCAAGCGCGACCTGGCCTTGGCCGCGGTTTTTGGGCTGACGTTAGGCGTCGGCCTGGCCCTGCTGCTGGAACATCTGGACGACTCCATCAAAACCGTGGATGATCTGGAACGGGTCTGTAATTTGCCCTCGCTGGGGGTGTTACCCCTACTGGGCAGCAAAGGCAGAATGACCCTCAGCCGTCGGGGAAAGTCTGAGGCGTCGGGGATGTGGCGCTATCTTCCCCGGCTTCAGCGTTACAAACAGAGTACGGTTGAGGCGGAGGATATGGATTTAATGGTTTACAAGAATCCCACCTCCATGGGCACCGAAGCCATTCGCCACGTTCACACATCTATCATGCTCTCTGCTTCGGGTAAGCCACCAGCGGCCATTATGGTTAGCAGTCCCAATCCCTCGGAAGGTAAAACCACGATTACCTCCAATCTGGCCTTGTCCTTCGCTCTGGATGGAAGCCAGGCGGTCCTTATCGATGGTGACCTGAGAAAACCGAGAATACATCAGATTTTCCAGCTCGATTCCCAGCCGGGCCTGACCAACTACCTCACCGGCAGCGCCACCCTGGAAGAGATTCTCCGCGCCACCTCCATCCCCAACTTGAAGGTCATTACTGCTGGAGCCCGCCCCCCCAACCCCGGCAAACTCTTAAATTCAGAGATCTTCAAGGAACTGCTCATGCAACTCCGACAGCAGTTTCTCCACATCATTATCGATACGCCTCCCATCCTGGGTTTTTCCGATGCGCGGCTCATATCCGTCTTGGTGGACGGGGTGCTCCTAGTAACCAAGTATCATTCCACTCACAAGAGCGCCGGCCGCCTGGCCCACCAGCTCCTTAGCCAGATAAATGCTCCCATAATGGGTGCCGTGTTAAACTCGGTCGGCACCCACGGCCAAGCCTACGGAGGCTATTATTACCAATATCATTATAAATATTATTCCAGATATTATGCAGACAAGCCGGAATAGATAATTGGTTTTAACGAAATAGGCCTGATAACCTCCCTTGAAAGTAGTAGTATTGCCGATTACCAAGAAAGAAGCTCAGGGGCAAAGGGATTGATGGATAGTCCTTATGCAGATTATCGAATAAAAGAAGACTACCCATAATGAGACATAATTAGAAAGAATAATCTCTCGTAGGTGCGAGCTCGATGCTTACTCGAACGTTTGACATCTTAATTTAAGTAATAGCCATTGTCTTAGGGTTCCCTTTATATCTATTGATCTCCTTGCTGATCAAATTGGACACCAAGGGTCCCGTTTGTTTTTTTTGTGATCGGGTGGGGCTCAACGGCCGTTTTTTCAAAATGTACAAGTTTCGCACCATGTATGACACTCCCCAGCAGTTAGGCCCCAGTCTTTCTCCCCCAAGGAATCCCCAGGGTCAGGGAGCCAAGTCGGCGATGGAGTACCGCCCTTTCCATGAAGGAAGGGCGGTAGCGAGCCAAAGACGCCATGACCTCCGGCGGCGGGGCTTGGGGGAGAAGGGGGGCCACTTCCTGGAGCATCAGGTAGACCGGGCGCTGGCACTTAAATCTGGCCGCCTCCTTTAAGAATTTGGCCCAATCCACGGGCAGGGAGACTAAGGCCAGGGCCAGGTCCAGCGTTTGGGTGACCAGAGGGAAATGGTGATAGAGGTGGAGGCAAAGGTGGATAAGGGTGTGTTCCGGCGATAGGACATAAACCGGCAGACCCTGATATTGTAGAGGTATGGCCTTTTGCCTGAGGAAGGCATAGGGCAGGCGGTAAAAATCGAGGATGACGGCGATCTCCCAGTGGAGGTCCACCAGCAGATGGCTGTCTGGCGGCGGCACATAGTGGATAGCGTTACCCGCCCGTTGCCGAAAGCCCGGGCGCAGTTCCTTATACGTCGGGTAAATCCGGTAGCCCAGGTCGATCAGGGCTTGTTGGGCTCGGTCCAGGTCCTCAAAGGCGATGAGGAGGTCTAGGTCGCGCATGGGTCTGACTGCCGGATCACCATAAAGGCGCAGGCGCAAGTCTGCCCCTTTGAGCAAGATAAGAGTGATGCCGGCCTGGACCAGGGCGCCAATTACCTTATAGATCTCCTGCTCCTGGCGGCTGGCGGCCATCAACTCCAGGATATAATCCTGCCGCAGGTCCTTAAGGAGGTCTGTGGTCAGATAATCTTCCCAGCCGTGCTGCGTCACTTGCCGGTACAGCCAGGGGGTTAGCCGGGATTGGCGCAGGAACTCCCCAAAGGGCGACTGGGAAAGAGGAAGAATGGCCCGGGCCTCCCCGGAAAACACCCCGAGCATCAGGGGTAAGAGGTCCTTAAGGATGGGCGGCATACCCAGGAGGGTCTTGGGGGGCCGCTTCCGAGAGGGGGCTTGATTCTTCATCCGGGGTTGGGGTTTTGGGAAGCCAAGATATGGGGACGACACCCAGCAAAATTTTTTTAATTCGCGTATATCTACTTCATATCGCCCCCAAATTGGCGGGGGCGGGTAGATATCTCACCGGAGGCCAATTTTTATATCAATTAATTTAAAATACTTGATAACATATTTAAATAGCGCTATATTATTTTACCTAAGCTATATTATTTTTAAACTAATTTTACCAAAGGTGTGTGAGCTGGCGGGTCCTCTGGCGGTTCAGCGTGGCCTGCTTGATGGAACTCATCAACCCGGGTCCACTGTTGCCCGCCAGAGTTTCGGCATGGGGGTTGAGGACCGGCCCCTTAAGCTGGATATCCCAAGAACGGTGCAGGTCCTGGCCCCCTTGGCCAGGGCTCCCAGCTTCATTCCTTTCAGCAAATATCATCTTCGGGCTGAGGATGGAAAATTTTAATTATAGAACGATCTTCTGCGGGTATAAGGGCCCAGGATGGTCACTGCTGAAGGCGACCATACCTTTGGAAAGGGGATAGGCCCCGTGGAGAACGGAATTCTGGCCCATAATTTGCAATAATCTTCATAAAATATGTTGGGGGAGTGCGTCCTCTTTAAGGTATCAACATGGGGCAGGCTGGACGGGAAAAGGAGATCACCCTCCTTCCGGTTTATTCCCCGGCCAATCCTCCCTGGGCCGGAAGGAATACAAATCATTGGACAAAATGTTTAAGAAATAAAACAGGGTGGCTGACCAACCCGGATCTGCCTCGGCCGTCTCATTGTCAATTAATTAAAATACCACCATCCACGGCGGTAACTTTGG
>JAUXZG010000112.1 GCA_030694005.1 Desulfobaccales bacterium | reverse complement strand
TCGGGGCCTTTGGCCCCGACTTCTCCGACCAAAACTAACTTAAGGGATTGGGGGTGGAGGAGGATTGTAAGGTGGGCCTGCGCCCCTTAGCCCCCTCCCCCAAATTCTCAGCCCCCTGCCCCACCCTTAAAGCGAAACTCGCGGTTGTGGCGCTAGGGGGTCAAGTCTAGCCCGGTTCTTCCAGGCAAGACCATAGGTGATTGCCAGGCAAAAAAAAGGCCCCACCTTTTTCAGGTGGGGCCGGATAGGCAGTTTAACGGGCCTGGGGGGCCTCGATGCGACCTTCCAACTCACCGATGTAGTTTTCCAGCCACTCCTCGATGAGATAGGGCCGCCCCAATTTCCTGTCCGAGCGGGGTAAGACCCGGACCGGGGCGCGGTCGCTTTTCTTCTCATAACAGCATAATGCCGGGATGGTCTTGCCGAAGAATTCTTTATAGTCAGCTCCCCGGACCTCGCCGAAAATGGGGCGGTATTCAGCCGGGGGACTGGTGGAGGCCTTGTGGTACTGCCGGAAGGGATCGGCCACGTCCGCCAAATCAATGGCCGCGACCTCCACCCCTTTGGACTCAATGCTCTTCAGCAGTTTGAGCGCGTTGGTGTTGTCGCATTCATATTTTTCGGGTGTATGTTTGGAGCTATAGTAAAATTCTATGTAATTAAGCCTCGCCATCTTTGCCTCCTCCCTCTTCGGGCAGATTATTTGTGCACACTTTCACTTTGCTAGGGGCTTAAATACCATCCCATTTTAGAGGATGTCAAGGATTTTTCTGGGTTACGTTCCGGGAAAATAAAAAATGGCCCGCATTACCCCCTGATCATGGTAGAGAAATATAAAAGGTTTTGTTGGCGTAACGAAAATTAGCCGGGGGCTAAAATTTCTGGCCCGAAACGACCTAATAACGGTCCTCCCCAAGGACCCCCACAAAGGGGGAAGACTTTGACAGAATGGGCAAACCTACCGGATTGGCTGCCCTTGCCGGCCACCGGGGTGATACCCGGCATCATTCAGGACGCCGATTCCGGGGTAATCTTGATGCTGGTGGAACTGGACCGCGAGGCCCTGGAACGCCTCGCCGCCACCGGCCGCATCCATTATTATCATCCCGAAAAACGCAAGGTGGTGGCCAAGGGAGAGGCCTCGGGCCACTTCCAGGAAGTGGTGGAGATCCGCCTTAACTGCCGGGGCGACCAGTTGCTTATCCGGGTGCGCCCCATCGGCGGGGCCTGCGAACTGGGCTACCACTCCTGCTTCTTCCGCCGCCTGACCCCGGACGGCTGGACCATCCCCGACCCCAAAACCTTCGACCCGGAACAAACCTACCCCGAAATCGCTTTTTCGCATTAGTAGGGTAGAGGTTATTGGGGGGAGGGCCAGGGTCTTTTTTGTAAGGGGTCCCTGCCCTCCCCCACACCCCCTCCCAACCCGCATATGCTAATGGGTTAGGCCACAAGGGCTAGCCCATAACTAAACTTAGGGGATTGGGGGTGGGGGCTTGGGGGAGGGGGTAAGGGCCTGCGGCCCTTAGCCCCCTTCCCCAATCTCTTCGCCAAGCCCTAAAACAGACTCACCGGGTCGATGTCCAAGGTGAGGTCCAGGTGGGATTTAGGGGGTGGGGTCCAGGTCTGGCGGAGTTGGCTCAAGGTTTGGTTTAAGGGGCCCCGGCCGTAGCTTTTAAGCAGCAGTTGCCAGCGGAAGCGGCCTTTAAGTTTAGTCAGGCCCGCCGGCGCCGGCCCGAGGACCCGGACATGGGCGCTTAGCTCCTTGTCCTTACGGATGTTGTTCTTTAAGGCCGCGGCCAGGCGTTGGGCTTCCCGGGCCACGGTTGGCTCCGAGGCGCCGCTCAGGCGCACCAGGGCCAGGCGGGTGAAGGGGGGGTAACCCAACTGCCGCCGGGCCTCAAGTTCCCGTTCATAGAACCCCTGATAGTCATGAGACTTAATGGCCTGAAAGGCATAATGCTCCGGGTGGTAGGTCTGGATCAGCACCCGGCCTGGGGAGTCGCCCCGGCCGGCCCTACCGGCCACCTGGTATAAAAGCTGAAAGGTGCGCTCCCCGGCGTGGTATTCGGGGAAAAAGAGGCTTAGGTCCGCGGCTATCACCCCCACCAGGGTGACCCGGGGGAAGTGGTGGCCCTTGGTGATCATCTGGGTGCCCACCAGGATATCCAGGTCGCCGGCGGCGAAGCTGTTAAGGATCCCCAGGGCCCGCCCGCTGTGGGGAGCGGTATCCCGGTCCAAACGGGCCAGCCGGGCCCCGGGGAGTAAGCGCCGCACCTCTGCCTCCACCCGCTCGGTCCCCATCCCATAGCGCTTGATGGCGGTGGACTGGCACTGGGGGCAGCGCTCCGGCACCGGCTCTCCATAGCCGCAGTAATGGCAGATCAGCCGGGCCTGGGTCCGATGGTGGGTCATGGCCACACTGCAATGGCGGCACTGAAAGACCTGGCCGCAAAAGAGGCAGAAGTGCACGGAGGCAAAACCCCGGCGGTTCAAAAACAGCAGGGCCTGCTCCTGGCGGGCCAGCACCTCCTCCAGAGCTGTGAGCAGTGGCCTGGAGATGACGGTCAAGCCCTTTTCGGCGCGCCTGTCCCGAAGATTTATCAGATGGATGTCCGGCAGGTCCTGGGGCGTGACCCGGCGACTTAGATTGAGATAGCGGTATTTTCCTGCCTGCGCGTGATAAAAGGTGGTCACCTGGGGGGTGGCTGAGACCAGAACCACCACCGCCCCGGCCAGTTTGCCGCGGTAGAGGGCCACGTCCCGGGCCTGGTAGAGGAGGCCCCCCTCCTGCTTGTAAGCCGAGTCGTGTTCCTCATCCACCACCACCAGCCCCAGACGGGACAAGGGGGCGAAGACGGCAGAACGCGCCCCCACCACGATGTCTACCTGCCCCAGCACGATGCGCCGCCATTGATCCAGACGGCTGGCCTCGGACATGCCGCTATGCAGCAGGGTCACCCGGGGTCCGAAGCGACGGTGAAAGGCCAGGGCCACGGGGTGGGTCAGGGCGATCTCCGGCAGCAGCACCAGCACCTGGCGGCCCTGGGCCAGGGTTTCCTGGGCCGCAGCCAGATAGACCTCAGTCTTGCCGCTGGCGGTCACTCCGTGCAACAGAAAGGGAGCAAAAACGCCCCGGTTAATTTCCTGGATCAGGGCCGCCCGGGCCTCCTCCTGGTCCGGCACCAGGGTCAAGGGCGCCTCTTCCAGGGTCAGGGACCGGCCCGCCAGCGGGTCCCGCCACGAGGGCCGCTTTTCCAGAGAGATCAGCCCGCGAGCCGCCAGGCGCTTCAAAATGGGTTGGCACTTGGGGAAAAGGTGTTCAAGCTCCGCCACGGGAGTGGCCCCGGCCTCCTTGAGGTATTCAAGAATAACCTGGGCCCGAGGCCCAGGACGTCTTGGCCCGGCGGTTGTTTCTTTCTCCGTCAGGGGGGCGGCCCAACGCTCGCTGAGGGGGGCTGGGGGACTGCTGCCGCCGGGAATGATGTTCCTAAGGGCCTCTCCCAAGGGATAGTGATAATAATCCGCCACCCAGCGGAACAGCTCCACCAGTTCCGGCCCGAAGCGGGGCACTTTGTCCAGCACTTCCAGGACCTCCCGGAGGGCGACTTCAGGCACTTGCCGGGCCGGTCCCAAGAGGTATCCCGCAGCCTGCCGCCGGACCACCGGCACCTTGACCAGGCTCCCCACCCGGGCGTCTTCGGCCAAAGCGGCAGGCAGACGATAGGTGAGGGTATGGAAGATGGGCAGGGCCACCGCCACTTCCCACAAGTCCTCAATATC
>JAUXZG010000108.1 GCA_030694005.1 Desulfobaccales bacterium | reverse complement strand
GTGGGCGCCGAACCCCTGGACCTGGCCCGCAAAATCGACAAGGCCAAAAACCTGAAAGGGCCGAGATTGATCCTCACCCTGGCGCCCTGCCCCCCGGGCTGGGACTTCGACCCCAAGGACTCGGTGGAGATCGGCAAGCTGGCGGTCAGGGCCGGCATCTGGCCCTTGAAGGAATATATCGACGGCAAGGTGGTGCACACCAAGGTCCCCCACCCGCGGCTGCCGGTAGAAGAGTACCTGAAGAAACAGGGGCGCTTCGCCCACCTCTTCCACCCTGAGCGGAATGAAGCACTCCTTCAGGAAATTCAAGCTAAGGTGGACGCCTACTGGGCCGGGGTGAGCTGACCGCAACTCAGGGCGTGCTTTCCTTAACACCCACTACCTTAACTTTTTGTCAGCGCGGCTTAAGGCGGTTTAGAGCCTTCGCCTGCAGGGGGTCAAGGGTTCGAATCCCCTCATCTCCACCAAAGATTGGCCTGAACTATAGGGGTTGGCAATCGTGGGGTTGCCGGCCCCCTGTGTTGGATAGGAACAGATGCTCTGCTCCCTTATTACTTTTTTAAATTATTATAGGCTTTCTGATAAATAGTGTCTGTCCCTATCTTATGTCCCCCACCCCTTTGACCCTAGTTTATGGTCTCGGTCCTCAGGAGACCGACTGCTCTGACCAGCCCCCAACGCACCTCCTGGGGCAGCTCACCGAAGGCCGGCATCATAGTCCCGGGGTAACCCTCGCTTATCACTTTAAAGGCGCGGTGAGGCAACAGACTGTAGGCCGTTAAATCGGGCGGCGCCGGCTTGAGGCCCTGGGAAAGTTGTGAGCCTCTGCCATCTAGCCCGTGGCATACCGAGCAGGTTTGCTCATAAGTATGCTGCGCCTGGGCCCAGGCCTGGGGTGAAATGACCGCGGCGACCTCTTCAGGAGGGCCAAGAACCTGATATTTCCGGTTTAAATAATCCATCAGGTCATCTAGCTGATAGCGGTCATAGATAGTAAAATAGGCCATGGCGGTGCCGGCCACCCCGGCGGTGATTATTCGATAAAGATACTGGCGGGTCGTCCTGATCGCGGTCAGGTCTTCAGCCGGAATCGTTAGGCGCTTTGCTTCCGGGCCGCGGCCATCGGCGTTTTGGCCGTGACAGAACGCACAGCTTTGGGAAAATATGGTTTCGGCGCGGTCATAAGAGAACTTTAGGGAGGCCCGGTAGTGGCTGAGCGTCCCCGGCAGGTAGGGTTGAAGTTCCTGGTCATACTTTTCGGCATTTGCCGTCAAGATTTTGTCCATAGGAAGCAGCTTGCGGTTCTAAATAAACTGTCTCGATAACAGCATGGACACCAAGATGAGCATTAACAGGGGAAACACCGTTTTGTGATTCACCCTGGCGCCCCGGCCGGCCGCCACATAAATTGTTCCCAATAAAATCACCCCGCCCGCCACCCCAACCAACAAAGCCGCCATGGTAACGTTATCGGGTTTTTCCAGTAAGGAGTTATAGAGCAGGAGACCGATGATTAACTGGAGCCATAGCCCGGCCAGCAGCCACCTAAGAAGGGAGCGCTTGCCGGTTTCATCTTGGGCCGTGAAAAAATAATGATAAGCCGCGCCAAAGACCAGGGCGGCCCCCAGGACATGCAGGTACCTGAAGAGCCAGTGCCCGGCCAGGGGGCCGGTTAAACGGTAACCGCTTTTAGCCACCGTCAGCCACTGGCCGGGGTTTTCGGCCGCCGTCAATATGGCCGCCAGTATGCCCGGGATCAGCAGCAAGCAGGTGAGGGCGATGAAGCTCGCCGCCAGGTGCAGATATCGGTGTACCTCCAGGCCGTGCCCCAAGATGTCAAAAGAAAGGAAGGCTACGACCAACAACCCCACCATTAACAGCCAGTAAGGGGCCAGGAAGTTCACCGCCGTAAAGAACGGAACGGTATAAGCGACTTGCATGAGTAAAAGCGGCGCTATACCCAAAACCAGCGCCAGACTCTTGTGAGCCAGGAAGGTTCTTAAAATCCGCTTATCCAATGCTAATTTTTTAGTTTTCCCGCCCCACTTAGAGTCAATAAAATAGTAAACTGCCAGGATCGCGGTCCCCAAGGTAAACAGCACAAAAATCATGTGAAGCGTGAAACTTGTAAAGAGCAGGCCCTGAAGCCAGGCATAGGGAAGGGGTCTCTTAAGAAAAAGGTCAAACAGATTATTCATGACTCCCTTGCCAATTCAGCGGGGTATAACGGGAAGGCGCCCCCAGTTTGATCTTCCCCTGCGCCAGCTGATAAAGGAATCTCGCCAGAACCTGTCTTTCTTGCTCTGTGCCTGAAAAAGGCGGCATAAAGGGGACCATCTCATTGATATGCGCCAGGTAAACCAGGATGCCGTCCTCCGATCTGTTCTTCACCCTCTTGCTGATGTCGTTTAAGCCACCTATGGTATGGCAGGCCGAACAGTTCACCGCAAACAGGTATGCCCCTTGATTTAGGGGATCATCCACCGCCAGCAGGTTGTACCAATACGAATTGGCCAGCATCCCTTTCGTATCCAGAAAAGGCTTTTCCTGTAGCAAGACATTACTGGCATAGAGGTAGCCCGGCATTAAATAAGGTCCCCGGATAAACTCCCGGGTCCGCTCGAAGACAAAGACAAAGGCCACGGACAGGACTAAGGCCGGAATCACCAGGACTTTGGCCGGAGTGGTGGACCTATTCAGAGCCAAAAGGGAGTACGAGAGCGCCGCCAAAATATTTATCGCCGCCCCGGCGTATAAAACTTCAGGGTGTTGGGACAGATGGGAAGTCAAGATGCCAAAAATAAGGTGGGTTTTGAAGCGTGACGGCACCACCGCCAGCTACCACCAGCTAAGAAAGGGAATTACCAAAATCGCGCCCAGAGAAATTTTCCCCAGGAGGCTTAAGGCTTCCTGGCGGAAACCTTCCTGCCAACGGGTCCAAAGAAGATAGGTGGCCGCGCCCAGCGACCCCAGGGTATAGGCAATGCCTATTCGTAGAAATAATTGCGGGATGAAGCTCGGGTTAAAGAAGGCTGACCCAAAGCTCTGATCCCAGGGCCAGCCGTCCGGGGTGAGCATGAAGCCCAGGATGCCGGTGATCAAAAAAGCGGAAACCAGCCCGGCCAGCAGGTAGCTTAAACCCAGATATATATGGGTTTTTTTCCGCTCCCCCGTCCAACTGTCCCAGGTAAAGTAATAGACCAGGATAACGATGACCTCGATTATAAAAATCAACCATTCTATAAACCACGGCCAGAAGAACACCCGCAACAATGACCCTAGGCCTCTGGGGGACAGAGCGCTGGTGGTAAACCAGATTCCCACCCCGGTGGGCGCCCCCACCCCGGTAATGACGATAATGGTCACCTTGAGTAACCCCTTGGCAAACCTGTCCCATTCCTTCGAACCCTGCCTGAAGCCCAAAAATTCCCCCAGGACGATCACGCTCATAACCCCGATGGCCAGGCCGTGACTGATGATGACGTGCACCACCGCCACCAACCCTATGGTCATGCCGTTGCCCAGATAGGGCACCTGAAAAAGGGGGAATTCCATAGGCGGGCTCCCTTAAGGCTTCATGAAATGGGGGCGCGGTTGGCCGGTCACAAAAGCCCCTACTTGAAGAGCTTGCTCCTCAGTCAGATCCGGACTCCCCAGGGGCATGTTGTGAAAAACAAAAGCGGAGAAATTCTTCGGGCGGCACAGGCCCGCGCCGTCGTTAAAGGATTGGGGGCCCCAAAGCGGCGGGGCGATCAGGGTTCCCTCACCCTGGCGGCCGTGGCACCCCAAACATTTCTGGACAAAGACCTGTTGCCCCTTTCCCTTATCCGGAGTGGGGGAGTCCTTTAGATACTTTAAACCCAGCCAGGGGATGTGGGCGTAAATGGGCAGCCCCTTGGAGATCCACTGGTAGTAGGTAAGGATTGCGTTATTTCTTTGCTGTCCGACGGCAGGGCTTTCCCGTTCAGGCTCCTTGTAAAGCAGTCGTTGGTGCGGGTCATGAGGTCCGCGGCATAGTGTTCCCTGGTCCGGTATTCCGGATAGGTGGCCCCCACCCCCACCAGGGAAAGACCTCCACCTTTGCCCCCCTCGGTCAGGCCCCCTTTGAAATGACAGTTCCGGCACTTGAGCCGGTTGCCCACATACGCCGGGGCATATTTCTGGGTATCCATCAAGATATGGTAACCCAGCATCACCGCCTCCTTGATGGCGGCCGGGGCGTCTTCAGGCGCGGGGGGATTGTAAAAAATAGCCCCAGAGGCTTGCCGGGGAGATGCCGGGCCGGTGGTCCGGATTCCTTTGACTTCCTCAAAACTGATAAAGTTACTGAAAATAAGCGAGGCCACGGCCCCCACCGCGGCGAAAGTTACCATGATGATTAGCGTGAACCTCACCTTATTTCTGTCCATAACCATCAGCCCTCTAAAATTACCTGCCTTGCCAATATCTGAGTCTTTCTCTAGAAGGCTGTTGAAAAACGATCAGACCTCTTTAAATGTCATTCTGAGCGAAGCGAAGAATCTCCTTATTTCAGTCGGTTGAGAACCTTCACTTCGCTCAGGGTGACAGAAAAAACCGTTTTTCAACAGCCTGCTAGGTTCCGCGGTTAAATAGGTATCTAAACTCTCCCCGCTAACCGCTCGGTTTCCCAGTTCGCCTCTTTTTCTTGTCGCCCCAGAGCCTAAAAAGCCCCGGGGGTTAACGCCCACCGGGGCCAAAGGCTCTTCCAAAAGATTCCCATTTAATTCGCGGGCAAAAGGTCCAGGAGTCAAATTCCCTCTTCCCCACCACGAATCAGCATAAACTACCGGGGTTGCCCCCGGCAGGGGGTCGGCCCCGGGGAATTAAGCCCAATATCTGGCTTAACCCCCTAATAAGGGATTGCCGGCATTGGGGGCCTGGCCCCCCGGCCAGGCCGCCCCATCCTCTTTAAAGGAGCAGCGCGCCCCCCTGAATACCGCTTTATTTCGCCAGGACGAACTTGCCGTCCTTGACCTCGACTATGACCATGGAATCCACATCCAGGCCGTTGTGGTCCTCCGGGGTCAGGTTATACACCCCGGACACCCCCACATACCCCTTGGTCCCCTCGATGGCGGCCCTCAAGGCCTTGGGGTCCGTGCCCGCCTTCTTCATGGCGTTGGTCACAATATAGATGGCGTCCCAGGCGTAGCCCGAGTGGGTGTTGATGGGGAACTGCTTGTCGTACTTGTAGTCATCCTGGTAAAGCTTGATGAAATCCTGGATGACCTTCTTCTGCGGGTCGGAGTCCGGCAGTTGGGCCGCGGCCATCAATTTCGTGGACGGCATGCGGTCTCCCTCGGAGGCCTTGCCGGCCAGTTGAATATACTCCGGTCCCGGTTGGCCGTGGCATTGGAACAGGGGCAGCTTGATACCCAACTGGGCCTTGTTCTTGGCGATGATGGCCCCGGCCGGGCCGATGGTCCAGACCACGATGGCCTGGGGCTTGGCGTTCTTAATCTTGGTAAGTTGCGCGGTCATGTCAATATCCTTCGGGCCGAACGACTCCTTGGCCACAAAGGTCAGCCCATACTCCGGGGCCAGCTTCTCCAGCCATACGGCCCCGTCTTTGCCGAAGGGGTCGGAGGCGGACAGCAGCCCCAGTTTCGTCAATTTTTTCTCCTTCAGGTAGGAGAAGAGCTTCTTCACGGCAGTGGAGGACCGCTGGGGCGACTTGAAGACGTAAGTGAAAGGACCGGTCTCCTTCATTATCGGGGGATCACCCCCCACGGTCATGAAGGTGGGCACGCCCGCTTCTTCCACGATCTTCTTGGATTGCATCCCCTCGCCCGTGGAAGTGGGGCCGATGATGGCCACCACCTTATCGGAGTGGATGAATTTTTTGGCGATGGTGGCCGCCTTGGCTGGGTCGCTCTCCGTGTCGCCCATGATCAACTGGATGGGCCGGCCGTTGATGCCCCCTTCCTTGTTGATCTTGTCCACCACCATTTCCGCCACTAACTTGGTGGGGGTGCCGATGGGGGCGTTCGGCCCCGACAGCGCGAAAAACGCCCCGATCTTGATGGGTTCCGCGGCCTGGGCCCCTCCGATTACCAGTACCAGTAATGCGGCTGCGGCTAGAATTGCTATCAGTCTGCTTTTCATGAATCCCCTCCTCCTCTTGGCGTCTTGGCGTCTTGGCGTGATAAATCCCTCACGCCAAGGTGCCAAGACGCAGAGACCGTTGAAATAATAAATCCTCCTATACCACCGAATCGGTAATCCTTGTATCAAAAACTCTCTGGTTTTTGCGCTCCGAGCGCGGCAGGGCCCCATAGTCCACCACCGCTACCTCCGGCGTGACCATAAGTTTGCGCTTGATGGTGTAAACCACTTCCCGCCCCAGATCGTCGGCCCGGCCCGCCTCCACCCCTTCGCCCCGCTCCACTTTTAACAGCATGTGGTCCCGGCCGGCTTCATCCCTTCTCAGGTGGATCTGGTACTCGGAGCCCAGGCCGGGAATCTCCGAAATGATGCGGTCAATGCTGGACGGGTAGATGTTCACCGCCCGAAACTTGAACATGTCGTCGGTCCGGCCCCTAAGGCGCGAGTGCCGTGGCAGGATGGCGCCGCAGGTGCAAGCCCCGGGGATGATGCGGGTAATGTCCCGGGTGCGGTAGCGGATTAAGGGCGCAGCCTCCTTGCACAGAGTGGTGACCACCATCTCCCCCCACTCCCCGTCCGGCAGGGGTGTAAGCGTGTCCGGGTCCAGGATCTCCAGGAGGTAGTAGTCGGCCCAGTAGTGGATGCAGTCGTGGTGGGGGCACTCGATGCCGGTGCCCGGCCCATATAGCTCCGTCAGGCCGGGAATGTCGAAGAGCTCCACCCCCCCGAAGAGTTCGGAGATCTTCTTGCGCATGGACACCGACGATCTTTCCGACCCGTAGATGACTTTCTTTAAGTTTATCTTGTCGGCGATGCCCCGGCGGTTCACCTCCTCGGCCATGAGCAGGCCCATGGACGCGGTGCAGGTGAGCACGGTGCTTTGCAGGTCCACCAAAAACTCGCAGTGCATGTCCACATTGCCCGGCCCCACGGGCACGGCCATGGCCCCCAGCTTCTCCGCCCCGAGTTGGAAGCCGAAGCCCGCGGTCCAGATGCCGTAGCCCACGGCGATCTGCACCCGGTCCAGGGGGGTAACCCCGGCCATCTCATAGGCCCGGGCGAAAAAGTGGATCCAGTCGTCCAGGTCCTTCTGGGTGTAGCCCAGGATCTTGCGCTTGCCGGTGGTGCCGCTGGACGCGTGGACCCGCACGATATGCTCGAAAGGCACGGCCCGAAAGGGAAAGGGGTAGCCGTCTCTCAAATCCTCGCCGGTGGTCAGGGGCAGTTTGCCCAAATCCTCTAAAGAGCGGATGTCGCCGGGCGCCACCCCGGCCTCATCGAGTCTGGCCCGGTAAAAGCTGGAACCCTCGTAGGCGTGGCGTACCGTCCACTTGAGCCCGTTAAGCTGGTGGGTCCGCAGTTCCTCCTCCGTCTTGAAAGGAGGCATAAAGGTTTGCTTGCTCATGTCCGGCTTCTCCAGCCTGATATTGGTCAGTCCCGCCGCGCCCAGACGGCTCGCGGCCGGGTTGTGGTCGGAACCGGCGCCCAGAAAGGCCCGGCGCAACTCCGGGTCCACCAGAAGTTTCTCGCTTTTCCCCTGGCCCACGATGCAGCCGTTGGCCAACAGGTACGCCGAGCCGGACGCGGTGAGGCCCCGGGCGGCGTTTTGCTCCACCAACAGGATGGTCACCCCGGCCCGGGACAGTTGGTGGATGATGTCGAAGATCTCGTCGGTGATCAGCGGCGCCAGCCCCAGGGACGGCTCGTCCAACAGCATAAGGCGGGGTTTGGCCATCAGGGCGCGCCCGATGGCCACCATCTGCTGCTCCCCGCCCGACAGGGTGGCGGTGGGCTGCTCCCTCCGTTCTTTCAGGTTGGGGAAGCGGGCAAACACCTCTTCTAAGCGGCGGTTCATCTCCTGGCGGCCCACTTTGAGGGTCAAGGCCCCCAACTCCAGGTTTTCTTTAACCGTCAGGTCGCCGAACATCTCCCGGCCCTCAGGGCACAGGGCCACGCCCCGGGCCGCCATGGCCGCCGGGGAGGACCCGGTGACGTCGCGGCTGTCCAGAAAAATCCGGCCCCCGGACGGCGGCACCAGGCCCATGACGGCTTTGAGCAGGCTGGTCTTGCCCGCGCCGTTGGCCCCCACCAGGGCCACCGTCTCCCCCCGGCCCACGACCAAATCAATCCCAAACAACGCCTGGGCCGCGCCGTAGTGGACGGTGAGGTTCTCGATGTTGAGTAAAGTTTCTTTTTTGTTAACTACCATGATTTTTTAAAATATATAGATTGACAGTAAAAATTTACTTTGGAACATTTTCTTTTAGTTGTTTCCAAAAGTTAATGAAATCTTGTGATAATGGTTTGTCAATTCGTTTAACGTTTATAATTGCTTGTTTGTAAATCTCTGCTAATTCTTCTTTATTTATAGGCTTAGATTTCATAGCAATATCAGTAACCTCCCATGACACAATCTCGTTGAATATCCCCTGTTTGATTCTTGGAGAAATATTATCGGCATCGAGATGGAACTCTTCAATATATTGAATAAAAATATTCATATCTCCTTCACTAGAAATTGAGATATTGCTTTGCCCTATTTCTTTACCGAGGGTTTCAGATTTTTTTATTATAGTCAGAAAAGCCTTTTTTATCAAGTCATAGGCCAAGTTGCCAATAATACCCGATAATGCAGATAAAGCAAGAAAACATGCCAGGTCTGATGGGTCTATCAATGCATAATGAGTAGTAATATCCCCTTCCTTAGAGAGCTGCTTCTCGTAAGCTCTGCGATAATAATATCCATAATACACCGTATACATTGCATAGTTCATCATTTTATAATAAAAATCTTCTTTACTGAAAATCCGCATTGACTACATACAAATTTAGTTCCCTTTGAAACAGGGAAGATTTCCGCGCAATTGAAACATAGTGCATGAGAAAGTTTCTTAGTATCTGGCTTGCCCAAGAGTTCTCACTCCTTTTATTAACTAAAAATAATGCTAAAAAATTGTAAAAAAGATGCCCTAGTTATATTTCTGGCAGGCAATGCCCGCTCTATACAGATGTTACATAAGGGACTTCTACATCTATCATGGGAAAGCGGCGGCCACCGCCTGCCCTACATTTCTACACCTGCCAGGGTTCATCCGGGCTGGTCTTTCCCGCCTCGCGATTCTCCCGGTCCATGGCCCAGTTTATGGGGTTAGCGGCAATGTATTCGGAGATGCTTTGCCATTCCTCCTCATCTCTGACGATGCGTTCGTAATAATTGCGCTGCCATAACTTCCCCGGGAATGGCTGCCAGCCATATTCTCGAATGCCCCGGAGGTACCGGTGGGTGGTAATGGATTTAAATGCCTGGACGATACGCCCAATCGATCCTGCCGCAGTCCCCCGAGGGCGAATTTTCCCGTAGGGGAGAACCTGGTGTTCGCCCCGGTCCAGGTGATCGCCCTGGTCAAAATGAATAATATTTTGAGGGTGCCTGGCAGAGGGGCGAATACAAGATTCGCCCCTACGGTCGATGACCACGATGGCATGAAGATGGTTAGACATGAGAACTCGGGCATCCAATTCCATGAAGGGAAACCGTTCCGGTAATCTATCCCAGACTTCGATAACCATGGTCCCGGAAGCGTTGAGTTGCATCGAGTCTTGCCTAATCTCCCCGAAAAGGTATTCTCGATTCTGGGTGCAAACCGTGATGAAATAGACTCCTTCCTGGGAATAATCCCAGCCCTGCAAACGCATGGAGCATCGCCGGTTTTCATCAGATTTAATCATACAAAAGGTCAACCATCCATGTCAGGTCCGTAGGGGCGAA
>JAUXZG010000208.1 GCA_030694005.1 Desulfobaccales bacterium | reverse complement strand
ACTTGCCTTTGGGATAGATGTTGCGCGGGTTCCAAAACATATAGCCGCTGGAGCCGAAAGCCGTAGCAGCCTGGGCACGTTGCGGGTTGATGGTTTTACCCCTCACCCTAACCCTCTCCCCTCAAAGGGGAGAGGGAATATTGGTATTTTCTCAAGATAACCTAGTCCTACTTACCCACGTGCAGGGAAAGGCCAGCCCCCGCAGGGGAGGGGAGGTTTCTGGCAAATTTTACTCCCCACCTCTTCCGTTCGAGAACTTCCCCTTGGGGTAGATGTTGCGTGGGTTCCAAAACATCCAGCCGCTGGCCCCGAAATCGTCCGAGGCTTTAATCTGCGTCCGCATCCGGTCCTCGGCGAAGTCTCCCCCGCGGAAGGCATAATCGCGAAACGCCTGCAACCACGGGCGGAAGCGTAGGGGAGAGGCGCCCGTGCGCTCCTGGGCGCGTTTCAACGACAGGTTCACAATTTCATACGGATGCTGGACCGGATTGCGGTAATTGGGAATGCCTAAATGGTAACCGGAAGGGTAGAGCATGGGCGAAACGATGTCCACGGCATCCAGGACCGGCTGGATCTTCTGCCCGATGCCGGTATCGTCGAAGTTCCACAAGACGTAGCCGAAGATATCGGCGGCCACCATCACGTTGTAGGGGGCGAGGGCTTTATGCGCCGCCTCCAGGAAGCCCGTGATGGCCTCCGTGCGGCTGTCTTGGTTCGCCGGTTGCGAGAACCCAACACCCCGGTTGTCGGGAAAACGGACGTAGTCGAACTGAACCTCGTCGAAACCTAACTCCGCGACAATCTTGGCGATGGCGATGTTGTAGTCCCAGACCTCCTTCCTAAAGGGATCGACCCAGCGCAGTTTTTCACGATCGCGGAACACCCCGCCCCCCTTGGTCCTGACGGCCAACTCTGGTTTGGCGGCGGCGAGGGGATCGTCCTTGAAGACCACGATGCGGGCGATGAGGTAGAGGCCCTGCTCCTTAAGGCTCGTTAGGGTCGCCTTAATGTCCTTGACGAGTATTATCTTCTGCGCGCCGATCTCGTCGGCCAGCGGCAGGTCCACCTTGAAGGGGATGAACCCCCTATCGCCCTTCACGTCGATCACCAACGCGTTCATGTTGTTCGCCTTGATAGTCTCCAGGGCAGCCTCGCGCAACTTCTTGCTGGCGATGCCGTAGACGGTGAGATAGAGCCCCTTCACCTTAAAGGGGGTAAGGGGGATCTCCGTGGTGGGGTTGCTTAGCTCCGAGGTGGCGAAGTCCCGCCGCGCATAACCCGGGGCGCGCAGCTTGAGCGTCTCCCCGGTCCCCTCAAGGCGGAAGGCGCCATCCTGGTCGGTGCGCACTACCTGATCGCCCAGGGTGACCAACGCGCCTTCGATGGGCGCCTTCGTTCCAGCGTCAACGACCTTGCCTTCATAGGCCTGCGCCGCGCCGGCGAGAAACAGGGCCCCCACCAGGATCAGCAAGCCCATACTGAGTCTCTGCATGCCTACCTCCCTCGTTGGTCAATCTCCTCTCATTCCAAGTTGCCGTCAGATAGGATTCATCATTGATAGCCGCAGGCTTTAGCCTGCGCTCGCACAGGCGAGACGCCTGTGCCACTGGTTAATTTGGATATTTACTTTCTTAACGGCAACTTGCTTTCAAACCTTTAGCCCAAAAAGCAGCATCCAACTTATAAAAAGTAGTTTTAGGCGGCTCATGAGGATTTGCCAACTTTACATAAAGCCGGGGTGCATCATTAATAGGCAGGGAAACTATCCACGTCGATAAAGTATGAACTTTCCGAGGTGAGCTACCCTCCCTCCAGATGCTGTTGTCCGGACCATCTTGCCTGTCCTGGCTAATCGTTATAAAGTCCTGAAGGGTAAAAGGTCTTCGCTGGGCTTTTAAAAGGTATTGGATTTGAATAAGTCTGATATAACTGCTCAGATTGAATTTTTTATTAGCTTCTAAAAGGTTTTTATCAAGGTAGTGGTTGGTGTGGGACAAAACATCATTTTCAGTAACTTTAATTGATCTTTTTTCATTCAACCCCACCTCTATTATGGCGATTTTAGATCGATCGGCAACCAGATAAAAAGCAGGTGAAATAAGCAACCCCTGTTTTTTAATGACCTCATCCACAGTAGCGCATGAAGCCAGCAGGCTATTTAGAAAGCCCTCCAGGTAATACGATTTAGGCCTTTCTTTTTTAGGTATGCAACTGGCGGCGGCGGTGACCATCACCAAGCCTTTCTCATTCACGCCGGCTATATCATGGGGGTGCTTGGCCCCCCGAGGATGAAGCACCAGAAACCGAAAACCACCGGCCGGAGCCATAAACCGCAATTCTTGAAATTGAGCCGGGGACCAATCGCGGTTTTTGCCGATGAGGGTGGCCTGGTTGACGGTTCGTGCTCCGGTGGCCGCCCATAAGGTACAGGCTTCCCCCGGCCAGCTGCTTAAGAATAGCAGGAGCGGGCAGGAAAATAAGGCCAGGATGACCTTTTTAATCACCCCAGCCGGCGCCGACTTAGTCACCCGGCGCCCCTTTTAAGGCTGTCGCTACTCTCGAGCATCTTGAAGACCCCAGATTCGCTGATTATTCCTCCTTATATCAGCCAGTTGATCAAAATTGCCTCATAATTCAGCGCCTAAGCCAGGCTAGTGGGGCGTGGGTTTCTTTTCCGCCGCCCGACCGGTGATTATGGCTGCAAAACCTTTCGTGCCGTCGCCGTTGACCATCAAGTAGCGGGGCAGGGCCATGATCTTTTCGGACTTGTTGGCATGACGGCGATCAATACTGAAGGCCGCCACGTAACCCGCCTTCTCGGCAGATTTTTCCAGCTCGTCGGTATAGATGCCGAACGGCCAGGCCAACAGGTCCACCTTACCGCCAAACCTTTTTTCCAAAACGGCCTTCGACTTGGTAAGCTGCGTATCGACCAGCTTCTGAAAGGCGTCCGGCGAGAGCTTCTTCTTTTCCTGCTTGAAATTGGGATGCCAGAAAGTGTGGGACTCCAGGTCGAACAGCCCGGTTTGCTGCACTTCCTGCAACTGCTGCCAGGTCATCGCATAGGTAGCATTGGAGATGGCCGACGGATAGATGAACAAGGTCACGGGAATGCCGTACCGGCGCACGAGGGGCAGCATCTCGGTATAGACCGTCTTGTGAGCGTCATCCGCGGCGATCACCACCGATTTGGGCGGCGGCGGCGGGCCTTCGCCCCGGAGGTAGTTTACCAGCGTCCTGAGGGGGATGACCGTGTACTGGTTGTCCTTGAGCCACTTGAGCTGCGACTCGAACACCGGGGTGGTCACCGTCATGCCGTCGGCCACCGACGGGCCGAAACGGTGGTAGACCAATACGGGAACGCTGACCTGGTCATCCGCCGAGGCGGCCTGGCCGCAGAAGCACATGGCCAGCAAAATAATTCCGGCTAGCAAACTGATCGTACGAGTCATCTTTTATGTTTCCGAATAGATTTAGTATTTGCCGCGGTAAACAGGTATTGGGCGCTCCGGCCCAGCAAAAAAATGCCCTAAATTATGCGGCAGTCTGACCGCCTCCACTCCTGATCGGGTTTTTGGAGTCTCGTCACTGCGTTTTTATCGGGGGTTAAGCCGTAAAGACTAATTAGTTCCCCGGAAGATAGCTGCAAGATACTACAATCGATCCCCAAATACTACTTTAGGAAATTTTTCATAAAAAACACCCCAAAATAATCCCGGCAAACCAAAAAGGAGTGGAGCCCGCTGACCCCAACCTGGCCGGGGTGGACCTGGCAACGGTGAAGGAACTGTTAGGAAACCAGGATATACAGACGACCTTGAGGTATGCTCACCTGGCCCAGGACCACAAGCGGGAAGCTATTGCCAGAATCGGAAAACTGGTAACTATGGACACCTAGGTGGACACCAAGCTCCCCGCCAAAGAAAAAGGGGCCCGGCTCATCGCCGTAACCCCTTGAAAAAACTGGTGCCGAAGCGGGGACTCGAACCCCGACAGGCCATTGCCCACTAGACCCTGAACCTAGCGCGTC
>JAUXZG010000096.1 GCA_030694005.1 Desulfobaccales bacterium | reverse complement strand
AGGCCCCCGGCTGCCAGGCCGGGGGCCTCTTTAATGCCTGTTGGCCCTGGTGGGCGTCCCTCACCAGGGATTTTTAGGTAAGTTGGGGTATTACCGGCGCGGCCGCGGACCCCAGCCGGTATCCTTTATTTCCCGGCCTTTTTGACAGCCTGATAAATATCCGTAATTATCTGCGCCGAGAGCTTCTGCATGGCCAGGCTCATCCCCTGGGCCAGGCCCTGGGGGGTCTGCTCGGTGAGCGGCTCCGCGGCCCGGTAGTTTTTCTGAAAGACCACCCGCTTAGTGATCTCCTGGTGGTTTAAATCAAGAAGGGTAATATTTACGGCCAGAGCCGCCTGCCAGCCGCCCACCTCATCAATCTCCTGAAATTCCTCTACGCCCCCTTCAATCAGAAACCGGTTGGCGCCGGCTTGGCCGGTGGAGAACACCGCCTTGAAAAGCCCGGAATTCCTCAGGTCCCGGACCAGGTAGTCCGAAACCAGGTTCCCGGGGTTGACGCGCCAGCGGTGGTAGGCGTAGGCGTCACTTTTATAAGGGGTGGGCCGGTAGACCATGGCCGTGCTGTTATAGGTCTGGGCCACGGAAAACACCTCCACCTTGATCCCTTCGTCAATCCTGGCCGAAGCCGCCACCGCCGGAGACGGGTATTCCAGGAGGTACTTTTGCACCAAAGTCGGCGGTTTGCCGCACCCGCAAAAAAGCAAGACCAGCAACACCCCGGCCATCAGGTGGCCGGCCCCCGCGGGCGCCGGCCGGCAGCGACCATGTCTCACATTCCTCATGGGCTTTCCCCTCTTTCACCTTTTAATTTATTCATTCCAGCGTTTCCGGGGCGGTTGGCCGAACAGCAGATCCGGGGGCCGGTCATAGATTCTTTCCAGGAACAGGCCCAGGGTTTCCGAAGCCCGGCGCAGGTTCTCGCTGGTGGTTTCCACCTCTCTGGCAATGGCCCGGGTTTTGCCCATGGTTTCCGGCAGTTTCAGGGCGCTGATCTCCTCCTGGACCTTGGTAATAAGGGTATTGGTCCCTTTGAGGGCCTGACGGGTCTCGGCCAGGACCTCATCCAGCTTCCCTCCGGCGACGGCCTTATCAACCCTTTGCGTGAGCTTCTCTAAATTAGCCGCGGTGGCCTCCACTTTGGCCAGAATTTTGGCCATTTCTTTGCCCTGGAAAAAGGTTTCGATGGATTTGGTGGTGGCAATTAACTGGTCGGATAAGCCCTTGGTTTCAATCTGATTGAATTTTCGGACAATCTCGTTGATGCCGGCAAAAATCCGGCTCATCTCGGAGGGGCGGGAGGGGATTACCGGATATTCGGAGGGGAAGTCGATCTTGGGAGAGAGGTCCGGTTCCCGGGGGTCGTGGCGATCCAGGTCGACGAACATGATGCCGGTGATCCCGGCGGCCTTGAGTTGGGCCACGGCATTGTGTTCCAGGTCCTCTTTAAGATTAATTTTCATGACCACGCCGATAAGTTTATTATCCGGCGCCACCTGGATTTTTTCCACCCGGCCCACATCCACCCCCCGATATTTGACGATGGAGTCCTTCTGCAGGCCCTGCACCGATTCATCTAAATAGGTGATGTACATGTTGCCCTTTTCGAAGTACTTGGTGGCGCCCACCCAGATGATGGCCACCACGGCGAGGATGCTCCCCAGGGTGACAAAGAGCCCCACCATGAATTTAGAGGTTTTTCTGGCCATTTCCGGTTCTCGTCTCCTTCGCCTCTGGCGGCAGTCTATTGAAAAAATTGGTGACCCGGGGATCGCGGGAGTGTTGTTGGAGGTCTCGGGGATCACCCATGGCAATTATGCCCCGGGCGCTTTTTTCCAGCATCACCACCCGGTGGGCGATATTGAAGATGGACTCCAGCTCATGGGTGACCACCACCATGGTGGTCCCCATGCCGGCATTGAGGCTTTTTATCAGGTTGTCCAGTTCCACCGAGGTGATGGGGTCCAGTCCCGCCGAAGGCTCGTCAAAGAAGAGGATGGTGGGGTCCAGGGCCATGGCCCGGGCCAGCCCGGCGCGCTTTTTCATGCCGCCGGAGATTTCTTCGGGCAGATGGTTTTCGTAGCCGGCCAGGTTGACCAGGCCCAGTTTCATTTTGACGATGAGCTCGATGATGTCCGCAGACAGGTCGGTGTATTCCTGCAAGGGCAGGGCGAGGTTTTCCGCCAGGCTCATGGAGCCGAAGAGCGCCCCGGACTGGAAGAGCACCCCAAAGCCCGTTCGCAGCTTCCGCAACTGGGCGTCGTCATCGGTATTGATGTCCACCCCGTGGATCAGCACCCGGCCGCGATAAGGTTGGTAAAGACCGATGAGGTGCTTGAGCAGGGTGGACTTGCCGCAGCCGCTGCCCCCCAGAACCACCAGAATTTCCCCTTTAAAGACCTGGAAGGTGACGTTCTCAAAAACAATGTTGTCACCGAAGCGGGCCGTGAGCCCCGCAACTTCGATGACCGGGATCTTATCCGAGCTGGGCAAAGCTTAAGTCCTTCTTAAAGCTTTCCTAAAGGTTGGTGGCTCTTTTTAGATGGTTAAGCCAAATCCTTACCTGATGTAGTGTAGGGCCAAGGCAAAGGCCGAGTCGGTGACGATGATGAGAAAGATGCCGGCCACCACTGCGGAAGTGGTGGCCGCGCCTACCGCCTCGGCGCCGCCCTGCACCTGAAAGCCGCGCTGGCAGCCGATGCCCGCCAACAGCATGGCAAACACCACCGACTTAATCAGGCTGGAGACGAGACTGAATAATTCGATGCTTCTTTTGGTCTCCTGCACATACGAGTAAACCGTCAGGTCCAGCCCCAGCACGCCGATTATCAAGCCTCCCAGCAGGCCGGAGAAAATGGCGTAGATAGTGAGCACCGGCACCACGATCATGGCGGCCAGGACTTTGGGGACGGCCAGGAACCTCACTGGGTCAAACCCCATGGTAATCAGGGCGTCCACTTCCTCGTTGATCTTCATGGTGCCGATCTCCGCGGCGAAAGCCGAGCCGGAGCGCCCGGCCACCAGGATGGCGGTCATGATGGGCCCCAGCTCCTCCACCATGGCAACTGCCAGCAAGGAGGCGACGTAAATGTTGGCCCCAAATTGCTTGAGCTGCAGCGAGGACATGAAGGCAATGATGAGGCCCAAGAGCAAGGCAATGAGGCCGACAATGGGCAGCCCGTCCACCCCGGCCCTTTTCATATAAAACAGGACATCGCCCCACCTCACCGAACGGGGATGCCACAAAGCGGAAAACAGGGCCGTGAGCAGTTCGCCCAGGAAGGTCAACATTTGGACCAGGTCGGCAAAGATTCGCTGAGATGCTTCCCCCACCTGTTCCAACAGGCTTATGGACCTCTTTTCTGGGATAAGCGGGGGTTGGGTGAGGGCTTCGCGGTCGATAAGGCCCATTATCCTTTGGGCTTCCTCGTGCACATTGCTGAAGCTGAAGGAAACCGCTCTGGCCTGGGCTTCGCTCTCCATCTGCACGAGAGCCAGGGCTCCGGCGCTGTCCAGGTAGTCCACCCCGGCCAGGTCCACGGTGAGTTTGGCGGGATACATCTCCGTCCACCGCTTCTTAAGCTCAGACCGGAAGCGGTGCAAATTCTCCAGGGCCAGGCGCCCGGAGATGGCGAGGATGACCTCTTTGCCTTTTTCTCCCGCCAGGTTGAGGGAGAAATCTTCTATGGGCTCTAGTGCTTCTTTCATGCCTGTTTGGGAAGGGGCTTCCCCGGCCTCCTGAAAACCAGAGGCTCAGGGCCAGCTACCGGTCAAACTCCAGGGCGAGAAACTCTTGTTCCGATAGACCCCACTTTTTGTCCACCTCGGCGCCATCCAGGCTCAGGGCCAGGATGCCCTTTATTTCTTCCCCCTTAAGGATGGGGGAGCAGATTATATAAAATTTGGCCCCCTTGGCGGAAAAAAGCCGGCCATAAGAGGTTTTGCAATCCTTCAGGCATTTCTGCACCACGCTGTAATTGGAAAAATCCATAGAAAAGCCTTTTTCCACGGGGTATTTCCCTAAGGAAACCCCGTTTTTGTCAGTGACCACGATTTTGTAAGGCCATAAGGGGCCTTCATTTTTGGGGTCCGAGAATATTTTCTGCAGGGTTACATTAATCTGGGCGGGGCTCCTTTTGGCCACCGGCTCAAGAAGGGGTGGGGCCAGCCTGGCGATCTCCTCTTGCACCGCTTTCTTAAAAGAGGCCGCGGCCGGGCTCAAAGGCGGCTCTTTGGCCCGGCAGCCGCAAAAAAACAGGAAGAGGGCTAAAAGAAGGGTTGCCCCGGCCCTCATCAGCCGGGTCTCCATGACAGTTCGAATTTCTGACATCGCACCCTCCTGACCGGCAATTTTTCAAAATTTCTTAGTTTTAAGGTACTAGTAATACCGGACCCTGGTCAAGCCCGGCAATTTCTTCACCCGCAGCAGCCCCCCGAACCTTTTAACAGGCTGTTGAAAAGCTACCCTAATTGGCAATTTGTCATTCTGAGCGAAGCGATGAATCTAGTCATATTAACAACTTCTAGATCCTTCCCTTCGTTCAGGATGACAGAAAACCGTTTTTCAACAGCCTTCTAATCCTTTCTTTAAGGGAGCCGCCCACCGCTGGATTTTTGTAAGGTTATCATTTTTAACCTTTTTTGCCTGCAACCTTTTTTGCCCGGCTGTGCCCTGTCCGGTTTGCTAAATTCGGCGCGCCCGAGAGGGGGGTCTTAAAGAAACTTGGGGAGGCGCCGGCTGGAGGGCAAATCAAAAAGCCTGCCAAAAACAAGGTGGCAGGAGAACGAACTCCATCCTGGCCGGCCTCCCAAGCCTGAGTGGACCACGACGGCTTAAAGCTGGGGTAATTCTTGCGCCCTACTTTTTCCTGGTGTAACGACGCCTAAACTTTGATAAAAGAAAGTTAATCAGCTTAATTTTTTAAAGCGGGTCCGGGCTGGTAAATTTAATAACTTGCCACATGGCTTGAGGTGTGAGATGGGCGCGGAGACCCCTAAGGACGAGGCCCCCCGGGCAGACAAGTTTCACCGGGAGATGGAGGAACTGAAAGAAAAGCTGCTGGAACTGGCGCGACTGGCGGAGCGGGCCATTGAGCGCAGCCTCACCGCCTTCTTGCACGCCGATCGCGACCTGGCCCGCCAGGTGATAACCGGAGACATTGTTATTAATGACCTGGAGGAGGCCATTGATAGTGAATGTGTACGGCTGATCGCGCTTTATCAGCCCGTGGCCATTGATTTGCGACAGGTGATGGCGGTGGACCATATCATCACGGAGTTGGAGCGCATCGGCGACTCGGCCACCAATATCGCCGAAGAGGTTTTGAACCTGGAGCTCTACCCGCTCCGGCCGGTGCATAAGGACCTGCCCCGGATGGGGGAAAACGTGCTTAGGATGCTGCGCCAAAGCTTGAAAGCCTTCCTGGACCACGATACCCGCTTAGCCCGGGAGGTTTGCCGGGCGGACGACGAAGTGGATGCCCTGGACCGGTCCATCATCAAGGACCTCCTAAAAGAGATGGCCGCCCAGCAGGACGCGGTGCCGGCGGGCCAGTGCCAGATCAACATCGTCCGCAACCTGGAAAGGGTGGGGGACCACGCCACCAATATCGCCGAACAGGTGGTCTACATGGTGGAAGGAGAAAGCATCCGCCACCGCTGCCAAGGGTAGGGGGGCGTGGGGGGAGGGCAGGGAGCTCAGCTTCCCTGACCCTCCCCCCCCCAAACAAGTCCACACGCCACCCCGCCCCTTCCAGGGCAAAAATCCCTTATCTCCCTTGACAAATCTCCTTTATATTATTAATTTTTAAAGGTGAATCTCGGTTTAAGGTAGGTTTATGGAACTTTTGGGGGAACGGGACACCCGGGTCTTAAAGGTGGTGGTGTCCCAATATATTGCCACCGGGGAGCCGGTGGGGTCCCGCACGGTGGCCAAGTCCTCAGGCCTCAACTTGAGCGCCGCCAGTATCCGCAATCTCATGGTGGATCTGGAGGAGCAGGGTTACCTGCAGCAGCCGCACACGTCCGCCGGGCGTCTGCCCACCCCCAAGGGCTTTCGCTATTACGTGGACCATATTCTTCCCATCCAGGATTTAGGCCCGGCCATGCGGCAGCAAATTAAGGAGGCCTTTACGCCTCCGGCCACGGAGCCTCAAGACCTGTTCCGCCAGGCCTCCCGGGTGCTGTCCTGGGTGAGCGGCCACCCGGCGCTGGTGTTGGCTCCCCGGCCCCAGGGTATGCGCCTTAAGCATATCCAGTTCATCAATCTGGGAGGGGACGGGGTGCTGACGGTCCTGGTGTCCCAGGATAATCAGGTGCAGAGCCGTTTTGTGCGCACCGACACCCGGTACACCCAGGAACAACTTAATAGATTCAGCCAATATCTCAACGAGTTGTGTCAGAATCTTACCCTGGGGGAATCACGTTACGAAATTTTGGCCCGGATGGAGGAAGAAAAGCACCTGTTTGACAAGATGGTGTCCCAGGCCCTGAGCCTTTCCCGCCAGGCCCTGCAGAATGACGAGGAGGAGGAGCTTTACATAGAGGGTACCAGCCAGATCCTGGACTATCCGGAAGTGGCCGCGGATGTGGCCAAGCTCAGGACCTTATTCAAAGCCTTTGAGGAAAAGCACCACCTGATCACCTTGCTGGACCGGACCCTGGCCTCCCAGGGAGTGCAAATCATTATCAGCCCGGAAGAACACTTTCCGGCGATGCAGCTCAGCCTGGTGGCCTCCACCTACAGTTGCCGCCAGGCTCCGGTGGGCAGCCTGGGGATCATCGGCCCCATGCGCATGGATTATGCCCGGCTGGTCCCCATCGTGCGCTATACCGCTTCCCTGGTCACCGACTTGCTCAAAAAGCGGCAGACCTGAGCCCATCCCTTTACTTTTAGCCGTCGTTTCCCGGATTGTCTGGGGATCGTCATTGGGGGGAAAGGTTTAAAGGAGAAAACGACTTATGTCCTTATCCAAAGATAAAGGACACCGGCATAAGGAAATTAAACCGGAGGAGATCCCTATTTCCGCCGCGGCACCGGCCGCGACCGGCGAGGCGCCTGATTTAGAGGGCCAGTTAGCGGCAAAGCAAAAAGAACTGGAGGACTACCACGATCGCGTGCTCAGGCTCGCCGCGGAGATGGACAACTTAAAAAAGCGCCAGGAAAAGGAGCGGGCCGAACTGCTCCGGTTTGCCAACGAAGCTCTGCTCAAAGAACTCTTGCCCGTGGTGGACCACCTGGAGCTGGCCCTGGAGCATGGCCGCCAGCAAGACACGCCGGCTTCTTTTTTAGAAGGCCTGGAAATGGTGCACCAGGGGTTCTTAAAGGCCCTGGCCCAATTCGGGGTGACTCCCATCGTCAGCGTCGGCCAACCCTTTGATCCGGTTTATCACCACGCGGTGATGGAGGCAGAGGCCCCGCCAGAGGAAGAGGGCAAGGTGGTCAAAGAGATGCAGAAAGGCTACCTGTTCCACCAGCGCCTGCTCCGGCCGGCCATGGTGGTGGTGGCCCGTAATTCTTAAGAAAACTTTAAGTCAAATCGCTTGACTCTTTAGGAGGATACTTAAATGTCCAAACCCATCGGCATTGATTTAGGCACCACCAACTCCTGCGTCGCCATCATGGAAGGTGGGGAGCCCAAGGTCATCGCCAATGTAGAGGGGAGCCGCACCACCCCCTCCATAGTCGCTTTCACCGACAGCGGGGAACGCCTGGTGGGGCAGATCGCCAAACGCCAGGCTATCACTAATCCTATAAATACGGTATACGCGGTCAAGCGCCTCATCGGCCGTAAATTTGACGACCCGGTGGTGCAGCGCGATTTGAAGATTCTGCCCTATAAAATCGTGCGGGGCGACAACGGTGACGCCCATATTGAAATCAAAGGCCGCACTTACAGCCCGGCGGAGATCTCCGCCATGATCCTCACCAAGATGAAGCAAACGGCCGAGGAGTATCTAGGGGAGAAGATCACCGAGGCCGTGGTGACGGTGCCGGCCTATTTCAACGACGCCCAGCGCCAGGCCACCAAGGACGCCGGCCGCATTGCCGGCCTGGAGGTGAAGCGCATCATCAACGAGCCCACCGCCGCGTCCTTAGCTTACGGCATGGATAAAAAGAAGGACGAACGCATCGTCGTCTTCGACCTGGGCGGCGGCACCTTCGACATCTCCATCTTAGAGATCGGCGAAGGCGTCTTTGAAGTCAAGTCCACCAACGGCGACACCCACCTGGGGGGCGAGGATTTCGACCTGAAGGTGATGGACTATCTGGCGGACGAATTTTTGAAAGACCAGGGCATCGATCTGCGCAAGGACCGGATGGCCCTGCAGCGCCTCAAAGAGGCCGCGGAAAAGGCCAAGATGGAGCTGTCCACCTCGCTGGAGACCGATGTCAACCTGCCCTTTATCACCGCGGACGCCTCCGGCCCCAAACACCTGCTCATCAAGCTCACCCGGGCCAAACTGGAGGCCCTGGTGGACGAATTGGTCAACAAGGTGGAAGGCCCTTGCCGCCAGGCCATGAAGGACGCCAATGTCACGGCCAAGGAAATCGATGAAGTTGTGCTGGTGGGCGGCATGACCCGCATGCCCAAGGTGCAGGACAAGGTCAAAGAGATCTTCGGCAAGGACCCCCACAAAGGGGTCAACCCCGATGAAGTGGTGGCCGTGGGCGCGGCTATCCAGGCCGGGGTGCTCAAGGGAGAGGTGAAGGATGTGCTGCTGTTGGACGTCACTCCTCTTTCTTTAGGCATCGAAACTCTGGGCGGGGTGGCCACCAAGATCATCGAGCGCAACACCACCATCCCCACCCGCAAAGGCCAGGTTTTCTCCACCGCCGCGGACAACCAGACCGCGGTGACCATCCATGTGCTCCAGGGAGAACGGGAGATGGCCGCGGGTAACAAAACCCTGGGACGCTTCGAGCTTTTCGGCATCCCCCCGGCCCCCCGGGGCATACCCCAGGTCGAGGTTACCTTCGACATCGACGCCAACGGCATCGTCCATGTCTCCGCCAAGGATTTGGGCACCGGCAAGGAGCAGTCCATCCGCATCACCGCCTCCAGCGGTCTTAGCGAGGACGAGATCAAAAACCTCATCAAGGACGCCGAACTCCACGCGGAAGAAGACCACCGCAGGAAAGAACTGGCCGAGGCCCGCAACCAGGCCGACACCTTGATTTACAGCACCGAAAAGTCCCTGACGGACTTAGGCGACAAGGTGGACGCGGCCACCAAAGCTGATATCGAGAGCCACATTTCCCAGCTCAAGCAAACCATGGAAGGGACGGACACCCAGGCCATCAAGCAACAGAGCGAGGCGCTCATGAAGGCCTCCCACAAGCTGGCCGAAACCGTGTACTCCAAGGCCGGGGCCGAAGCCAAAGGCCCGGAGCAGCCCAAAAAACCCGACGAAACCGTGGTGGACGCCGAATTCGAGGAAGTGAAGTAAAGATTGGGGTTTTGTGGGGGGAGGGCCGGGACCTGAGGTCCCTGTTCTCCCCCCCCACCCCCCTCCCCCAATTAGCCTTAATAAAACGGCGAGACGATATGTTCCGGAAGGCCGTCCTACTGCTGTTGGCTGTCCTGCTGTTGCCCGCCTGTGGGACCTTGCCGCCGCTTTTCCCCACCTCGCCGCCCCCTACGGCCCGGGAGGCGGAAGAGGACCTGTTTCAAAAGGCGGAGGTCAGCTACCGGCAGCAGAAATATAATCAGGCGCGGCTGGGTTATTTGACTTACCTGGAGCGCTATCCCCAGGGGAAATACGCCCCCTGGGCCCGTCTCCGGGAAGCGGAGCTGCTGGGACTTATAGGGGACTGGGCGGGGGCGCTCAGGCGCTATCAGGCCCTCCTGGACCGGGGGCCGGAGAAGGAAATCGCTTGGAAGGCCCGCTATGGCATCGGCCAGGCCAACTTCAAGCTGGGGCAGTACCAGCAGGCCACCCAGGTCCTGGACAACCTCACCGCCACTGACCTGCCCCGTTCCCTGTGGTTTTCCACCCAGGCGCTCTTAGCCGAGATTGCCTTGAAACAGGGCCAGGTGATCCAGGCCTTCACCCGGCTGCGCCTAGCGGCCCAGGATTTGCCCTCGGGGGACCAGGAGTGGTTTGAAGACTTAAAAAGCCGCCTGGTGGAGCAAGCCGGCCCCGGGGAATTGGAGCACCTGGCCACCCTCTACCGGGACACCCCTTTAAGCGCGGCCCTGCTGTTGCGCCTGGCCCGCCTGGCCCAGGAAGCCGGCCGCCCCCAGGAGGCCCAAAACTGGGTGAACACCCTGAAAGAACGTTTCCCGCAATCTCCTGAAGCCGCGGCCGCAGAACGCCTCTTCACCGCCGCCCGGGCCCGGGCCTTGGGAGTTTTACTGCCGCTCAGCGGGGACTTTGGCAACATTGGCCTTAAAGTCAGGCAGGGTATGGAGCTGGCGGCCAAAGGCGCCCCGGTGGATTTGCTGTTCCGAGATACCCACAATGACCCCAGCTCAACCCCCCAATTGGTGCGGGACCTGTCCCAGGATCAGAATTTGCTGGCGATGTTAGGGCCTCTGACCTCCGGGGTGGCCCAGAGCGCCGCCCAGGCGGCCCAGGCCTCCGGGGTGCCCCTCATTGCCCTGTCGCAAAAGGCAGATATCACCCAGACCGGGGATTTAATCTTCCAGGACTTCCTGACGGCGCGGCAACAGGTGCGGGCCCTGGTGCGGCGCACCTTGGGGCAGCAGGGGATCAAGCGGTATGCCATCCTTTACCCGGATTCCCCTTATGGCCGCACCTTTTTAGAGAATTTTCAGGCGGAGTTGGCGGCCCAGGGAGGCGAGCTGACGGTGCAGGAAGCCTATGCGCCCGGCACCCGGGATTTCGCTGGGGCCCTGACTTCCCTCAAGGCCGCTTTTCAACCTGACCCAGCCGCGCCTCCCGGGTTTGAGGCCCTCTTCATCCCCGATGACCCCGCCACGGTGGCGGCCATCGCCGGCCAACTGGCCGACACCCCTTTACGGGGCGTGCAGCTCCTGGGTACCAACCTGATTCACGCGCCGGAGACCCCGGAGGCGCAACTCAAGGCCCTGGAGGGCATCTTGTTTCCCGACGCCTTCTTCACCGGCGACCCGGAAGCCGCGGTGCAGAACTTTATTGCCGCTTACCAGCAGCAATACGGCGAAGCCCCGGACTACCTGGCCGCCCAGGGTTATGTGGTGGTTAAAGTGATCGCCCAGCTTTTGGAAACCGATAAGACTTTGACCCGCAGCGATTTGCCCCGGCGACTCCTGGCCCTGAAGGAATTTCCGGGCCTCCCCTGGTTCAAGGGGTTCAACGACCGCCGGGAGGCGGAGTCGGTCCTTTATCTGCTGACCATCAAGGACGGCCGCGTCCAGATGGCCCCGTAAGCCAGGGCCATACCCCCTAGTGTGCCCGCCCTCTTTTTAAACCGATTGATTCTTCAAGAGAATCTTTAGAAAAGCACTCTTGTAGGGCGCCAGGACTTTATCTTTCCTCATGACTACGGCAAGATAATCCGGTTTGAAATAATGACCCATAGGAATAAAGGTTAATTTTCTTTTTTGGGGCATTGCTAACTGGCTGGCCATGGTGGCAAAGGATATACCCAGGCCCATCTCCACATACAAAGAACTCAATTCGACATTGGAAGATTCCATAACGATGTGGTAGTTAACGCCAAGTTTTTTGAGAGATTCTTCCAGGGTTTGCCGTCCTGGGTATTTGGGACCTTTCGGTGGCAAGATTAAAGGGTATTTGGCAATCTCCCTCATAGTGACTCGTTTTGCTTGAGCCAAGGGATGGCCTGGGGGGGTCATCAGGACCATCTCTACTTTTTGCCAACGGAGCGTCGAGAGGTCCTTGGGGGCGAGGGATTCCAAAGCCAGCCCAAAATCAAGGTCGCCGGCCTTTACCAGGTCAATCACCTGTTGCTGGGAGCGGTCCAGGACGCTTAACTGCACCTGGGGGAACAGCTGAATATAATTTTTAAGGATGTCCCTAAATAGGTGGTAAAGGGTGGTGAAGGGTGCGGCAATTCTTAGATAGCCTTTCTGAAGCCCTTTAATTTCCTGCAGTTCTTCTTGAAGGCGAGTATATTCCTGTAAGACCGTCTCGGAAAATCTCCACAAACTTTCTCCTGCGGTGGTGAGGCGCAATTTTCGCTTGCCGATCCTTTCCAACAGCTGGCAAGCCAATTCCTCTTCCAGAGCTTTGATCTGCTGACTTAGAGCCGATTGCGTTCGATAAGTAGCCTCAGCGGCTTTGGTAAAGCTGCCGAGTTTGGCGGTATGGTAAAAGCCGATAAGCTGCTGCCATTCCATATAAGTTCCTCTAATCCTTATAAGTAAAATAATTAATTTCCCTTATATATCTCAGCTAATTTAAAATCAACTCAAAACTTCTATATTTTAAGGAGCCAGCCATGAAAGAGTCTTTGCAACCGGGGCTAAGTTTTGAATTCAGATTCAAGGTTCCCGAAAATAAGACCGTCCCCTACCTTTATCCCGAATCGCCGGAGTTCCAGCAGATGCCTCGGGTTCTGGCCACGGGTTTCATGGTGGGGCTTTTCGAATGGGCCTGCATCCAGGCCATAAACCCCCATTTAGACTGGCCCGAGGAGCAGACTGTGGGCATCGAAATCAGGCTAAACCATGTGGCCGCCACCCCGCCCGGCCTGACGGTGACGGTAAAAGGGAAACTTGAGAAAGTGGAGGGCCGGAAACTGACTTTTTCCCTGGTGGCTGATGATGGAGTTGACAAAATTTCCGAGGGTATCCATGATAGATTCGTAATTGAGGCGGCCAAATTTAATGCTAAGATGGCGGCCAAATTCAAAAATTATCAGGCTACGGCAACCTGAGTAGGCGCAGGCCCATGGTCTCCCTGGTTATGGATGTAAAACCTCAAGCATGATTACCGGCGTTCCGGGATTTTGGGTGGGTCACGCCACCGACTATAAAAACCTCACCGGCTGCACCGTGGTCCTCTGCCCGCCGGCTACGGTGGGGAGCGTCGACATCCGGGGCTCCGCGGCCGGCACCCGGCAACTGGACGCCTTGTTGGGCTACCATATAGTCAATGAGGTTCACGCGGTGTGCTTCGCCGGGGGGAGCGCCTTCGGCCTGGACGCCGCCGGCGGGGTCATGGAATACCTGGAAGAGCAGGGCCGGGGCTTTGATGTCACCATCACCCGGGTGCCCATCGTGCCCACCGCGGTGATTTATGACCTGTCGGTGGGCAATTGCCGGGTACGGCCGGATAAGGCCATGGGCTACGCGGCCTGTCAGGCGGCCAAGCCCGAGGCTTTAGGGGACGGCAGCTTGGGCGCCGGCACCGGGGCCACCATCGGCAAGCTTCTGGGCGTCCGCCAGGCCACCAAAGGCGGCCTGGGGACCAGCTTTATTAAAGGACCCCACGGCCTTAAAGTTGGGGCCCTGGTGGTGGTCAACGCCTTCGGAGATGTGGTGGACCCTCATACCGGGGAGATCCTGGCCGGGGCCCGCACCGCCCCGGATAGCCGGGAGTTTGCGAATTCAGTCCACTTGCTGCGCCAGGGGATAGTGCGCCGGCGCTTCGGGGAACCCAACACCACCCTCGGCGTGGTGGCCACCAACGCCCGCCTGACCCGGGAGGAGGCCCAGAAGATCGCCCAGATGGGCCACAACGCCCTGGCCCGCTGCATCCGCCCGGTGCACACTCTGTTCGACGGGGACGCCATCTTTGTCCTGGCCCAACCGCAAATCACCGCGGACCTGCATATCCTCGGCCTGCTGGCGGAAACCGCCCTGGAGCAGGCCATTCTTAATGCCGTGAAAAGCGCCCACGGCCTGGGCGTGCTGCCCAGCTACCAGGAATTGCGGGGAGGGTAAAGCCTGAGAGGAAGAGCCAGGGGATGAAGGGGCGGAGTAACTCCCCGCCTGCCGGCCCTCTTTCCACCAATTTCCCAGGGAGGACGGCGATGCCGGAAATCAGGGTTAAAGGCATGAGCTGCGGGCATTGCGCCGTGGCGGTGACCAAGGCGCTTAAAAGCCTGGCCGGGGTGACGGATGTGCAGGTGGACCTGGCCGAAGGCCGCGTCACATACAAAAGCACCGCCCCCATCCCCCCGGAAGACCTGGCCCGGATAATCAAAGCCGCGGGCTATGAGGTGGTGGGGGGGTGGGGGATTAGGGGAGGGGGTAAGGGTCTGTGACCCTTAGCCTCCTCCCCCACTAGCCCTCAATCACCCCCCGCCAGAAGAGGTGGTGGGTGGGGAGCAGCTGCCATTTGGCCACTTTCGCCTGTTGAAAGATCCGCGTGAAATCCTGGGCTCGCAAGCCATGGCAGGGGCTCAGGGTTTTGAAGCCCAGGTATACCAGGGGAAAGGGCAGGTTCTCTTCCTGGGCGAAGCGGCGCAGGTCATAGGCTGAAGCCTGTCGGTTCATTTCATAGATAAAGGCCCGGCCCCCGGGTTTTAGGACTCTCAATAATTCCCTGATCCCCGCCACCGGTTCGGTCCAATTGTGTAAGCTAAAGGTAGTTAGGGCCTGATGAAAAACCCCGGCGGCGAAAGGCAAAGCCAGGGCGTCGGCCACCAGGAAGTGCCGCGGGCCTGGAGGGGATGAGGCTGATTCCCACCGCCGGCCGCGCCGGATCATGCGGTGGTCCAGGTCCAGGCCGAAAAGGCTTAAGTCTGGCCGTTGTCGGGCCAGGTGCGCCAAAAGATACCCCGGCCCGGTGCCCACATCCAGGAGGCGGGCGCTTAAGGGCAGGTTGGCGGCCAGGTCCGCCGCCAGCCGGCGGTAGATGCGGCGAAACATGGGCCCCCGGGCCATCCAAGCATAAGCCCAAGCCGGGGGTTCCAGCTCAACCCGGAAAAAACGGCTGGTCATCGTCGTCCTCATCAACCCCTAAAACTCGCCGGGCCAGGCGGAGGAGAATTTGGTACCAGCCGATGTACACCACGGCGGTAGCCAGAATACACGCCAACCTCACCCAGCTTTCGCTTAACGCTACCAGATAAAGCAGCCCGGCCATGACGCCCAGACCGGCCACCACCAGGATTATTTCTGAAAGATAAGCTTTCATATTTAACTCATTAGGGGTTGGGGGTGGGGGATTGGGGGGGATTGTAAGTGGGCCTGCGGCCCTTAGCCCCCTCCCCCCAATACCAGTTCCCTCCTCCCCCCTCACCTGAAATGGCAGGCGACCCAGTGTTCCGGCGCGCTCTGGCGGTATGCCGGCACCGTCTCCCCGCACAGAGGCAGTTGGGCTTCCGGGCAGCGGGGGTGAAAGGGGCAGCCGCTGGGAATCTCGAGGGGGCTGGGGGGGTCCCCCTTGAGGGTGGGGGGGCTAAAGCGGCGCTGCGGGTCCGGCAGCGGCACCGCGGCCAGGAGAGCTTCGGTGTAAGGGTGCAGCCGTTGTTCATCAAAGACCGCACGGGGCGCCAGCTCCATCAAGCGGCCCAGGTACATAACGCCGATGCGGGTGCTGATCTGGGAGATGACGCTCAAATCGTGGGAGATGAAGAGATAGGTGAGGCCGTAGCGTTCCTGCAGCTCCGCCAAAAGATTGAGAATCTGCGCCTGGATAGAGACGTCCAGGGCCGAGACCGGCTCGTCCGCGACAATGAGGCGGGGGCGCAGGGCCAATGCCCGGGCGATACCTAAGCGCTGGCGCTGGCCGCCGCTGAATTCATGGGGATAGCGGTCCAGATGTTCCGTGGCGCTTAGCCCCACCTCGGCCAGCAATTCCGTCACCCACTCCCTACGCTCCGGTTTGGTCCCCAACCCGTGGATGACAAAAGGCTCTTCCAGGATATGGCCCACGGTCATGCGGGGGTTGAGGGAGGAGTAGGGGTCCTGGAAGATGATCTGGATCTGCCTTCTTTTAGCTTTAAGGCGTTCTTTCGAAAGACGGGTCAACTCTTCGCCGGTGAAGAAGACCTGGCCCCGGCTGGGAGGCAGCAAGGCCAGAATCAGGCGGGCCAGGGTGGACTTGCCGCAGCCCGACTCCCCCACCAGGCCCAGAGTCTCCCCGGCGGCCAGGGCAAAGGTCACCCCGTCCACCGCCTTGAGCACCGGCCCCCGGCCCCAGGGCCCGGCCAGCCGGAAATAGCGGCACAGGTTCTGGGCTTTTAAGAGTACTTCGGATCCAATCATGAATTCTTTTATATCAACAATTAAAAACTAACTTGCCTTGTATCCATTCGTCCACAGGTCTGACCTGGGTAAAATAATCCTGGATGGCCCTGGCAAGATCCAAGGCCCCCCACTGGCAGCCGATGGCCTGAGAGCCGGCTGCGAGGCCCGCGCTAACCGAAAGGACGATCTCGTAACGATGGGAGTAAAATTCAAAATGAGAGACTTTTTGGAACATCAAGTCCTGCCGGCATTGCTCCACATCTAGCGAGTGCATGGCCCGGCACAACAGCGGCCTCACCGGATAAATGAGACACATCTCCTCCCCCAAAAAGGGACAGGGCAGTTCGGGGCGGATGGCGGCGGCCTCCCTTTTTCCCTTGCCTGCTTTAAGGGCCAGGGTCCGGGCCACCCGCTTAAGTAGCCCTAGTTTCTCTCCGGCAGAGAAATGCTGCTCCACATGCTGCCCGATGAGCAGGGCCTCGGGAGGAGTAAGTTCCACCACATGATTAAAACAACAATAAGGACATCCTGCCCGGCAAACGATAGGTCTGGGCAAGGAATTTTCTGCTTCAACCCTTAAAATCAGCTGTTCTGCCAGGGAAATGGCGCTTAGGCCGATCGTTAGGGCAGATTCCCTGGACTTGCCTGCCTGGACAATTGTCGCCACGCTTTCTTTTTGCCGGGCCACCAGGCCTTCATCAATGGGGCTGAACTTAAGCCAGCGGTGGTAAATGGACAGGATATCCTCAGCCATAATTCCAGCAGCGCACCAGGTGCCCACGGCTTACCTCCACCCAGGGGGGCGGGTCCTGACAGCGGGGCCCAGCCTCGGGGCAGCGGTCCCGAAAAAAGCAGCCGGAAGGCGGCTTAGCCGGCACCTGGCCCGGCACCGTGGCCAGGTGCTCTCCCGGAGGGTGGTGAAAATCGAGCTTGGGCACCGAGTTAAGCAGACCCCGGGTATAAGGATGGCCCGGATTTTTAAAGAGTGCGGCGGTGGGAGCGGTCTCCACCATCAGCCCGGCATACATCACCGCCACCCTATGCGCCGTCTGGGCCACAATGCCTAAGTTGTGGGTGATGAACAGGACCGCCAGGCCCATTTCGTCCCGCAACGTGGCCAGCAGGGCCAGGATCTGGGCCTGGATGGTTACATCCAGGGCGGTGGTGGGTTCGTCGGCGATGAGCAGTTGCGGCTCGCAGGCCAGGGCCATGGCAATCATGGCCCGCTGTCTTAAGCCGCCGGAGAGCTGATGGGGGTATTGCTTTAAGCGGCTGCGGGCATCGGGCAGGCCCACCCGGGCCAACACCCGGGCGGCCTCGCCCCAGGCGGCCTGATGGCCCAGGCCCCGGTGCAGCCTTAAGCCTTCCGCCACCTGTTCGCCGATGGTGAGCACCGGGTTCAGCGCGGTCATGGGCTCCTGGAAGACCATGGCGATGCGGTCGCCCCGGATCTGGCGCAGCCGGTCGTCCGGGGATTTTTGCAGGTCTTCTCCCGCGAAGCGGATCTCCCCGGCCACCGCCGCGGGCGGACAGGCGAGCAGACGCAGGATGGCCAGGGCGGTGACGGTCTTGCCGCACCCGGATTCCCCCACCAGCCCCAAAGTTTCGCCGCGTTCAAGGTCAAAACTCACGCCGGCCACAGCCTGCACGTGCCCGGCCGGGGTGGCGAAGTGGACCGTAAGGTCCCGCACTTCCAGCAAAAGGGGCCCGGCGGCTTGGGTCACGCAGGCCGCGCCTCCGTGAGCGGCAGGCGGAGGGTAAAGGTGGAACCCTGGCCCGGGGTGCTTTGCGCCTCCAGGCAGCCGCCGTGCTGTTCCTTGACGATGAACTGGCAGATGGCCAGGCCCAGGCCGGACCCCTTTTCTTTGGTGGTGTAATAGGGCTGGAAGATGTTGGCCGCCACCTCCGGGGGCATGCCTTCCCCGGTGTCGGCGACGCGGATCTCCAGGTCGTTGCCCTTGACCCGGCTGGTGATGGTGATCTCCCCGCCCCGGGGCATGGCCTCCAGGGCATTTTTGAACAGGTTGATGAGCACCTGGCGTATCTGCTTGGGGTCGAAGTTGACGGGCGGTAAAGGGGCCTCCTTGCCCCGGCGCACCTGAATATGGTGTTCTGTAAAAGTATCCCGGAAGAACTCCACAGTTTCATCCAGGACTGCGTCGATCTGGCCCAGGCTTTTCTGGCAGGTCGGCGGGCGCACAAAGTCCCGCATCTCCGCCATCAGGGCCTCCAGGCGCCCCACCTCCTCGGCGATGATGGCCAGCTTCTTGCGGCCCTTGTCGTCCAGTTCGGCGGCCTTGAGGAGCTGCCGAGCAAACCCGCCGATGACCAACAGGGGGTTTTTGATTTCATGGGCGATGTGGGTCACGGTATTGCCGATGGCCGCCAGGCGTTCGGAGGCCAGCAGGCGGTCCTCCATTTCTTTATATTCGGTGATGTCCCGCATGATGCCGGTGAAATAGAGGTTGCCCTGAATCTCGGCCACGGAAAAGGAGATGCTGATGGGGAATTCGCTGGCGTCTCGGCGCTGGGCGGTGAGACGCACATGTTTGCCGATGACCCGGGCCTGGCGGGTGGCCACGTAGCGCCGCACATATTCCCGGTGGGCGTCCTTATAGGGCGGCGGGATAATCAGCGACAGGTCATGCCCCAGGGCTTCCTGGCGAGTATAGCCCAGCATCCGCTCCGCCCCCTCATTGTAGCCCATGATGATGTGGTCTTCGTTGATGGTGATGATGGCGTCCGTGGCGCTGTTGAGAATGCCGGCGTTAATTTCCTGCTTCTCCCGCAGCCCCTGCAGCAGGCAGACCAGCTGCTCCACCATCTGGGCGGCGGGGCCGGCAATGAATTTCTCCACCGACCCCAGGTGCGGCGCTAGTTGCCGCCCGTCCAGGATCAGGTCAAATTGTTCCTGCTGCAATTCTGCCAAGGTACTGAGCGGCTTTTCGGGTTCAGGCGCGGATTCCGGCCGGAACAGCTTGATCTGAAGGGGGGGATAACCTTCCAGGGAAAAAGGCAGGATCAACGGGCGGGCGCCTAACTCCTCGTGATCCGCAATGATGGCGATGCGTATGGGCTTGAGATTCTCAGACATGGCCGTTATGGTGAGGCCGCCAAGGCGCGGTGGCCGGACAACTCCGGCTCTAAAGGCCCGGGACGACGGGCCACAATAAAAATGTAGGGAGAAAAATAGCGGTTGGGATAGTCGATGTGAAGTTTGCCGATGACCTTTTGCCCAAACCGGACAGGTTCCATGAGGCATTTCCTCAGCAGGCGCGCCAATCCCTCACCGGCCAAACCGCCCCAGAAGCGAAAGGTCTGGTAATAACCGCAGTAAAGGAGGTTAAGCCCCCGAGCCTCAAGGGCCTGGGCCCATTTGCCGGGGTCCATCGTCTCCAGGAAGTGACCCTCCAGGATAGCCGGGTTTAGCCAGCGGCGCAGCCAATATTGCCCATAGCGGAAATTGGGAAATTCCAGGAGCAAAGTCCCCCCGGGATTGAGCAGGGCCAGATGGCGGTCCAAGACCTCCGGCCAGTTGCCAAAATGCTCCACAAAACCGAAGGAGGCCACCACATCATAACCCCGTTGGGGTTTAAAGTGGAAGAAATCCGCCACCGTAACCTGGGCTTCCACTCCCAATGCCGCCAACCAGCCGGGGATGTCGGCGGCCTGGGGCACAAAGTCCAAGCCGAATACCTTAAAGCCGAACTCTTTGGCAAAGTGATACAGGAAACGGCCCGGAAAACAGCCGATCTCCAGAAAATCCACCGGCCGCGCCTTATCAGCCCGAGAGAAATACCGGGCAAACATCGGCTCAAAGCCGGTGGGAAGGGTGAGATACCGCTGGGCGGAGCCGGAGATTTCCCAAGCCTGCTGCCAAAAGGCGCGATCCGTCTCTGACATTTTCAGTTGTGGGCCATCAGGTCCTTACCCTTATAAAAAAGTCCCCCAAGCCCCACCCCCGATCCCTTAAGGGGGTAATGTTGTCTAGGGAAGGCGGAGCCTTCGGCTTCGCCTTCCCTAGACCCCTTATGCGGGTTGGGTGGGGGGTGTGGGGGGAGGGCAGGGACCTTAAGCCCCTGGCCCTCCCCCCAAATCCTTTTGCTCAAGCGAAGAGTGCGTCCGCCAGGCGGGTCAGGGCCGGCAGTCCCTGGATCTCCGTCTCGAACAGGGGTATGAGGGCCCGGACCTCGCCGTCAAAGAGTTGCCAGATGGTCTTCATATGTTCCGCCTGCATGGCCCGGCGGTTTAAGATGAACTCCGGCGTCTGCTCGGAGGTGGGGGGCGGCAGGAGCCCGTTGACGATGATGCCTCCCACCGGGATACCGAAGTCCTGGAACCATTTTAAGAACCGGGTGATCACCGCGATGGGCAGGGCCTCGGGCAGGGTGACGAAGAAAAAGGCGGTGAGGGCCGGATCCGTGAGCAGTTCCCGGGCGTGGCCCAGCCGTTCCCGAAAGTTCAGCAGGTAATCCATCAGGGGGTCGGCTTCTTCCTTTTTCTTGGAAAAGGAGAGCAACTGGCGCAGGGACTTGGCCTCCTCCCGGCTCTTCATCATCTTGTCCACCCACAAGGAATAGACCTTGGACATGCCCAAGAGGCGCCGGGCGTTGGCGGTGGGGGCGGTGTCAAAGACAAAAACCTCGAACTCGCCCCCAAGCATCAGGTCCAGCATGTTTTCGAACATGGCGGACTCTTCGAACGCGGGGTTCAGGGTGGCCGCCTCCACAAAGGCGTCGGCCTTGAGCTGGAGGTCGGCGAAGCGCAGGAACCAGTTGATTTTGTCCTGGATTTCTTTCCGGGATTTCTCAATAGTTTCCTTGGTGTCAATCTCATAGGCAAAGGCCCGGTCCACTCCGGGCAGGGGGGTGATCTTGCCAAAGACATCCAGGCCCAAAAGGCCGGAGAGGGAGTGCACCGGGTTGGTGGAGGCCAAGAGCGTGCGGCGCCCCTGGCGGGCCAGCCACAGGGCGGTGGCCCCGGCCATCACCGTCTTGCCCACCCCGCCTTTGCCGCCAAAGAAAAGGAACTTCAAACCGGGCCGCTCGCCCAGATACTGCCGCATGCCGGTGGTGATGTGCTCCTCCATGCCCCCTCCCTCAACCACACAGAAACTCGGCCACCCGGGAAATCATGGGGAGCCCGGTGACATCCCGTTCCAACTCCGGAACCTGGGCCAGCACCTGTTTGCCGAAGATCTTCTGAATCTCCTTCAGGTGTTTCCCCTGCATCTTCAGGCGATGCTGCAGGTACTGGGGAATCTCCTGGTGCTTCAGCTCCTCCGGCAGCACCCGGTTGACCACATAGCCGGAGAGGGGCACCTTAAATCGGGCAAACAGCTCCGCGGCCTTTAAAGTGTCGACGATGATCATCTCCTCGGGCACCAACACGAAGAAAAAGGCGGTCTTGTCCCGGTCGGTGAGGATACGGGAACTGGCCTGGATGCGATCCTTGATGTAAAGAAGCTCCTTCAGGATGGCGTCTTCATCCAGGGCTTCGTCCTTTCCCAGGTGGGCCGCCACCTGGTCGTACTCCCGCATCTGCTCCCTTAAGGAAGTGATCTTTTCAATCCAGGCGTCATAGACCGTGGCCATGGAAAGGTAGTAGAGGGCGTGGCCCAGGGGCACCAGGTCGTAGATGTAGTAGTCGTATTCCCCGGCCACCACGATGTCCACCACCGCGTCGAAGATGGCGCTCTCTTCCATGGCGGGCTCCGCGGAAGCCGCCTGAATGTAGGACTCGATCTCCTCGGGGAGGTCCTTGAAGCCGTACATGTCCCTGATCTTCTGGCGGATCTCCTGCTGGTAGGCCTTGATGCGCTGGTCCGCGTCGATCTCCTGGGCCCAGAGGTTGTCCATGATCTTCACCGGCCCCTTACCGAAGATGTCCTGCTTAAAGATGTCGGAGAGCGAGGCCTGGGGGTCCACGGAGAAGACCAGGACCCGGTGGCCCTGCTTAGCCAG
>JAUXZG010000203.1 GCA_030694005.1 Desulfobaccales bacterium | reverse complement strand
CCCCCCTCCCAACCCGCATAAGGGTGGCCTGAGCAGGCGGGGCCAAAGGCCCCGCCTGCTCAGGCCATATATAACCATTAAGGGGTTAGGGGTGGGGGTTTGGGGGAGGATTGTAAGTGGGTCTGCGACCCCTGGCCCCCTCCCCCAAATTTCCCCCTATCTCCTCTTCGCGGCCTTTTTCCTCTCAATCAACTTGATGAAGTCCGAGTCCACTTTGTGGCCCAGGCTTTTCGCCTGTTCCAGGTCCGCCAAAGCTTTGTCGTATTCTCCCATGGTGTCGTAAACATTGGCCCGGCGCATGTAAGACCGGGTATATTTCGGGTCCGCCTTGATGGCCTGGGTGAAATATTGAATGGCGCGGTCATTTTGACCTTTGGCGTAATGAGCCACCCCGAGACAGTCGAGGATCGAGGCCTCATTGGGCTTTAGCTTCAAGGCTTGATTAAATTCTTGGATGGCCTGGTCGTAACGGCCCTTCTCACAGTTTTCCACGCCCTGGTCAATGAGGGTCTGCACATTTTGAGCGGCTGTTAAACCCGACGACAGGACCACCACGACCAGAGCCACTGTAACCAACAGGGATAAACGTTTCATCAGTGATGCTGACCTCCTGGAATATTATATTAAAATCGTGGCACAGGCGTCTCGCCTGTGCGTGCTTCCCTTGCCTAAAGTCTTTAGAGGAACAGGCGGGGGCGGCTGTTATACATCTTCATTGTTCGTGGTGCCCCGGGCACATGACTGTTGGTATGGGAATTTAAGGATCTCGCTATCTAACCGATTCCCCTCTTAAACCGAGCACTGACGGCATTCTTCGGAGAATTCGTGGGCCAGGGTAAGGATCTGGGCCTGGGGCGGCAGGCTTAAAACCTGCCCCGGTTTGGAGCCGTAGCGATAGACCGTGATGCCCTTGAGGCCCATACGGTAGGCCAGCCGGAAGGCCTGGGCCACATCCTCGACGGTGGCGTCCGGGGCCAGGTTGATGGTTTTGGACACGGCGTTCTCCACGTGGCGTTGAAACGCGGCCTGCATCTTCACCTGGTAGTCCACGCTCACCTCAAAGGTGGTGGGAAACAGCCGCCTGATTCCCTCCGGCAATTCGGTAAAGCCCCTGACCCGCCCCCTGCCCAACACCCGGGGCAGCCACTCCTCGTCTTTGAGACCCGCGTCCTGCAATTTCCTTACAAACAGGGGGTGGATTTCGTCGAACTCTTCCCCTTCCAGGGCCCGGCGGCGGTAGGCCACCGCGAAGAGCGGCTCAATGCCGCTGCTGGTGCCGGCAATGAGGCTGATGGTGCCGGTGGGCGCGATGGTGGTGACCGTGGCGTTGCGCCGGGGAGGACGGCCCTCTTTCTGCCAGCGGCTTTGGTCAAAATTAGGAAATGCCCCCCTCTCCCTGGCCAGGGCCTCAGATTGGGCCACCGCCCGGTCCTGGATGCGGGTCATGATCCTTTCGGCCAGTTCCAGGGCCTCAGGCGAATCGTAGGCCAACCCCATTTGAATAAACATGTCCGCCAGACCCATAACCCCCAGGCCGATTTTGCGGTTGGCCCGGGTGATGGCGCTGATCTGGGGCAAGGGGTAATGGCTCTCATCAATGACATCGTCCAGGAAGGTGACCCCCAGGGCCACCAGGCGGTCCAGTTCTTCCCAATCCAAGCTCCCAGCCCGCACCAGACGAGACAGGTTGATGGACCCTAAGTTACAGGACTCATAGGGCAATAGAGGCTGTTCGCCGCAGGGATTGGTGGCCTCCAGGGGGCCCAAATCCGGAGTCGGGTTGGCCCGCTCCACGGCATCCAGAAAAATCAGGCCCGGGTCCCCACTCTCCAGGGCATAACGGCAAATAAGCCCAAAAACCTCCCGGGCCTTAAGCCTGTTCACTTCCTGGCCGGTGCGAGGGTTGATGAGGGGATAGGTCTCATCTTTTTCCACCTGCTCCATAAAGGTGTCGGTAACCCCCACGGACAGGTTGAAATTGGTCAACACCCCCGGCTCCGCCTTGGCCTTGATAAACTCCAGGATGTCAGGGTGATCCACATTGAGGATGCCCATGTTGGCCCCCCGACGGCGTCCCCCCTGCTTCACCACCTCGGTGGCGGTATCAAAGATGCGCATAAAGCCTAAGGGGCCGGAGGCCACCCGGGCGGTGCTGCGCACCAGGTCCCCCCGGGGCCTCAGGTGGGTGAAGGTGAAGCCGGTGCCGCCCCCGGTCTGGTGAATGAGGGCCATGTCCCGCACCCCCTCTAAAATGCTTCGCATGTCATCCAAAACCGGCACCACGAAACAGGCGGCCAACTGCCCCCCTCCTGGAAGTTCAGCGTTCATCAAAGTGGGGGTATTGGGTAGAAATTTCAGGGAGGCCAGGGCCTCATAAAAGGCCTCGGTCTGGCGAGCCACCGCCGCCGCCCCTCCATAACGGGCCTCCGCGGCGGCCACCCCCCGGGCTACCCGCTGGAACAACTGCTTGGGGGTCTCCACCACCCGCCCCTGAAGGTCCCGGCGGAGATAACGCTCCTCCAGGACCCTTAAGGCAATGCGCCGAAAGGCAAAACTGCTCTGTTCAGCCATGGGAACCTCATTTGGGGGGAGGGTTTGGGAGAGGGGGCAGGGGCCTGTGGCCCCTGGCCCCCTCTCCCAAAAGCCTTTCCTTAAATAATCCCCCACTTCTTGGCCCGTTCCTGGTAGGGGGGCGGGAAGGCGGGGGAAAAGTTCTGGTACACGGTGATGGGGTAGCGGGCCCCGATTTTGCGGGCGGCCTCTTTCAGCCCGGTGAGCAGTCCTTCCAGGAGACTGGCCGGGAAGCTCACCACCAGTTCATCGTCCTGGGTCATGGAAAAGATGCGGTCTCCCATGCCGGGGATGACCACCCTGATTTCGCCGTGGCGGTAGGGGCCGATGAGGTAAGAAGCACATTCCACCTTCCCGCCGAAGTCGCCGCTGACCCGCGTCCCCACATAAAAGGTGGCCGCCTGCACCAGGCGCATGATTTGGGCCGGATTGCCGTAAACCGCAATGACTTCCGGCTTAAGGGCCAGCCGTTCCAGGGGGCAAAGGTAGATGGCCCCCACCTCCCCGGGGGCGAAGCGGGGCAGGGCCTCCGCTTCTTTGAGGGCCGGGCCCATCTCCCCGTGGAATCCCACCTCGCAGAAAAGCTGAGCCAACTCCAGGATGGGATCGGTGGCCGGAGCGAACCCAAAGGCCAGCATCCCCGGCACGCAGATAAGGTCATCCCGGCTCAGGCCCACCGGCCAGCCGTAAACCCGGGCCATGGTGACCCCCTGGCAGATGGTGACCTTCTTGCCGAAGACTTGAGACGGCCGCCGGGTTTTTTCCGGCAGGTCGGCAACCTCCTTGACAAAAGCCACCCCAAAGGGTTCGGTCCTTAAGCGCAAGGCCTCTTTCAATTGTCCGGCCGCGGCTTTATAGTCCATCGGTCTCTCCTTCATGATGTTTAGGGGAGCGGGCTTAAGGCAAATCTTGTCGCAATGCCAAAATATTAAGGATTAATCCGACAAGATGCAAGCTTATCCCTTGCTTTTCCCTTTCCCTGATGACTGACCCCAGATAAAATGAAGCCGCGATCCAGGCACTGTCTAAACGGTTCAGGAGAGAGAGCCCGTCTTGAGGAAGAGGAGAATCCTGTCTGGAAATGAGGCCACCGACCTTGGGTCCTTGCCCCTTATCCCAGCCAACTTACCCTGATGGAAGGTAAAGATAGCGCTATGATTAAAGAGACCACGCCTTTATACAGCCTGAACCCGCAACAGATTCTAAAGCTGCTGGAGACTGCGCCCACGGGGTTGATACCTTCCCAGGTCCAGGAGCGCCTGGAACGCTTTGGCCACAATGAACTGGCCCCGGCCAAGAAGATCTCTCCTTTCAGGATCTTCCTCAGGCAGTTCGAAAATATCCTGATCATCATCCTGATGGTGGCCACCGCCGTTTCCTTCTTATTGGGGGAACACCTGGACGCCTGGGTGATCCTGGCCATCCTGGTGGCCTGCGCGGTGTTGGGCTTTGTCCAGGAATATAAGGCGGAGCAGGCCGCCGCGGCCTTGCAGAAAATGGCCGCGCCCACGGCCACAGTCATCCGGGACGGCCAGGAGCAGGTGATCCCGGCCCGTCAGGTGGTGCCCGGAGACCTCCTATTGCTCCATACCGGCGACCGGGTGGTTGCGGACGGCCGGTTGTTGGAAGAAGTTAATCTCATGGCCGACGAATCGGTCTTGACCGGGGAGTCCACCCCAGTCTCCAAGGGTCTGGCCTCCCTGACCGCGGTAGATATTCCCTTGGCCGACCAAGCCTGCATGGTCTTCGGCGGCACGGTCATCACTTATGGCCGGGGACGCGCCGTGGTCACCGCCACCGGCATGGACACCGAGTTCGGCCGGATCGCCCGCCTCCTAACAGAAGTGGTTGAAGAAAAGACCCCTTTAGAGGCACGTATGGACGCCATCGGCAAGGGCTTAAGCCTCATCTGCCTGTCCGTGGCCGCAGGCGCAGCGCTGCTGGGGGTTTGGCGGGGGTATGGCTGGCTGGAGATGCTCATCTGGGGGATCAGCCTGGCCGTGGCCGCGGTGCCGGAAGCCTTGCCCGCGGTGGTCACCGGGGCGCTGGCCATCGGCACCACCCGCATGGCCCGGCAAAACGCCATCGTCAAACGCCTGCCGGCAGTGGAGACCATGGGCTGCACCACGGTTATCTGCACCGACAAGACCGGCACCCTTACCAAAAATGAAATGACGGCCCGCCGCCTTTTTCTGGACGGCCGGGAACTGGAAATCAGCGGCATGGGTTACGAACCCGTGGGGGCCTTTCTGTTTAATGGGCAGGAAGTGACCCCGGCAACGCAGGCGGTCCTTAAAACTGCCGCCCGCATTGCCCTTTTGTGTAATGACGCCAACCTGGAAGAGGAGAAGGGCGTCTGGAAGCTAAGGGGTGACCCCACCGAAGGGGCCTTGCTGGTGTTGGCCAGAAAAGCCGGGTTGGACCCGGCGCGGCAAAGCCTGGAATTTCCCAGGGTAGCGGAAATCCCCTTTTCCGCCGAACGTAAGATGATGACCACCATTCATCAGGGGGCCACGAGCATCTGGGCCTACCTTAAAGGTGCCCCGGAAGCCTTGTTGTCCCGCAGTGTCCAGATTTTGACCGAAGCTGGAGAAAGACCTGTAACCGACCAGGATCGTCGGGAAATTATGGAGCAGGCTCACCAGATGGCCGGCCAGGCCCTGCGGGTCCTAGGTTTGGCCTACCGTGCCCTGGAGGCCGTGCCTGAGCCCTCTCCCGAGGCAGTGGAGAAAGACCTGGTGTGGGTGGGACTGGTGGGCCTTATGGACCCGCCCCGCCCGGAGGCTCGGCAAGCCGTGGCCCACTGCTTTCAGGCGGGAATTCGGGTGATCATGGTCACCGGCGACCATCCGGACACCGCCGCCGCGGTGGCGCGGGAAGTGGGCTTGATGTCCAGCACCCAGGAACACCAGGTGGTCACCGGCCCGGAACTGAGCCGGATGAGCGATGCGGAGTTAACCGCGATCTTGTCGGAGGTAAAGGTCTTTGCCCGGGTCGCGCCGGAAGATAAGCTCCGCCTGGTAAATATCCTTAAGGCCCAGGGAGAAGTGGTGGCCATGACCGGCGATGGCGTGAACGACGCCCCGGCCCTTAAAAGGGCCGACATCGGGGTGGCCATGGGCCTTGCCGGCACCGAGGTCACCAAAGAAACCGCGGCCATGATCCTGGCGGATGATAATTTTGCCACCCTGGTGGCCGCGGTGGAGGAAGGCCGGGCCATCTATGACAATATCAAGAAGTACCTGGTATTTCTCTTAAGCTGCAACCTGGCCGAAATCCTGGTGCTCACCGGGGCCTTCTTTCTGGGGATGCCCTTGCCGTTGATCGCCATCCATATCCTCATGGTCAACCTCGCCACCGACGGCCTGCCGGCGTTGGCCCTGGGAGTGGACCCCAAAGCTCCGGACCTTATGTCCCGACCCCCCCGCCCCCCCCAGGAAAGGGTCTTCAATCGCTCGGTAAATATTTTACTGGGCGTCATCTCCGCGTATATGACCCTGGTTTTGGTGCCCCTCTTCATCTATTTTTTCTATTGGAACCCTGCCGGAGCAACCTCTTACCAGGCCACCCTCTCCCGGGCGCAAACCATGATTTTTGTCACCCTAGTGCTCCTGGAGATGGTCAACGCCTTTAACTGCCGTTCCGATTACCACTCCTTGTTCACCGTGGGCGTATTCCCTAACCGTTTCCTGGTGGTCTCGGTATTGATCTCGGTGGCCATCACCGTGGCCGTGGTCCAATGGCCCCTTCTGGCCCGGCTGTTCCACACCGTGCCTCTAAGCCTTAACGAATGGCTGCTG
>JAUXZG010000091.1 GCA_030694005.1 Desulfobaccales bacterium | reverse complement strand
CGATTCTGGGTGCAAACCGTGATGAAATAGACTCCTTCCTGGGAATAATCCCAGCCCTGCAAACGCATGGAGCATCGCCGGTTTTCATCAGATTTAATCATACAAAAGGTCAACCATCCATGTCAGGTCCGTAGGGGCGAACCTTGTGTTCGCCCTGGTCCAGGTGATCGCCATAGAAGATGGGCGCCGTAAGGGCGAATACAAGATTCGCCCCTACGGGTTTATGTAGGGTGGGCCTCGCCCACCATAAATCCGGAGTGAGGCGGACAGTGCCCGCCCCACATTATTAACTCTCTTTGAGTATTTCCAACGCTACTTCAATGGGCTCCAGGAGCTTGTAAATCGGCTCGCACTGGAGGCAGTTGACGATATTTTCCCGCCCCCCGGGAGATGAAGAGGTGTTCCCGGGCCCCTTGGCACTTGGGGCATTTGTCGACGGCCAGGCGAAGTTCCGCCGCTAACCTGGTCAGGGTCAAATTATCGATATTCATTTATGCCGCTCCTGTTAAAAAAGGCCGAGATAGCCCGAGGTTTGGCGAGGACTGGTGCTGTGGCCCGTAATTACCTTTAATTAAATATTAGCGCCAAGACTCCCCCTCCCCTGGCGGGAGGGGGTTAGGGGGAGGGGGAACCTCCAGGAAACACAAGATAATTTCACCCCCACCCTAACCCTCCCCCATCAAGGGGGAGGGGAAAAGTGTTTTTCAATTGTCCAATTATTCCTGGGACGCGATACAAGTCCCTTATACCACAATTCTCTAACCCCGGGTTAATCTGGGTACAAGGCTGGGAACCAAGTGGCAGTAGCCGAGAGGTAGGCTACACTGAGGTGGGCAGTGCCCAGCCTACATAATTCTTACCCTCTGCCGCGCCAAATTCCCCCAATTAACCCCAAAAGCAGGTAAAACATGACCGACGGGATATACAACATGCCGAAACTGCCGGCCGCGTCACCGCCAAAGTACTTGATTAAACGAAAATAGTCCAAGGACAGCGTCATTACTAATATCAGGGCAATATTTAAAATATATAAGCCATTTAAGATAATATATTTTCCCCAGTACCCCGACCTGTCCCAGTAGCCGGTCCTTTTTTCCAGCAGGCCCATGAGATAACTAAGAATAACCGTAATAATGAAGGCTATGAAAAAAGGATAATAAGAATCAATATGGGAAAAAAGCGAAAAGCTGCTCAGAGCAATAATAAAGAAAGGCAATATCCCCAACAAGTCATGATCAGGAGGTATTTACCTGACTTGCCAACCATGGCCATTACCTTGTTAAGTCGGGGGCCTGACGTCCCGGGCCTCGAGGGGGGAGCCGGCAAAGCGGCCCGGCCACCGCCTGGCGATGCCCCCAGCATCCTCTCGCGGCCTTAGCGCCTCTTAAGGTTCTCGCTTCGGCGCCTCGGGTTATTAAGCAACCATCACGGCGCCTTTGCATTATAGCCGGCTCCCTGGTAGCTGACAAGGGATACCCTTGCTGTTCCCCCCTAGAAAAAATAAAGGGCAGATAGTTGCAAACCAGACAAAAACGCTTATTTTTTAAATAGAGGCTGGTGGCGCTGGTCCAGGCCAACCTGGCCAAACTACCTTGAAATTCACCTTTTCTCCACCCGCGGCGGGCTGCCGGTATCGCGCCCCGGTTCTCCCTGAACCTGAGGCGCAGGCCTGGTGTATAAGGGCCGGCCCGGGGCGCGGCTGGTTGGCAGGAAGATTAAAGGGGACAAGCAAAATGTTGGATGAACATGGCTTTGAGGCCACTGGGGTGGCGGCCATTGATCATGAGAATATCGTCACCGCGGTGCTGGCGCATCCCTTGCACGGCCGTCTTATTGAGCGGGTGATCCTCTGGGTGCAGCCGCATATCTCTTATAAGGGTAGACGCTACGATCTGAGCTGGTGGGGAAACGGCGTCGCCTACTATAAACCCAGCCCGGTTTAAGAAGCCCACGCCATCTATAGCGAAAATTTGGCAGGTTACCCTAGGGTTTATCAACCGGGGCTTCTTGTCCTGGCCGGCGACCCGACCATGGTCAACCAGGGGGGGGAAATCGGCACCGCGGCGAGGCTAACTCCCAAATCCCTTCAAGACCGGACACCTCCGTATTGGCAATAACTTGACATTCATCTCCTGGGCCTTTAAGTTGACGGCAACCGACATAAGCCATTTTTTCCCCAGAAAGGGAAGGACCCGAAGATGAGGCGCACGAACCGGTATCTATGGTGTCTGGTAATGGTGGGGCTCCTCCTGGTGGCCGGCTCTTCAGGTGACGCGGCCCAGAAGTATTACCCCATCGGCACGGTTTCCATTGACCTGACCGACATTGGCGTCGGGGTGGGCGTCAGTTGGGGGCAGGGGAAGCTGAGGTTCGCCGGGAAAGAATATCACTTTAAAGTAAAGGGCCTCAGCGTGGGAGATGTGGGATTCTCCACCGTGAGCGCGGTGGGGAATGTCTACAATTTAAAAAAAGTGGCTGATTTCTCCGGCACCTACGCGGCGGTGGGGGCCGGCGTCAGCCTGGCCGGGGGGGTTGGCGCCTTGACCATGCAAAACCAGAGCGGGGTTATCATCAACCTGTATTCCGTCCAGCAAGGATTGCAGCTAAACATCGGGCCACAAGGCTTCACCATTGAAATGAGATAATGGCAGTCGGGCTTTGTTGCCCATACCGCCTCCCCAGGCGCCTTAAAAATTCCGGCGGCCCTATGGTAAAGGTCCTTTAGGCGGCTGCCCCGGCTCAAGCACCGCGGGTGAACCTGGGCACAAACCTGGGCACCCGGCGGCAGTATTCTTCGTACGCCTCGCCGAACCGGTCCGTTAGCTCTTTCTCCTCCAGGACGATTAATGACATATTACTCGGAGCGGAAAGGAGATTAATTTCCCCCGCACCCATAACCAATACCCCCTTGGGGGAGAGGGTAAAAAATGAACCTGTTTCATGCTCTCGGTAATAAATGCCGGGCAGCCAGAGCGCCTCTGCACCATATAATGCTTCCCGCTTCCTGGTCGGCGCCATTCTTCCCGGCCGACGCGGGGCGTTCCCCAAAAATGGACGCCGCGGAGCCCGCGCCAACTTGACATCCAGTTAATTGGTCTTAATTTGAAGACAACTTACCTAACCAATTTTTTTTACCCCAAAGAAGGAGATCTAGATAATGCGGACGCACCGAATTCTCTTGAGTCTGGTAATGCTGGTAAGCCTCCTGTTCGCCGTATCCCAGGTGGGAGCTCAACCCACGGAACCCTACCCCATCGGCGAGGTGACCCTTGAAGCCAAGCAAATCGCCGCGGGGGTCGGCTTCAGTTGGGGTGATGGCACCCTAAAGTTCAAGGAAAAAACATACCCCTTTAAATTAAAGGGTCTCAATGTGGCCGCGGTGGGCATTTCCGCGGCAAGCGCCAAGGGAGATGTCTACAATTTGGTGAATGCGGCTGACTTCGCCGGCACCTATGTGGCTATCGAGGCCGGCGCCAGCGTCATCAAAGGTCCGGCCGGGTTGCTCATGAGAAACGCCAAAGGGGTCGTCATAAACTTAAGGTCTGTCCAGACGGGCGTGCAACTGAGCCTGGGATTGGACGGCTTCACCATCAGCATGAAATAAAGCCGAAAGATAAACCCCACTCGGTTCTCGTTCCCAGGCGCTGCTTGGGAACGAGAACGCCTCCAGAGTTCCTGTTTCAGCCACTCTAGTAGCCAAGCCGGGATTGGTCTTTCCTGCCCTTTCCCAGCATGTAAGGTGGGCATCGCCCACCATAAATTCGACAAGCTGACGGCTTATAGCTGAGCGCTTCTTCCATTTAGCAACCAGTCATTGTAAGGTAAGCATCTTGCCATAGACTTTTACAAAGATATCGGGTTGGACCTTTATATATCCGGAAAAAGGTGTATCAATATCAATAATAAAATAGATGCAAGACAATACTAAAAATATCGACGGGTGAATATGCGGTTCTTTGGTTTCTTCTGATTTTGCAAAATATCTCCGCAAGAAAAACAACAAACCAGTAATTAAGAAGACTTAAACCAAATATTAGGCCAAAAAATAATAAAAATTGATTCATCTTGATAACTTCATTCAGCCGGTAAGGGTACCAGTTATTACTTTTACCGTGATTAATGGATAAATTTTGTAATACCACATCCAGCCTTACAAAATTAATCTCCCACCTTTGATTCTCGTCCCCCAGCAGGAGCTTGGGAACGAATAACATCTTCCCTTAAGGGGTTTGGGGGGGGGCAGGGGTCCGCGACCCCTGGCCCCCTCCCCCCAAAAACTCTCTATCCACACCATCCAAACCTCACGCGGTAACGCTCATGCGGCCCAGGTAGGCCTCCAGCACCAGGGGGTTGGTGCGGACCTCGTCCGGGGTGCCGGCGGCGATGCGGCTGCCGCCGTCCAGGACCACCACCCGGTCCGAGACTCCCATGACCAGTTCCATGTCGTGTTCCACCAGGACCATGGTCTTGCCGTACAGGCGCATCTGCCGGATGAGGGCGGCCACCCTGGCCGTTTCTTCGGGGTTCAGGCCCGCCACCGGCTCGTCCAGCAGGGTGAGCACCGGCTGGGAGACAAAGGCCCGGGCCATCTCCACCCGTTTTTTGTCCCCATAGGGGAGCGCCCCGGCGGGCCACCCGGCCTTGTCCGCCAGGCCGAAGGTGTCCAGGGCCTCCATGGCCGTCAGCTTGAGCCGCCGCTCCCGGTGCCTTAAAGCCGGGGGACGCAGCAGAGCCTCCAGCAGCGAAGTTTCGGCCTGCACCGTCAGGCCGCAGAGCACATTGTCCAGGACCGAAAGACGCGGAAAAATGCGCAGGTTCTGGAAGGTGCGGGAGATCCCCAGCCGGGCTACCTTATGAGCCGCCAACCCGGCAATGTTTTCCCCCTCGAAAAGGATTTCGCCCCCATCAGGCCTGATGACTCCGGAAAGACAGTTCAGCAGGGTGGTCTTGCCCGCCCCGTTGGGGCCGATGAGCGCGGTGACCTTACCCCGGGCGGCGCTAAAGCTTACCTGGGCCAGCGCCGGCAGACCCCCGAAATGCTTGCTGAGACCCGAGACCTGGATGAGCGTTTTTATGAGGGCTTTATTCATGAGCCTTCGATCTAAAAAAATAAAAGACCTAGTGGCACAGGCGTCCCGCCTGTGCTTCCAGGAGATGTGTTAATTCCCCACAAGAATGGACTTGATTCGAAGACCAAGATAATCGAGGTTAATTTTTCCATCTGCGTAACCACGAGCCACTTCAACAAGAGCATCAAGCTGCAATAAACCTCCCACCATCTTCTCAAGTTTTGCCCGCAACCTTTGATCATGCCCTGGACAGAATGTTCCGCCCCTTGGTTCACCACCGCACCCACAAGCGCAAGGCATTTTTCCCCTTCTTCCTCAACAGGTTTTTCCTCTCGATGTTGTTTAATTGCACAGGCGAGACGCCTGTGCCACTAAAATTAATCGCTTTCCCTCGCTTTGTTCCCTCTCCTTATTCATCAGGTTATTCAAGAGCAACATCTGCAGAGCGGGTGCCGATGCCCGCCAGCCGGCGGCGGGCCACCCGGGTTTTCAGGATATCCAGCAGCCCGGAAACGAACCCCTGGGGCAAAAACAGCAGGATCACCACCAGGATCACCCCGTGGATGATGTCCTTGTAGGTTTCCATAAATCCCAGAAAATGCGGCATGGAGGTGATGAGGGCCACGCCGAACAGGGTCCCCCAGATGGAACCCATGCCCCCCACCACCACCATGATGACCAGATCCAGGGAGGTAAAGATGCTGAAGGCGTCCGGGTTGACGTAGCCGAAGTAGTGGGCGTAGAGACTGCCGGCCACCGAGGCGAAGACGGCCGAAAGCACGAAGACCCCCACCTTGGCGCGCTGCACGTCCACCCCGAGGGTGGCGGCGGCCACCTCGTCCTGGGCCAGGGCGGCCAGCCCCCGCCCTACCCCGCTGCGCACCAGGTTGAGACACAAGGTCAGCGCCACCATGGCAAAGGTCCAGACCAGGTAGTGGAACTTAAGGTCGCTGTTGACCGCCATCCCCAACACCGTAAGGGGCGGCACCCCGCTAAGGCCGCTGGGCCCCCCGGTGACCTTATCCCATTGCACAAAGATGGCGTGCACCACATAGTTGAACCCCAGGGTGGCCATGGCCAGGTAGTGGCCGGAGAGCCTCAAGGTGGGAACGCCCAGACCCAACGCCACCACCGCAAGTGCAGCCGCGGTCAGGGCCATAGCGGGCCACGCCGGGAAGTGGTAGGTGGCGGTGAGGACGGCGGAGCCGTAAGCCCCCAGCCCGAAGAAGGCGGCATGCCCCAGGGAAATCTGGCCGGCGTAGCCGATGAAGAGGTTAAGTCCCAGGACGACGATGGTGTAGAGGCCGATGAGGTTAAGGATGCCCAGGTTGTAAGGGTTTTGGATAACCAGGGGCGTAAGCAGGAGGATGGCGCTGAGGGCCCACACCGAAAGGCCCGTGTGGTGGCGGGTGATGAAGTTCTTCGTTTTTTGGAGGCGTCTCATGCCGAGTTTTCCGCCAATAAAGTTCTTAGAAATTGATGGGGCTGGCCACCATGCCCGCCGCCTTAACAAGAAATTGCCAGAGTTTTTTGAGGGGAGGGTCGGGGGACTTTTTTGTAAGGGGTCCCCCGCCCTCCCCTCAAACTCCGCTCCCAACCCCCTTTAAGGGGGCTGGATAAGGCGGGGGCTCCTGGCCCCTCCTTATCCAGCCAAATTTAAAACCCTCTTAAGGGGTTGGGGGAGGGGGTTTGGGGGAGGATTGTAAGTTGGCCGTCGGCCCCTGCCCCCTCCCCCACAGACCATCCTCAATAACCTTACGCCGCCGCGGCCGCGGCCAGGCCCACCCGAAAAGCCCGCAGGTTCAATTCCTGGTAACGGGCCGGGATTTTCTCCGTGATGACTTTCTCCATAAGCTGGGCGTTACAGAAAAGCCCCCCTTTGCCCACCGCGTAACCCAGTAGGATGAGGTTGGCGGCCACCGGGGGCAGGCCCAGCTGTTTGGCCAGTCCCCGGGCATCGACTCTGGCGTAATCGCCGGGAGTGCTGGAGTTGACGAACACCGCCGCGTCCGGCTTCAGGTAGCCACGGTGGACCGCCAAGTTGTCCCGGTGGAGGAAAAGCCCGTTGTCCGCCTCGCCGGCCGGAATCAACGGCCCCTTAAAAGGCCCCACCTTGATCATGGAGATGACCGTGCCGCCCCGCTGGGCCATGCCGTGGGTTTCCGAGGTAATGACTTCCAGGCCCGCGGCTGCCGCGGCCTCCGCCAGGAGCCGGGTCAGGGTGAGCGCCCCCTGGCCCCCTAGGCCGCTTACGATTATCTGCTGCTTCACGGATTGCCTCTACGCTTAGGCTGTATTTCATTAACATCTATAAAAATGTCAGCCATATATTTCGATAGTTTGTGTCTTGACAACCCAAGCAAAGTTTTCAAGAGTTTGAGAGCTCCCTTCCATTCTTCTTTTGTAGACGGCCCATTCATATCCGGATCATTAAGGAAATAGACAAAAATCAAGTTAGCGTTTAATTTGTTCACCACGCGCAAGAAATAGAGGTGGGCCAACCGATTGGTATATTGATAGAATGGCGTGGCCCAGTCTAAATGGGATTCCACATCGAGAAATTCTTGGGCTTGAGTTAGACTTTGGCTAATTTTCCTCAGGGAATTTGGAGCCTTGGCTCTTAAAATGCTGAGAAGTTCGCCAATATGGGATTTGGCCTCGAAGACCAGCAGATCGCCTGCCTCTGTTCTGGCTAATCCATCCCACACAGGCCCGCCGTTTGGCCAAAAATCAGCCAGGGGTGTATGGTTCAATTTAACTCGTAACTGATCAATGAAGGTGCTATCCGAATATTCAACGTAGTCATCCTTTTCCAAGGGAGATAACCATTCTATTTGATCTAAATTATTGAGTTTGAGATGGGGCATCTCCCGAACAATCTCCCTAAAAAATATCGGTTTAAATTCTTTGACTAATAATTGTAGCCATCTTTGACTTCCCCGTGATGCCGGCCCCTGCCTTGCCATAATCTTTTCCTTGCGTCTTTAATTATCTACTTTGCTTGCCTTAATGGCCCCTTCGGGGCAGACCTGGGCGCACACTCCGCAACCCACGCAGCGGACCGGGTCAATATCCACCTGGTCGGTGACTTCGTCCAGAACCAGGCCGGGACATTCAAAGTCTTCCAAACAGTGAAGGCAGCCGGTACAGTCTTCGGTGACGCGCATTATGTAGGTGGCCTGCGACTTAACCGCCTCCCGGTCCAACAGGCAGGGATGCCGGGCGATGACCACCGCCGGCCCGCCTGCGGCGCTGCGGCAGTACTGGTGGGCTTCCTGAAGAAGAGCGGTGAAGGCGGCCAGGTCGTAAGGGTCGCACTCCTTTAAGAACTTAACGCCGCAGGCCTTGACCAGGTCGGCGATGAACACCGGCTGCCCCTTTTTCCCGGCCGCGGTGAGGCCCACCTCAGGCGTGGGCTGGTGGCCGGTCATGGCCGTGGTGGCATTGTCTAAGATGACCAGGATAAAGCGCGCCTGGTGGAACACCGCGTTGATCAGAGCCGGCACCCCGGCGTGGAAAAAGGTGGAGTCCCCGATGGTGGCCACGATGGGGGGGACCTCCCCTTCCCCGGCGGCGTAGGCGTGATAAAACCCGGCGGCCTGGCTGACCCCGGCGCCCATGCAGTGGCAGGTGTCCACCGCGGCCAGGTTCATCCCTAAGGTGTAGCAGCCGATGTCGCTGGGAAAAATTCCCTCGGGAAAGGTCTGGCGGATGGCATAGAACGCAGCCCGATGCCCGCAGCCGGCGCACAGGGTGGGCCGGGTGCCGCCCTTCCCCGGGCCGGCGGCCCCGGGCCGGGGCGGAAGATCAAGGAAGTTCTCCAACACCGGGCGGATGACCTCCGGGGTCAGTTCCCCTTCGCCCGGCACCGTTTTCGTGCCTCTCCCCTGAACTTTGGCGTTGGCTAACTGCATTTCGATGACCGGATAGGTTTCTTCAATGACCAGGACCTTTTGATAATTGGAGTTAATGTCCCTGATGAAGTCCCGGTTGAGTGGATACGGCAGGGTCACCTGGTAGTAATCGATTTTGCCCATAAGGCCCATCTCGGCAAGCAGGTCCCAGGTGTGGGCAAAGGCTACCCCGGAGGCGATGACGCAAACCCCGGGGTAAGAGCCGTCACCAGGCGTCAGTAAGGGCGCAAACTCTTGCTCTCGGGCTATTCTCTCGATCTTCTCATTGAGGAGCCGGTGCAGTTCTTTAAGGTACTGGGGGGTGGCGCACCAGCGCCCGGGGTCCTTCTCGAAACGGGCCGGGCGCTCCAACTTTTCAGGCGGCGACAGGGGTACATTCTGCCGGGCGTGGCACACCCGGGTGGTGGGGCGCAGCATCACCGGCAGCTCGTATTTCTCGGATAATTCATAAGCCCGTCTTACCATCTCTTTAGCTTCGCGCGGGCTGGAGGGGTCCAGCACCGGCACCTTGGCAAACATGGCGAAAAAGCGGCTGTCCTGTTCCGTCTGGGAGCTGTGGGGGCCGGGGTCGTCCGCGGCGATGACCACCAGCCCCCCCTTGACGCCGAGATAGGC
>JAUXZG010000089.1 GCA_030694005.1 Desulfobaccales bacterium | reverse complement strand
ACCCTTACAAAAAACCCCCCCAACCCCCCACCCCCAATCCCTTAATTTATTTTTGGTTGGGGGAGGGGGGGGCCTTCGGCCCCGCCTTCCCCGGCCCATATATGCGGGTTGGGAGGGGGGTGTGGGGGGAGGGCAGGGACCCCTGACGAAAAAGTCCCTGGCCCTCCCCCCAACAACCAGTCTCAAGTCTCCGGTCCCGCGTTTTCAAGGGCATAAATCTCCGGCAGGGTGCGGTTCTGCTCGCCGCAGTCCAGGCCGTAGCCCACCAGGAAGCCCTTTTCCACCACAAAACCCACATAATCCAGGGGGACTTCCACCTGCCGGCGTTCTCCCTTGTCGATGAAGCAGCAGATCTTGAGGGAGCGGGGGTGGTGGGTGAGGAGGTGTTTGCGCAAGAAATCCAGGGTCAGGCCCAGGTCCACGATGTCCTCCACGATGAGGACTTCCCGGTCTTTGAGGGGCGTTTCCACATCTTTAGTGATGACAATCTCCCCGGAGGATTGGGTGCCGCTGCCGTAACTTTTCAGGCGCACGAAATCCACTTCCACCGGAAATTTTAAAGCCCGCACCAGGTCGGCCAGGAAGATGAAGGCCCCTTTGAGCACCCCGATCATCACCAGGTCGCGGCCGGCGTAGTCCTGGCTGATCCGGTCCGCCAACTCCGTCACCCGCTGGGCGATGGCCTCTCGAGAAAGGATACAACGCTTTCTGGTGCTCATCATCTCCCCTTTGCTGGCTTCAAAAATAAAGGAAAGAAAAGGGGGTTGTCAAACCCTTTTGGAGAGGGGACAGGTTCTTTCAAGCGATGTAGGGGCGACCCGGCGGGTCGCCCCTACTACTTCGCTGGCCTTTAAAGGGTTTGGGGAGGGGGGCTTGAGAAAGTTTTTTGTAAGGGTAAGGGCCTGTGGCCCCTGGCCCCCTCCCCCAACCACCTCATCTTCCCCCCAGGGCCTGGCAGAGGCGGGTTGTCAGGTGGTCGAAGTCGCCGTTGGACATAATCAGGACCACGTCTGAAGGGCGGAGGCCCCGCAGCAGGCCATTCAGGAGGCGGTCGGTGTCCGGGAAGTAGAAGGCCTTCTTCCCCTGATCCATGAGGTCCTTCACCAACTGGAAGGAGGAAAACTGTTCCTCTTCCGGCACCTTCCACAGGTCCGGGGGTTCCCGCACCAGGATCAGGTCTGCATCTTTAAAGGCTTTGGCATAGGGTTCCTGGAACACCCGGCGCCGGGAGGTGTTGGTGCGGGGTTCGAACACGGCCACCAGGCGGCGGCCGGGATAGCCCTGGCGCACCGCCTCCAGGGTGGCCGCCACCGCGGTGGGGTGGTGGGCAAAGTCTTCCAGCACCGTCACCCCGTGGTAGTCGCCGGCCACCTCCAAACGCCGCTTCACGCCCTGAAATGCTCCCAGGGCGTCATTAAGGGCATCCGCGCCGGCTCCCAACTCCGCCGCGACTGCCAGGGCCGCCAGGGAGTTCAGGGCATTGTGGGTCCCGAGTAAGGGGGTGAAAAAGTTACCCCAGAATTTGCCTTCACGATAAACCTTGAAGGTCATGCCTCCGGGGGCCGGGGCGACCTCGGTGGCCTGCCAGGAAAGAGAGGCATTCACGCCATAAAAAGATACCGGCGCCGCAGCCTTTTGGCACACCTGCCGCACCAGGGGCGCGTCCCCCCAGGCCAAAACCTGCCCCTGGGGGGGAATCTGCGCCACAAACTCCTCAAAGGCCGCGACGATTCGATCCAGATTAGGATAAATGTCGGCGTGGTCAAACTCGATGGAGGTGAGCACCGCCACCTGGGGCCTAAAATGCACGAATTTGGGGCGCTTGTCGAAAAAGGCGGTGTCGTATTCATCCCCCTCCAGGACCACATACCGGCCGGCGCCCACCCGGTAGTTGGCCTGGAAATTCCTGGCGATGCCTCCCACCATAAAACCCGGGTCCTGGCCGGCGGCAAACAGCAGCCAGGCAATGAGCGCCGTGGTGGTGGTCTTGCCGTGGGTGCCGGACACCACGATGGAGGTGCGCTCCCCCACCAGGAAGCGGTTCAAGGCCTCCGGCAGAGAGAGCCGGGGGAGGTCGCGTTTCAAAACTACCTGGGCCTCGGGGTTTTCCCGGCGGATGACATTGCCCACCACCACCAGGTCCGGCGGCGGCTCCAGATTCTCCGGAGCATAACCATTTTTTACCGGGACACCCAAACCCTCCAGGAAGGTGCTCATGGGGGGGTAAGCGTGCTCATCGGAACCGGTGACCAGATAGCCCTGCTCTTTTAAAATACCCGCCAGGGCCGCCATGCCGGTGCCGCAAATACCCAAAAGATGAACGTGAGAAAGCATTGGTGAATTCATAGCTGTATTGGTGGTAAAGGTTGTTGGGGGAGGGGGCCAGGGGTCGCAGACCCCTGCCCCCTCCCCTAAAAATTTCACTTCCTGAACTCCTTTGTAAACCCCAGGGCCCGGGAGGCGGCTTCGTGGAATCGGGGGCGGAAGGTTTTGATCTTATCCAAATTGTCCCGGCCCAGGTGCACCCGGTTGGTAAGCAAGACTACCATTTGGCCCTGTTCCAGGTCAAGCCAGAAGGAGGTGCCGGTGAATCCCAGGTGGCCGACGCTCATGGGGGAAAAGTAGCGCCCGGCGCTGCATTGCCCGGCGTCGGCGCTTAAAGTATCAAACCCCAGGGTCCTGTTGCTGCCGGTCACCGGGGTTAAGAAAAGGCGCACGGAGTCCGGAGAAAATGGCCCCACCCCTTCGCCGTGGTATGTCCGGTAAAGGGCGGCCAAAAGCTCGAAGACCTCCCGGCCGGTGCCGAACAGTCCGGCATGACCCGCCACCCCGCCTGCGGCCCAGGCGTTTTCGTCATGCACCTCGCCGGGAATATTACGCCCCGGGATCAGGCCCTCCTCGGTGGCGGCAAAAGACAGGCGGCCGCTGCCGGTTTGGTGGCGAGGATTGAAGCCCAGGGTCTTTAAATTAAGGGGGCGATAAATTTCCTTCCGGCAGAAGCCGTCCAAGTCTTCTCCGGCCACGGCCTCCACCGCTTCTTTAAGCAGCATATAGCCCAGGTCGCTATAGAGCGTGTCCTGGTCAGGCGGATATTCCAGGGCAGTGGCCGCGGCCAGGCGCACCAGAAGGGTTGGGCGCTCGGCCGGGGGGGCCGCCAGCACCTCCTGGTAGAAAGGCCGCCAGGCGGGCAGCCCGGCGCGGTGGGCGAGGAGGCTTAAGATAGTCAGGGGGCGCTTATCTGTGGGCAGCCATTCCTTAGGCAAAATCTCCCTTAGGGTGGTGTTAAGGGCCAGTTGCCCCCGTCCCTGAAGAAGCATCACGGTTAGGGCGGTGGCCAGGGGTTTGGTAAGGGAGGCCAGGTCAAAGACAGTCTTGGCAGTGACGGCCGGCGCCTGCTGCTCCCGGGACAGGCGCCCCACCGCGCCTTCCCAGAGCAGTTCTCCCTTAAAACCCACCAGCGCCACCCCGGCGATATAGACCCCTTGTTGGCGGCCCTCTGCTAAGAGCCGGTAAATCGGCTCCCACCTGGTGTCCACGGCCACGCTCATTTTAAAAGAAAGTATTTGGCAAAGATCTTTCCTTAAATACAGTACAGTTGACCAAGCACTATCAGATTTTTCGGCCGGATTCCACTGCTTAAATTGCTGAAATTATCAACGGCAAAAATTTGGGGGAGGGGGCCATGGGCTTCCACAGGCGAGACGCCTGTGCCGCTGGCCCCTGCCCCCTCCCCCAATCTTTTATGGGGGGGAAAATATTTGGCCGGTTAAGGTAGGGCCATGGGCCCCGCCTTAACCGGCCTCCAGAAAGGGGGTTGGGAGGGGTATTTGAGGGGAGGGCGGGGGACCACTTACAAAAAAGTCCCCCGGCCCTCCCCTCAAATGCTCAATGCCACTCCACGTAATGACCTGCCCCCCGAAACCTGATCCACAAGTTATGTTAGAGTAGTGGATCGAAGGGAGGCAGGGAGATGAACAGGAAGCGTTATACGCCTGAGCAGATCATCGGGAAGCTGCGAGAAGCAGAGGTGGCCTTGGCCCGGGGGGAGACAGCGGCCCAGGTTTGCCGTACCTTGGGCATTGCCGAACAGACCTTCTATCGCTGGCGCCGGGAGTACGGTGGTTTAAAGTTAGAACAGGCCAAACGGCTCAAGACCCTGGAGCAAGAGAATACCCGGCTGAGACGGGCGGTGGCGGATCTCACCCTGGATAAACTGATTCTCCAGGAGGCGGTAAGGGGAAACTTCTAAGCCCGACCCGTCGCCGGCAATGCATCGAGCATATCCGGAAGGCTCTTCCGGTGTCGGAACGCCGTGTCTGCGGGGTGATTGGGCAACCGCGTGCGACCCAGCGTTACCAAGCCAGCGAGCCTGATGACGAGGTGGGGCTTACCGCTGCCATCATTGGCTACGCCACCCAGTATGGGCGGTATGGCTATCGCCGCATCACTGCCTTGCTCCGCCGAGACGGCTGGATAGTGAACCACAAGCGAGTGGAGCGGATCTGGCGGCGGGAAGGGCTGAAAGTACCGCAGAAATAGCCGAAGCGGAGCAGATTGTGGTTAACCGATGGATCTTGTTTTCGTCTCCGGCCCTGTTGGCCGAATCATGTCTGGTCTTATGACTTTGTTATGACGCGGACGCACGATGGCAAGGCTTTCCGCCTGCTAACCATCATTGATGAATACACGAGGGAATGCCTGGCCATCGAGGCGTCCCGGCGTTTGAATGCCGATGCGGTGCTGCATCGACTGACGGAGCTGTTTGTGTCACGGCGGCCGGCCAGACCATATCCGGTCGGATAACGGGCCGGAATTTACCGCCAGGGCGGTTCGGGAGTGGCTAAGCCGAGGGGGGTCAAAACGCTCTACATCGAACCTGGCAGTCCCTGGGAGAATGGCTACAACGAGAGTTTCAATGGGAAGCTGCGGGATGAGTTGCTCAACGGGGAGATTTTCTACACCCTTAAGGAGGCCCAGATCCTGATAGAGCGCTGGCGGCAGGAATACAATACGGTAAGGCCTCACAGTGCATTGGGTTATAGGCCACCCGCACCCGAGGCCATCCAGGTGATGCCCAGAGATCCTGGCTACGCTATGCTCCGCCAGGATCTCTGGCTTGACTTAACCCCCATCCTAACTTAAAACTTGGTATAACTACTGGGGGCAGGTCACAGGGGATAACCCGAAGCCGCCAGTATATTTCCCTATCAGTTGATCTGCCATTTTATCACCTCCCCAAAAGCCCGCACTTAGCACCCATGATGATTATGGCTCCGGAGCCATCCATGATTAATCCCAGGATAAAAATTAGCCCGGCCACAGTAAACAGTAGATTCCTGCCGCCTTTCTCAGGAAGAAAATCTTCACTGTAGACCACGATAGGCACATAGGTGGCAAGCAGGAGAAGCATGAAAAAGATATGCTCCTTGACCTCCATAAAAAACGCATGGGCCCAGGGCATGGGGCCGGCCATGATCAAAGTCCGATCTGCTGGGTAGTAGTTGACATAGTAATACCCCCCGACCAGATACGAGAGCCAGATGAACAAGGTTATTAATAGGCCGGCAATTTAAATCCTTTTTTGGTTGGTCTTGCTGCTGTTTAACAACTCCACAATCAACCAAAGGGCCGCATATATGCCAATACTTCCGAAAACCACATGAATTATCACCATCCATTCTGGCCGCATGGCTTACCTCGAGTTTTTAACGGTTAATTCCCTGACTCTCCCCCAGCGCCAGCCCCTGGGACCGGGGCGGCCTGGCCTGAAATCAAAATCTATTCCTGTTGACCTCAGCGGTTTCGAGGGGCCGGTGAGCAGCCATTCCCGGCACTCTCAACCTTTATTTTTTTCCTTTTGAAAAAGTTAAGGTCGTATAATGGAATGTTAACCACTAAAGGCTCTTCGTTTCTGTTATAATAAAGTCCAATCAGGCTCCTTACCTTGGCTTTAAAGCACCTTTGCTTTACCGGGGAATTTCGGGGTCAAAGGTTCCCCGTTCCCTGGTCACCATATAGGGGTTGGGAGCGGGACTTGGGGATGGCCGGGACCCTTTTCATAAAGACTCTCTGCCCTCTTCCGGTAAAACTTCACCATGCGGCGCTGAGAGCCTGCCTTGGCTAACTTTCTCATATCCTCTCCTAAGAAAAAATTTTTAGCCGCGGCCGTGGTCACCCTGGCCGCCATGGTTCTAACCGTGGTTCTGGAGGTCACCGGCCTGGTCAGCCCTTACCGCCTCAAGACCCTGGACCTCCTCTTCCGGCATGTGCCCTTGCCTAAGGCCAGCCCCCAGGTGGTGGTGGTCACCGTGGACCAGCCCGACCTGGACTTTTTTAAGGACCAGGGCGTCACCTGGCCCTGGCCCCGGCAACTTTACGCCCCCATCATCGACTTTTGCCGCCGGGGTAAGGCCCGGGCGGTGGTTTTCGACATCCTCTTCACCGAGGCCTCTTCTTACGGGGCCGAGGACGACCAGCGTCTGGCCCAGGCGGTGGCCGCCGCGGGTAATGTAGTCCTGCCTTTCTTTTTGTCCCGCGCCGAGAAAGGCCCCAACCCCACAGAGGCGGACCTGCTGGCCAAGGCGGGCCTGACCATTGACGGTCCTCCTCCTGCGGACCTGCCCCAGTATCGTTCTCTTCTAAGTCCCATCCCTCCCCTGCTGGCCAGCGCCCAGGCCCTGGGCAATGTGGAGAGCCGTCCGGATGGCGACGGCATTTATCGCCGGGTGCCTCTGGTGGTCCCTTTTAAAGACCGCTGGCTGCCCATTTTGGCTTTCGCGGCGTTTCACCGCTTTAACACCCCCGGGCCCCTGCGTTTTGAGGAGGGCGCCTTAATCTTAAATAACCAGCGCCTGCCCCTGGTTGATCAGGGCCAGTTTCTTTTGAAGTACCGCGGCCCTTCCCGCAGCCACCAGCGCTTTGCCGCGGCCAATATGATCAAATCCGAGTATCAAATAAGCCATGGCCTCACCCCGGTCTATTCTCCAGAGGTGGTGGCCGACAAGTGGGTATTGATCGGCCTGACGGCGCCGGGCCTGTTGGATTTAAAGGCTTCCCCGGTGGCCTCCGTCTATGCCGGGGTGGAGATCCACGCCACCCTTTTGGATAACCTGCTTCAGGGCGATTTTTTGCAGACGGTGCCGCCCTGGCTGTGGTGGGCCTGGACCGTGGCCTTAACCGGGGGGATGATCCTGGTGGTGTTATTCTCGCCCACCCTGACCGGGGTTCTGGGCGGCCTGGTGGTCTTCAGCCTGGTCAACCTGGGCCTGGGTATCTTTGCCTTTATGGCCGGCTGGTATCTGGACCCGGTCCTGCCGGATGAGGCCTTATTCATGGGCTTTGCCCTGGCCACGGCCTATAGCTACGCCACCGAAGGCCGCCAGAAAAAGGCCATCCGGGGCATGTTCGGCCAATACATGTCCGAGACGGTGATCAACCACCTTTTGGCCCACCCGGAAAAATTGAAGCTGGGGGGCGAGCGCCGCCGGGTCACCCTGTTTTTTTCCGACCTGGCCGGGTTCACCACCCTGTCGGAGCGCCTGGAGGCGGAGACTGTGGTGAGTGTGCTCAACGACTATCTCTCCCGCATGACCGAGATCATCCTTGATGAGACCGGCACGGTGGACAAGTTTGAAGGGGACGCCATCATGGCCTTCTGGGGCGCGCCCCTGGATCAGGAAGACCAGGCCATCCGGGCCTGCCGGGCCGCCCTGGCCCAACAGGCGGCCCTCACCGACCTGAACCGCTCTTTTGCCGACCAAAACCTGCCCACCTTGAAGATGCGCATCGGGCTGCATACCGGCGACGCCATCGTCGGCAACCTGGGGTCCCAAAAGCGCTTTGACTACACGGTCATCGGCGATACCGTGAACCTGGCCTCCCGCCTGGAGGGGTTGAACAAGTTCTACGGCACCGCCATTATGGCCAGCGAGGCCACGGTTCAAGAGTGTGGCGACGAGATGGCATTTCGCGAACTGGACCTGGTGGCGGTGAAGGGCCGGGAGACGCCGGTGCGGGTTTTCGAGGTTATGGCCTTAAAGGAGGAGTTGGCGCCGGCAATGGCGGCGCGGCGGGAAAAATTCTCTCAGGGCCTTAACCTTTACCGCCTGGGCCAGTTCTCTGAAGCCGCCACAGCCTTTGCCGCGGCCCTGGAGCTGGCCCCACAGGACGGACCCTCACAGGCCTTCTTGAACCGCTGCCAGATGCTTCAGGCCGCTCCCCCACCCGCCGACTGGGACACCGTCTTCCGCCCGGACGCCAAGTGAGGGGGGTGGGAAAGGCTTTGGGGGAGGGGGCGAGGGGTCGTGGACCCCTGCCCCCCTCCCCCAAACCCCCTCCCCCAACCCCTGAAGGGTTTTTTTTGTGCTAAAAGAAGCCGGGGCTTAGGGCCCCGGCTTCTTTCGGCACAACCAGCCTGTGGCTACTGAGAATCAGATAAGCCATCCCTTAAAATGGTCTTTAGAACCGGTGGTCAATTGGCAGAGGCGGGGTTGGCCCTGGTTCTGAACGATGACCGTCACCGGCGCTCCTTCTGGGGCGTCGCTATAAGCCGTAGTCAGGGCGGCGGCCTTCTCCAGGTCCTCAGGCCGGGCGCTGGCGGGTACCAGAACCAGGGGCCCGGGGTAATCCTGGACCTTGAGGATCAGGTCGCCCGGGGTTTTTAAGCTCAACAAGGCCTCGTTCTCCCGATGGTTGCGCCCCACGACGGCCTTGGCCCCCCCAGGCAGGCGAAAATGCCGGCCCCATTTGAGCAGCTCCAAGTCCGCCCGGCAAACCTGCTCCTGGTGACGCAGCAGTTCCTTTAACCGCGCCGCATAACCCGGGTCTGTGAGCAGACAACCGCCCGCCGGGGTGGGATAACGGTTGATGCCATAGGCAGCCGCCAGAGCCATCTGGCGTTTGCGGCTGCGACCGCTCAAATCCAACAATCCCCCCCGGTCCACCCAGCCCAAAATCTCCGGCCGGGTGGGTTTGAGCAGCCTGGCGCTCAAAGGCCTTAAGATCAGCTCCGCCAAGCCTGACTCCCGGGCCACCAGATTCAGGGCGCCGCGGTGCTGGCTCATGGGCCTTTGGCCCAGAACCTCCCCGGTAAACAGGAAATCAAAACCCTCCGCCGCCAGTAAAGCCCCGGCTTCCCGCAGCATCAAAATATGACAGTCAATGCAGGGATTGTGCCTCCGGCCAAAACCATGGGGCGGGGTGAAAATCAGAGGCAGATATTGGTCGTAGATATCCACCACGTAATGAGGCAACTCAAGATGGGTGGCGGACTGACGAGCACGCTCGGCCCCGAAAAAGGGGGTGACAAAGGTGAGGCCGGCAACCTCGAGACCCTGGGCCTTAAGCACCGCCGAGGCCAACATGCTGTCCAGACCCCCGGAGAACAGCCCCAGGGCGCGAATCTTTTTCCCCATAAGTTATTTTAGCAGAATTATTTCTTTTGAGGGCTTAGGGGCCAAAGGCCCCGAGGATTAAATTATCCTTTGGGGGTCGGCGGGATTTTTCGCTAACCTTATACGCGGCGGCTACTTTACCCCCTGACGCGCCGTGATGTCTTTAGAGATGCTCAAGATGCTGGGGATACTCCCATCTATCCTTCTAAACGGGGTGAACCTGGATTCCCACCAGATTCCTCTGCCACATCGGTCCACAGACTTGTACCGGAGGGATACCTCTTGGCCTGCTGCGGCCCGCCTGACCGCCTCCTCTACTTCTTTCTGATTATCAGCAATATTGGCAGTGACTTTTTCCCCTATTACCGTTGCCGGGTCTTCAATGCGGTTGAGCAGGTATCCGGCGGTATTCATGGACAGATATTTTCCCTTAAGCGAAATGAAACTGATAACATCCTGGGAACTTTCCATGAGCAGGCGAACATGGGGTTCGGACCATCCCTCAGCCTTTTCTCCTGAAAATTTATGAATCCCCTGCCCCATATGGAAGGCCATCAACTCGAGAAATTCCACCAAGGGCAGCGTAACCTTGCCGCCCTTTTTATCGGCAATATGGATGACCCCGATGATCTTTCCTTTAACCCCGATGGGGATGATGGCAATGGATTTAAAGCCACATTTGATACACACGCCCCGGAACCTGGCCCGTTGTTCTTCGGTTAGACTTTGGAGAAACTTAACGGAGTTATCCAAATAGAAAGACCCGCCCCGGGTCATCACCGAAATATCCTGGGATTCCGGCTTTCTCATGAATACCCGGACACAGGCGCATTGGTCCTTATGGATTGACAGCCAATTCTCCGCTTCCCAGAATTCCCGGCTAAAGCCGAGATAAGACTCATAAGGGATCTCGCCTTTGTGATTCAATATTCTTATGCCTGCATAGCGACAATCACTCCAGATACTGGCTAATTTTACGGCTGCGCCCAGATATTCCCGGCGGCTAACAGCACCAGCATAAAGCCTCAAGAGAGCATTAGCGGCCTGGATATAGCGTTCATTATCCTTGAGCAGGGTTCTAGATTCTTCCAATTCTTTAACTTTTTGGCGAAACTTTACCAATTCCGCCAGCAATTCATCTCTTGGCTTATCGCGATCCTTCATTTGCTGGTCTCTTCCTCTTTAAAAACCTCGCTTATTCATCCTCTACCACTTTCCGCGGCGGTTCTGAATTCATAGTAAGTTTGATTTATTGATGTCAATATTTTTTAGACCTGGGTCCTCGCCTTTTTACGATATTCCTTCTCGAGCAAGGGTATGAGGATATTTTTCATGTCGGCCGCCACCTGGCGAAAGGCCGCCAAAATTTCTCCTTCGCTGCCGGTGGCCCCCCCCGGGTCCGGAAAACTGACATGGAGCATTTTAGTCTGGCCAGGGAAGAGGGGGCATTGTTCCTGGGCCTGGTCGCAGACGGTGATGACTAAATCAAACCGCTCTCCGGTTAAATCGTCTACGGATTTGGACCGCTGGTGGCGGATATCGATGCCTATCTCGGCCATGACCTGGATAGCTTTGGGGTTGACCCGGGTGGGAGCCACCCCGGCGGAAAAGGCCTTAACTTTGCCGGCCAGATAATAGTTTACCAGACCTTCCGCCATCTGGCTGCGGCAGGCGTTTTCGGTGCAGAGAAACAATACCTTCAGCATAATCGTCCGGAAGTTTTCTGAAGGGGTTGGGGGGGGCAGGGGTCTCAAGGCCCCTGGCTCCCTCCCCCGGGCACCACCAGGTCCACCCAGCGCCAGCCCAGGCGGGTCGCCAGAGTGGTGAAAGGCCGGCGCACTTCTGGGCTCAGAAAAAACCCCCATTGTTCTGGAGCCAATTCCAGGCGGGCCTCCTCACCCTTCACCCTTAACCGTACATGGGTAAATCCTTTGCGGCGCAGCCAGGCCTCCGCCTGCCCCACCCGGGCCAGGGCTTCTCTGGTTAAGAGAGTGTCATAAGGAAAACGCGTGGCCAGGCAGCTTTGCGGCGGCTTTTGCCAGGGGAGGCCCAAATGGCGGCTGGCCCGGCGGATAGCCGCCTTGTCCAGGCCCGCGGCCAACAACGGGCTGTCAACCCCCAGCTCCCGGGCGGCCTTGAGCCCGGGGCGGAAATCTCCCAGGTCGTCCACATTGGTCCCGTCCCACAAGGCCTCGGCGCCATGCGCCACGGCAATATCCCAGGCCGCCTGGATTATGGCCTTTTTACAAGCATAACAACGCTGGCGGGTATTTTGCCGAAAATCCGGCACAGATAGAGGGTCAACTTCCCGAATCAGGTGCTTTACTCGGAACCGCCGGGCCAGGGTCCAGGCCGCGGCCAGTTCTCCCGGGGCAATATGCGGACCGGTAAAGGTGAGGACGGTGAGGCCCGAACCCAGGGCCTGGGCGGCCACCGCCAACAGCAAGCTGGAATCCGTCCCCCCGGACAAAAGCAGCAGCGCCCGGGGCCACCGGCGCAGATAATGCTCTAAATTGCTTATAGTCTTAGTCTCCAATAGCTCCACCCCCACCTCTTGAGTTTGTTTAGGGAGGGGAAGGCAGAGCCAAAGGCCCGGCTTCCCCAGCCCCCTTATGTGGGTTGGAAGGGGGGCGTGGGGGGAGGGCAGGGGCCACTTACAAAAAAGTCCCTGGCCTTCCCCCCACAGACTCTCCCCCCTCAGCTATCCCGGCCGGCGGTGGGGACCCCCCGGCCTTTATCTCCCAAGGGCAGCAGTTCCACCGGTTCCCCCAGAAGGAACTTACCGGCCGCAATCCATTCTTTTAAAAGCTGGGCGACCTCCCGGGCCCGGACCAGGCTGGAAAGGGGGACGCAGGTGACTTCCTGGCCTTCCAGGGTCATCTTCCCCTTCTTCAACTGGGCGTAACTCACCTGACCCAGGACCCGACCGGTGCCTGCGGGGTAATCGTGGCCGTAATCGACGATGGGGGCCAAAAGCTCTTCATCCGATATGGCGCAGAAGTGGGCGATTTCCTCATTTAACATGGGGATGGGCACGCCCAGCCCCACAGTCAGGGAGCAGCCGTAGCCCAGGAGGCTTACTCCCACCAGATGGCGGGGGCTCATTTGTTTCAGGTCCCCCATGACCATCAGGGTCCCGGCGGGGCCCAGGGGGATGCCGTTCTTAGACCGGGGTTTGCCCGGGTTATGTTGAGTGCCGGGAAAGACCACATACCCCACCCCGCCTCCTAAGAAGATGCGGGTGCCGATGCCGATGGTGCGGTAATAGGGGTCATTGAAGAGGGGGCTGAGCTGGCCGGAGGTGCAGAAATTGGCGTTTCCGGCCCTGGGTCTTAAAGGGCCCATGTAAGTGTAGATGGTGCGGTTGGAGAGGTTCACCGCCACATTATAATTCTGGTAGCAGTTGCGGGGATTGCAGAGGATGGCGTTGACCATCTGTTTCAAGGTGATGTCCCGCTCCAGGCGTTTATTGGGGTAGCAATCGGTGCCGTAAGCCTCCGCCACCAGGTGGACGGCCTTGCCGGCCACCAGGTCCTGGATGACATGGCCCCCGCCGTACTTGAACTCTCCGGGATAGACCTTGTTCAAGGGGTCGTCGGCACTGGGCTCGGTGACCCCGAGGTAAACATCCACCGCGGCCAGCCCGGCGTAAGCCGGCACATTATTGAGCCACACCTTGGCCGCCTTGATGGGGGGCTTGGCGTGGCCGAAATTTAAGAACGCGCCCGAAGAGCACATGGGGGAAAAGGTCCCGGTGGTCACCACATCTACACTTTTGGCCGCGGCCACCTCCCCTTTGCGGCGCACAAGGTCGATAATCTCCTCCGCGGTGACCACCACTGCTTGACCTTTTTTGATTTTTTCATTAATTTCCTGATAAGTTTTGTTCACCTGAAAACTGGCCATAGTTTACCCTTTCACCCCGAGGCGTTTTATCCCATGTATCCCGACGTTTTAGGCTCCAGCGGTGCCTTCTTTATTACCAGCTTGATTTCCCTGTTCGTCATCGTGGACCCGACGGGCAATGTCTTCTCCTATCTGGCGTTATCTGGGGGGTCGGCGTCGCCGGCCGCCCGGCAACTGGCCTGGCGGGCTCCCCTTTATGCCTTTCTGATCCTGGCCCTGTTCATCTTTACCGGCCGGCTCATCCTCAAGTTTTTCGGCATCAGCCTGCCGGCCATGCAGATTGCCGGCGGCCTCCTCCTGTTCCGCATCGCCTTTGATATGCTGGAGGCGCGGGGACATTTTAACCGGCTGGACACCGCCTCTTCCCTGGTGGCCGCGGATTATCGCGATATTGCCCTGGTTCCCCTGGCGATGCCTCTGCTCAGCGGGCCCGGAGCCATCGCCACCGTATTAGTGCTCTCCAGCCGGGCCCAAAACACCCTGGAGGTGGCCCTCCTGTTGGTGGCCCTGACCGCCATTATGTCTATCACCTATCTTTTCTTCCGCTTCGCTGAACCCCTGTTGAGATTATTAAAGGAGAACGGCCTCAGGTTGCTGACCCGTCTCATGGGGTTGATTCTGGCCGCTCTGGCGGTGGAGTTCGTCCTCCAGGGGCTGAAAGGGGCTTTCCCCTGGCCCTAATAAAAATCCACCGGGTCGATCTTTTTAGAGGCCGACCAATGGAAAAAAAGGTTGCTGGGCAACCCCTGAAAGATATAGCGGGTGGGCGGCATGAGCAGGCGGCGGCAGATGGAACGAAAGGAGTAAAATTCCTTAAAACAATGCCACACCTGGGCCTCGCACTCCTCCGGGGTCATATTTTTGGGAAAGAAGTTGCAGACCATCCCCAGATATTTTTCCGCGTCGGGGTTGTGGACCCGGCCCTCCCGATATAGTTGGTCCCACATGGGGGTGCCCCGCCGGGGGGTGGCCACATTGAAGAAGGCCATGGGCGCCTTGACCCTCTCTAAAAAGGCCAGAGTCTCGGCAAAGAGTTCCTTATGGTCCCCATCCAGGCCAAACATGAAGTTTAGCGAATAAAAGATCCCCCTTTCCCTTAAGCGCTCCAGGAGCCACTCATACTCCTGCACGGGATTTTGCACCTTCCCGATGGAGGCGATGCTCTCCTGGCAGACATTCTCAATGCCGATATTCACATGAGAGCAGCCGGACTTTTTGGCCAGGTCGAGCAATTCCTCATCCCTTGAGGTATTGATGGTCCACAGGCAACTCCACCTGACGTTTAGCGGGATCAGGGCCTTGAACAGGTCCCGGGCATACTCCCGGTGGCCGGTGAGATTGTCGTCAATAAAATAGATCTTTTTAAGGCCGGTGATGCGGACATTGGCCTTGATCTCCTCGAGGACTTCTCCTAAAGGGCGGCGGCGGTAGGTGTGGCCGTAAACGATGGGTACTTCGCAGAAGGCGCAGTGGTAGGGGCACCCCCGGGTGGTCTGGGTGGGGGCGATCTTCACCCGATAGCGCTTATAATCCACCAGCTCCAGGCGCGGCCGGGGCAGGCCTACCAGATCGTGAAAGTCCGCCGCCTGATAGCGGGGCTTCAGGCGCTTCAGCCGGGCGTCCTCCAGCACCTGGGCCCAGACCGACTCCGCCTCCCCCACCACCACCGCGTCGCAGTGCTCCAGGGTCTCTTCCGGATGCAAGGTGGGGTGGAAGCCCCCCATGACCACGGGCACCCCTTGCTGCCGGAACTCCCGGGCGATCTCAAAGGCCCTCTCAGAGGTGGCGCAGGTGGCAGTGAGCCCCACCAGATCATAGGTGCGGTGGTAGGGTATGGGAGACAGGCGGTCGTCCACCAGATCCACCTGAATGCCCTTGGGGGTGAGGGCCGCCAGATAAGGCAAAGTGATGCCCAAGAGCCAGCGGGTTTTGCTCCTAAGCGGCCGCCGGTCGGGGTATTTGGTGGTGGGTTGCACTAACAAAATTCTCATGGCCCAGGCCTTTAACCCCACCGAGAAGGGCGGGGACACCTTTTTATTTTATGAAAAGCACCGGGTTAATTACAATATAAAAGAAGCCTTTGCGGTTGGGGGCCCCTAAAGGCCATGGGAGTGGAGAGAGATAATTGCCGGGAAGGAATTTTTTACGGCCCTCCTCCCGCCTCACTTTCTTAAGGCTTACGCACCAGGGGGATAACCTTGGCTTTGCCTTTTAAGGAGGGGGAGCTGGGATCGGGCGGCGCTTTTGGCGGGATCAGGGCCAATTTTACCGGCCGCCCCCCCATGGTAAACTCTTCTCCCTTCAGGTGAGTCTCTTCCAGAGTCCAGACCAGGGTCTGGGGAGGTATGGTGAGCATTAACAGCTCCACCTGATACCAGCCCCGCTTGACATCCGGATTGATGTCATTGATGCGGGCGTAAAAGGCCGGCTTATGGTCCAGGTGGACCAGCACCAAGTCGTTGATGGTTGCCATGATGCATCTAAAATCGGGAGCCTGACGCTAATACTGCAGTCGTGCCACGCTAAGCGGCCTCACTCTAACAGATCAAGGCAAAAATGCAAGCCCCGGCTGGAGGACACTGATAGGAGAATAAAAGGATGGCAGATGTAGAGTTTATCGACCTGACCGGAGAAATACACGAAGACCCCCGGGGCCTCAGTTTTTTCCCCTGGCCCGAACAGGTGCGCAATCCCCAAGATATCCTGAAGAGTCTTCACCTGGTGTCCATTGCCCCGGGGCAGGTGCGGGGCAACCACCTCCACCCGAACCACATTGAATGGCTCTATCTCTTCCACAGCCCTGGGGAGTTAATCTGGGAGCCAACCTCGGGGGAGCTTAAGAAGCAAAGGGTCCCCGGAAACCGCACCCTGATCCGTATTCCTGCTGGGATAGCCCATGCGGTGCGAAATCCCGGCCCGGAGGTCCTTTACCTCATGGCCTGGCGGGAGGCGGCGGACGGCGGCGCCGGGAAACCCGAAACCCGGCCCCGGCCCTTAAACGGGGGGTAGGGATTATTGGGGGGAGGGCTAAGGGCCGGTGGCCCCCTTACAATCCTCCCCCAACCCTTTAAGATTAGACTTGGGCTGGAGAACTCGGGGCCTTTTGGCCCCGCCTTCCCCAGCCCCCTTAAAGGGGGTTGGGGAGGGAGCTTGAGGGGAGGGCGGGGGAACCCTTACAAAAATTCCCCCGACCCTCCCCTCAACTCTAGAAAATACCGCAGCACCAGGGGGATTTCCAGGCCGCTGTTTTTCAGCAGGGTTTCGTCCGTTAAAATCTCCAATGGCGGGCCGTCGGCGCAGATGCGGCCTTTGTGGAGCAGCACCACCCGGGTGGCCACTTCCAGGGCCAGCTCAAAGTCGTGGGTAGCCACCAGCTTGGTGCCCTTGAACTCTTTGAGCAGGCGGATCACCTCCCGGCGGCCCCGGGGGTCCAGGCTGCTGGTGGGCTCATCTAAAAGCATGACCTCCGGGGTCATGGCATAGATGGTGGCCAACCCCACCCGGCGTTTTTCCCCGCCGCTTAAGTGGTGCGGCACCCGGTGGTCGTAGCCGCTGAGCCCCACCGCCTTGAGCGACTGGGCCACCCGGGTCTTGACCTCGTCCGGGGCCAGCCCCTGATTGATGGGACCGAAGGCCACGTCGTCAAACACCGTAGTGCAGAAGAGCTGGTCATCCGGGTTTTGGAAGACCAGACCCACCCGCCCCCTAACGGCCTCCACCGCCTGGGCGCTGGTCAAGGACTCCCCCAGGACGGTTACTTCCCGGGGCACCTGCCTTAACAATCCCAGGATATAAAGAAAAAGCGTGGTCTTGCCCGCACCGTTGGGGCCGATGAACACCACCGTCTCCCCCGGCTCCACGGTCAGGTTCAGGTCCGCTAAAGCCGGAGTGCCGTTTTCATAATTGAAGGTGAGATTGTCAATTTCAATTACCGCAGCCATAAGTGATCCACCCCCACCAACCCCGCGGAGGCCAGCACAATGACGGCCCCTTTCAGGGCATCGGGCCAACCCCAGGAAAATTCGTATAAAGTCCCAAACTTTTCCTTAAACCCCCGGGCCACCATGGCCTGATAGATGCGCTCCGTGTGTTCGAAGGCCCTGACCACCATCAGGCCCACCAGGTTGCCCAGGGACCGGAAAGTGCGCCAGTTGCTGCCGGCCTTGAAGCCCCGGGCCTTTAAAGCCTGCTGCATGGTGCGGGTTTCCTCGGCAAAGACAAAAAGGTAGCGATAGGCGAACAGGATCATGGTGACCAGCCGGACCGGCAGGTGCAGTCGGGCCAGAGCCTTCATGGAGACATTAAAGGGAGTGGTGCCGAACATGGGGATGATAGTCAGCACCATGGCCAGGCCTTTGATGAAGATGACCCCGCCCCTCTCCAGGCCGGCCTGCCAGCCCCCCGGGTGAGTGAGGGGCAGCAGCACCAGAAAAGAGGCGAGAAAGAAGATTACCGCCTTGAGGCGCCGGATGGTAAAGCTCAAGGGGATACGGCTTAAGTATAGCCAGAAGATGGCCAATCCTAAGGCCAGCCCCGCGCCTGAAAGACCTCGCACCAGAGCCACCGCCACCAGAAAACAGGTAAAGGCCGCGATCTTGACCCGGGGGTCCAGGCGGTGTAAAGGGGAATCTAAATGGGCAAAGCGGTCAATCTCGGGGTGCAAGTTTTTTTACCTCCGCCCGCAATTTCAGCACCAGGAGAAACGCGGTTAGTCCAAAGATGAACCCCAGGCCGGCCAGGAGGTTTCCCCAGGGGGGAGGCTCGCCTGCTGGGGGCGGAGCCGTCGGAGCCGCGGTGGCCGAGACCGGTGGGGTTGTGGCTTTGGGGGGAGTCCCCGCCTCCTGGGCACCGGCCCCAGTAATTACCACCCGGGTCTCGGCCCGATGCCCTAAAGGGTCCCCCACCTCTACCCGGTATGACCCGGGGGCCAGGGTGGAAATTTTGCAGAAACCCTGGGTATCAGTCTTGCCCAACAGATGCGGGCGGCCATCTAAAGGAATCACGGCCACGGGAACTTCCTGAGCCGGATTGCCGTCCGGGAAAAAGGCCTGCACCCTGAGGCTGCCATCCGCCTCGGGCACCGCCGACACCAACAGCTTGTGGGCCTGAACCCCGGAGGCCATCCCCAGGCCAAAGCAAATCAGCAGTAAACTAATCTGCCAGCTTTTCCTTAGCCGCACGGGTCGTTCCCCCTAAGATTTCCGGTTTCACCTTCACCAGAAAAATCGCCGCCGCGGCGGCCACCAAGCCCTCCAGGACCATCAGCGGCAGATGCGCCACCAGGGCTAATTTGGCGATGGTCCAGAACTCCGAACCAGCCGAGTAAAGCCATAGCGCCAGAATTATCCCGGATAACAAGACGCTGGCCGATCCGGCCAGAAACCCGGCCACCGCCTCCGGATGGCGAAACTTTAAGAAGCGCCGCATGCCAAAAATCTTATAGGCTGCCAGGGCCGGCAGCCCCAACATCAAGGCGTTGGCCCCCAGGGTCAACAGCCCCCCATGCTGGAACAGGAGCGCCTGCAACACCAGACCAACCAAGATGGCCGGAAAAGCCGCCCACCCCAGAACTATCCCCACCAGACCGTTCAAAATCAAGTGCACACTGGTGGGCCCCAGGGGGATGTGGATCAAAGAGGCCACGAAAAACCCCGCAGTCATCACCGCGGCCCTGGGTAACTCCTCAGAAGGCACCTTCCTTAAAGTCAAACCCGTAACCACCACCGTCCCGACCCACCCGGCAGCCACACTACTTAACGGCAATACCCCATCAGCAATGTGCATGGCAACCCTTATGATGGTCTTGTGGAGGAGAGGGCTAAGGGCCAGTGGCCCTTACCCTTACAAAAAACTCCCCCACACCCCCACCCCCAATCCCTTATGGTTATTAGATGGCCGTGGAAGTCGGGGCCAAAGGCCCCGTCTTCCACGGCCCCCTTATGCGGGTGGGGAGGGGGGGGTATGGGGGGAGGGCAGGGACCACTTACAAAAAAGTCCCTGGCCCTCCCCCCACAAACTCACTTCTGCAGCGGGGCCGGGGTGGGTTCCACGTACACCCACAGGCAGCCGCGTTTTTCCACGGGGGTGGGTTTGCCCTCGTGGGTTTTTTTGCCGTCCTCAACGCTCACGGCGATGACCCACCAGCCTGGCGCGTCCAGGGTACAGGTGAGGTAGCCCTGGCCATCGGTTTTAAGGGTTCTGGTGAGCAAGGGTTCGTTGTCCTCCCCCAGGCGGTCCTTGGGCAGTTTGTCCTTGGGGACAAAAAAGCCGTTGAATTTTTCGATCTCAACCGGAGCGCCCTTTAAAGGTTTGCCTTTAAACAGGGCCTGGGCTTTGAAGACCGACCCGGCGGGCCAGCCGTAGGGCCGGGTGAGGGGGACCAGCTCAACCTCCAGGCCCACAGGTTTATCCCACCCTTTCTGGGCCATGACGTGCCAGATTTCCTTGACAAAGTCCTGCCAGAAGACCTTTTCTTCGGCGATGTAGTAGGGCGGCGCTTCCAGGCAGAGATAGTAGTCCCCCGGGGCGGCGGGCTTATACTCCAATTCATAAGCCTTGCGGGCCTTACCGCTGGCCTGGTCCGGCAGGCTGATTTCCTTTAAGCCAACTTCATCTTTTTTGCCCTGGGGAGTTTTCACGAAAAACTTGGGGGGCTGGGCGTCATAGATGATCATCTCATAGGGGTGGCCCCAGAAATACTGCCATTTGGCCGCTTCCGTCGGCTTGCCGTAACAGCCCTCCACCTGGGGCCAGAAGACCTGGAAATGAGCCGCCGAGGCCCCGGGAAATATGCCTGCCCAGATTAATACCGCGGCCACCACCAGACAACGGGGCAATTTCTTCCGCATCATTTAAGCCTCCGAGATCGCCAATAAAAAAGCCACGACTTTGGGGGGCCTTCTGGCGCCCAAACCTTCGTGGCTTTCTCTTAAAAACTGTTTAAGTTTATGGCTTCCCGGAGTTCATCCCCGGATTTAGCTGCTTATTATCTTAATCTCAGACGGTTGTCAAGACGGAATAATCCGAAAAAATCTCACGCAAAGACGCAAAGTCGCAAAGGGTTTTTCTCTTGGCGGTCTTTGCGTCTTTGCGTGAGATAAGATAAGAGGCGCTTCAGGCCTCGTCCAACCCATATTCCTGCCGTCGCCAGGCTTTGAGGGCTTCTACCAGGGGGTAGGTGAGGTTTTTTTGGCAGGGGCATTGGCCCAGGTCCACTTCCGGTTTGTTGGCCCCGTGGAAGTCGGAGCCGCCGGTGATGAGCAGGTCCAGTTCCCGGGCCAGTTTCAGGTACCGGGCTTCTTGTTCCGGGGTGTGTTCAGGATAATAGACTTCGAGGCCCGCCAGGCCCAGTTTTTTCAGGTCTTGAAGTAGATTTTTCAGGGCATAGGCGGAGCCCAGCCCCAGGGTGAAGGGGTGGGACAGGACCGGGATGCCCTGGGCTTCCCGGATCATGTTTATGGCTTCATCCGGGGGGAAGCGGAACTTGGAGACATGGGCCGGCCCGCCGTTGCGAAGATAACGGTCAAAGGCCTCCTGGATGTCACGGACATAGCCGTGCTCCAGCAGGGCCCGGGCAATGTGGGGGCGGCCCACCTGGCCGCCGCCGGAGATTTTCTCCACCTGCTCCATGGTTATTTTGGCGCCCAGGGCGTTCAACTTGGCGACGATCCGGGGGTTGCGGTCGGCCCGGGATTTTTTCAAGACCGCCAGGCGGGCGTCCAACAGGCCGCTGTGATAGTCCACGAAATACCCGAGGATGTGCATGGAGCCGCCGGGAAAGCGGGCGCTGATCTCCACTCCCGGTATGACTTCCACGCCTAAGGCCTCGCCTGCGGCCGCCGCCTCCGCCACCCCATCGATGGTGTCGTGGTCCGTGAGAGATATGGCTCTTAAGCCCCGCGCCGCGGCCAGACGCACCACCTCCTCCGGACTATAAGAGCCGTCGGAGGCGGTGGAGTGAACGTGCAAGTCAATGAGTTTCATGGAAATTAATAAAATTAAGATTTGTTAGTTTTTATAGGTGCTGCCTTAAATATAGCTTTTATCCAGTCAATCGCTTCAGGATAATCCTTTGTGTCAAGAACAAACTCCTGGCCTCGAGCGACAGTCTCAAGCAATACATGGTCACCTTCGAGCTTCCAGCGGTCTATTCTTTTCCCATGATACGACAACGGCTTCCGGCTTTCATGGGGATTGAATGGATAGAACCAATGTGGCAGCTTCCAATAACTCCTGGAATAGCCAGGCCATGTCAATTGTAGCATCGGGTGAAAACGATGAAAAACTCCCCCTCCGCTTACAGCAAGCCCGTCTCTATTAATAACTTCTCTTTCTTCAAGAATTAAATTTTCTTTAGCTATATAAATAGTATTATTAGGTTTATACATTCCCCTTTTTGCAACGTGAGGATGGTATAAAGCCCAATCAGGAAGTTCGCATATAGTTGTTTCACTTATAGAGTAAACTTTGCCAATTTGCAGCCAACCGAAAATTACATGGACATCAGGAGAATCGGGCAAAAAAGTTAGAATACCATTAACGTCATAGTTAGTTTTATGAAACCAACCGAAGAATAAGAAAAGGTCACCCTGCCCGACCCCTTGTTTTTTGAGATGAGTTTGATCACCTTTATGTTGGCCGAAAATAGGTCTCCAACCTTCGGGCCGATTCTTTATCCTTTCTCTGTCCAAATCAGGATCGACATGGGCGATATCATAACCTGAAAAGCTTCTTTTCCTTCCTTTGCTAAGATCTTGAACTACTGATCCAAGTGACTTTCCTTCCGAAGACAGGTCATTGTAAGTAAAAGTGGAATCCTTCCTAGGTATCGGCAGGGATAACAAAAAACTGTCAGGAAGTATCGGGCTAGCTATTCCTGCTGTGCTACTATCGAATCCCTTGCGGCTCAATATAATTTTCATTGGGTCAAACCTCCCCTCGTTCCCAAGCTCCTGCTTGGGAACGCCGGTTTTGGCCCAAGCTCCTGCTTGGGCTACATCTACATCTCCAAGACGTCGATCTCCAGCGCCCCCGGCAGCCCGGCATAGTTCCTGGCACTGGAATAGAGCCAGTCTTCCGCCCGTGCAACCAATCCTGCCCTTACCGGATTATGGTGCAGGTATTCCACCTTCTGGCGCAGCACTTCTTCAGAATATACCTGCTTGGGGTGGAATCCCTCCTGCCACACCTGATGGTGGCTGTCGGTCTTATGGTCATGCTTATAAAATTGCAACTGGTTCAGCAACCAGCTTTTATCATCTTCCCTGGCCAGCCGGAGGATCTCCCGCGCGGTGTAGCTTTTAAACTCTTTGATAATATCTGACAATTGCTCGCCCGCCACCACCATATGGATATGATTATCCATAATGACATAGGCGAAGATTTTCAGCCCCTTCTGATGGCGGCAGAAGTTCAAGGAATTAATTAATACCTCCATGTACGGCTTGCGGGTGAATACCGGGATCCAAGCCACGGTGGTAGCGGTGATGAAGAAGGGGTAATTCCCATCGGTGATCCGGTAGCGGGTTCTCATGGGGTTAGGTCATTGGGAAAGCGGGAGCTTTCCATAAAATCCCGTTCCCAAGCAGGAGCTTGGGAACGAGGAATATCAGCGTATCTGCAATAGATGGAAACCGAATCCGAGGTACTTACCTCCTAAGTCCTGATTAACTCCACCATCTCCCGTACCGCCCTTTCTATCCCCACCAGCACGGCCCGGGCGATGATGCTGTGGCCGATGGAGTATTCCTCGAATTCCGGGTGGCCCTTAAAGCGCTTGATGTTGCGGTAGTTGAGGCCGTGGCCGCACTTGACCCTGAGCCCCAAGCTCTGGGCGTGCCGTGCCCCCGCCAACAGCTCCTCAAAGAGCCGGTGGGCCTCCTTTTCGGATTTGGCCTCGGCATAGGTGCCGGTGTGCAGCTCCACCCAGCCGGCCCCCACCTGACGGGCGGCGTCGATCTGTTTGGCCACCGGGTCCACGAACAGGCTGACCCTTAAGTCCGCCTCCTTCAGTTGCCGGATATAGTCCTGCAAAAAATCCCGGTTGCCCGCCACCTCCAGGCCCCCTTCGGTGGTCAGTTCCTGGCGTTTTTCCGGCACCAGGGTCACCAGGTCCGGAACCACCTCAGAGGCAATACCCAGCATCTCTTTGGTGGCGGCCATTTCTAAATTGAGCCGGGTCTTCACCGTCTGGCGCAGCAGCCTTAAATCCCGATCCTGAATGTGACGCCGGTCTTCCCGCAGGTGCACAATAATACCGTCCGCCCCGGCCAACTCCGCCAACGCCGCGGCCGTCACCGGATCGGGCTCGTCAATGAGACGGGCTTGGCGCAACGTCGCCACATGATCCACATTCACCTCCAACTTCGCCACGCCGTGTCCTCCTTTAGTGATGTGGGTGAGGTGTTGGGGGAGGGGGCCAGGGGCCGGTGGGCCCCTGCCCCCTCCCCTCAAATCACTCCTTCATATCCTCTAAACCCGGGTAGAGCAGGTGCATGAGTTCCCAGGTTTTATCGGTCATCTGGGCCTCTGACTCTGTGTTCCCGTGTTCGTAGCCCAGCAGTTGTAATATACCGTGGATGAGGTAAAAGTCGAAGAGTTCTTCTGTAGCCCAGCCGCTTTCTTTAGCCTGGCGGACGGTGGTTTCCACAGAGATGACCACCTCCCCCAGCAGGGGTGGGGGGCCGCCGGCAGTGGGAGCGTTA
>JAUXZG010000087.1 GCA_030694005.1 Desulfobaccales bacterium | reverse complement strand
GCCCTTAGCCCCCTCCCCCCCGAATACCTATCCCTCATCGTTGAAATAGTCGCCGAGAAGTCCCCGGCTGTGTTCGTCTTCGTGGCAGTAAAGGCACAAATTTTCCCAGTTGGAACCGTCCGGGGGGTTATTCAGAGGGTTGCCGTCCTTATGGTGTACCGTCAAGAGTTGCCTGTTTCTATAAGTAAATTCCCTGCCGCATTTGGCACAGATCATCCCGTGAATCTTCAGGGAGCGGTCTCTGTAATCGCCGCCTGGGAATTTCATGCTTATAACTCTTTAGGAGCACCGGCGAGACGCCTGTGCCACCATTTTATTTGAGATTTGGGGGAGGGGGCTAAGGGCCAATGGCCCTTACCCTTACAAAAAACTCCCCCAAACCCCCACCCCCAATCCCATAAGTTTGACTGGGGAAGTCGGGGCCTATGGCCCCGCCTTCCCCAGTCCCTTGTCAGGGGGGTGGGAGGGGAGTTTGAGGGGAGGGTGGGGGAACCGCGTTCCCCCAGCCCTCCCCTCACATCACTCCTTCAACAACACCAAATCCACCAGGGGTTTGATGTCTTCGGCCAGGGTGATTTCCAGGCCTGCTTTTACTTCCGGTTCCAGGTCGTTGAGGTCCACTTCGTTTTGTTTGGGGAAGACCACGAGCCGCACTCCGGCGCGTTGGGCGGCCAGGATTTTTTCGCGGATGCCGCTCACCGGCAGGATGCGGCCGCTCAGGGTCAACTCCCCGGTGAGGGCCACATCCCGGCGCGCCGGGCGGCCGGTGAGCAGCGAGAGCAGGGCCAAAGCGATGGTCACCCCGGCGGAGGGGCCTTCTTTGGGAATGGCTCCCGAGGGGATATGGATATGGATGTCCTGGTCGGCAAAAAAATTGGGATCCAGGTTAAAGTCCTGGGCGTGGCTGCGGATAAAGCTCAGGGCGGTCTGCGCCGATTCCTGGAGGACATTTCCCAGGGACCCGGTGAGGATCAGTTGTTTATTGCCTTTCATGAGGGTGGCTTCCACAAAGATGATTTCCCCGCCAAACTCCGTCCAGACCAGGCCCGTAGTCACGCCCACCTGATTTTTGGCCTCCGCGGCCTCGTGGCTGAATTTGCGGGGCCCCAAGAACCTTTCCACCAGGACCTCGTCCACAATCAGGGGGGCGGCCGCGGGTTTGGCCTGCAAGGAGATGCGGGCCAGTTTGCGGCAAATGGTGGCAATTTCCCGATCCAGATTTCTTAAGCCCGCCTCCCGGGTGTAATCGCCAATGATTTTGGCAATGGCGTTGTCGGTAAACTCTATCCCCAGATGAGTCAAGGCGTGTTCCCGGATCCGGCGGGGGATCAAATAGTTGCGGGCGATTTTGGTCTTCTCGGCCTCGGTATAGCCAGGGAAATAAATGACTTCCAGGCGGTCCAGCAGGGGAGCCGGCAGGGTTTCCACCACATTGGCGGTGGTGATGAACATTACCCCGGACAGGTCAAAAGGCACGTCCACATAGTGGTCGACAAAATTGCTGTTTTGCTCCGGATCCAGGATTTCCAGCAAGACCGAGGCCGGATCGCCGCGAAAGTCCTGGCCGATTTTGTCAATCTCATCCAGCATAAATACCGGGTTTTTTAAACCCAGACGGCGGATTTCATTGATGATCCTCCCCGGCATGGCCCCCACATAGGTCCGCCGGTGCCCCCTGAGTTCGGCTTCATCCCGCAAGCCGGCCAGCGATAGGCGCACGAACTTTCGCTCCAAAGCTTCGGCGATGGCCTGGCCGATGGAGGTTTTGCCGGTGCCGGGAGGACCGGCGAAGCAGAGAATCGGCCCCCGCGTCATCTGCACATGCCGCTTTTTGTCGATGATTTCTCTAACGGTGGCGCGTAATTCCTCCAGCTTGATGGGCTTGGACAGGTAATGAGCCGCGCCTTTTTTCAGGGCATCCACCGCGGAGCTCACCGTGGCGTAACCCGTGACCATGATGATTTCGGTGTGAGGCGCCATCTGTTTGACGGATTCCAAAAGCTGAATGCCGTCCATTTTTTCCATCTTCAGGTCCGTGAGGATGACATCAAACTCCTGGGCTTTGACCTTTTCCAGGGCTTCCAGCCCATTGGCGGCGGTGCTTACCTGGTGCCCTTCCTTCCTCAGGATGTATTCCAGATTGGTACGGGCGATTTCCTCGTCATCCACCACCAGAACCTGAGAGGTCTGGAGACTGCAGAGGGTGCGCACCGCCAGGTATTCCAGGATGCGTTCCTTGACATGCTTGAGCCCATAATGCTGGGCCTCTAAAATGCGGGCCGCCCTTTTGAGGTCAAGATTATCTTCCGTAAACCGGGTCCAGGGGAGAGAAATTAAATAATCAATATAATTGAGGCCAATGGAGTATTCGGCCACGGAGGGATCGGTTTTCTCCAGCCGTTCCAGCTCCTTGAAGGCTACGGCGGCCACCGTCTCCGGCAGTTGGGCCTTATTGATGGCGGCGCGCAGGTCCACCAGGTCCTGGGACACCTTGGGGCGCTCTTCCTCTGGCTTCCGGAAAAAGATCATGACCAAACCCTTTCTGGGGTGATGAATTCCAGTATAAAGGAAAAACTAGAGGAGGGCAAACTTAACCTTAGGAGGGCAAATTTTTTAATTTGATGATTTTCTTGGATATTTTCCTGTCATTAGCAGTGGCTGGCAGGAGCTGTTGCATTTTGCAATCTTTTGTACTCCTTGGTGCAATGGTTTGCAACTAAATGATATTACTGGTAAAAACTGAATAAGCAATTTACCCGTTGCATAGTGCAATATCAGCAAAGGTACGGGGTTGGAGGTTAATATGATTATTGCCAGTAATATCAATAAATTATATACAGCAATCATTTTGGCAAGGTTTTTGAATATCTTAAAGCCAGAAGGGAAAGGGGAACTAAAAAAGGGCCACCCCCGGTTAAGGTGGCCGCCAACCGAAAAGACACAGGGAAGTTAAGGCCATGCTGGACTTTTTCAAGAAGCAACTTCGTGGCAAGAGAAAAGGCCAAAAGGTGGCGTCGGGGCCAGGTAAAAAGCAGCCCCTCACCGTGGTGAACTTAAAACCCGTTAGGCCTGAGCCTGGGAGTGGGAGCCCCCAACCAGAGCTAAAGCGCAAAATCCTGGTGGTGGGCAAGGGCCATACCTTCAGCGCCGGGTTCATGGATTATGCCATCAATCTCGCCGCCCGGCTGGACTACGACCTCATAGCCCTAAATGTCAATCCGGCCCTGAAGGCGAGCGGCAAATTCTTTTCCCCCTATTTCCTGCGCTTGCGGCAGAAATTCACCCAACAGGCTCGGGCCGCCTGGGCCTCAATCGCCGAAGACCTGGAGTTTTCAGGCATTCACGGCCAGCAGGTGGTGAAATTTGGCGAAGTAGCCCGGGCCGTTGAAGACCTTAGCGCGGAAATCAAACGCATTGACTTCGTCATTACTGACGCAGGCATCAAGGATGAGGAAATTACCGGGGAAATTCCCCTCCCGGTTTTCAGTATCACTGGATATCAAGGAGAAAAAATTATGGCACCAGAACCGGTAAGCAGAAAGCCCTGGGGAAAAACCATTACCTTCGGCGCCGTGACCGCGGCCCTCTATGCCGCAGTGTTTTTGAACGGGAGCAGCGTGATGAAGTACTTCACCCGGGGCGGCTGGTATGCGGCGTTGCCCATCGCTACGGTCTTTGTCATCTCTTTTGTGCACGGCGCTTTTGCCCATCATCTCTGGTCTGCCTTGGGCATTGAAGCGGTCAAGAGAGTGCAGCCCAGACCGGAAGCGAAGCGCCCGGTGCCGAGAAAGCGTCCCCGGCCGGAGTTGCGGCTGAACACCTAATTCTCAAAAGCACCGCACCGGACGGGAAAGGAGAAATTAGCAATGCACGATATCGCAGCCGAAGCGGTCAATTTCATCGACTTGAACCTGGTTTCCGTAGGCTTTCTATTTATCGTCGGCTTTATCGGCGGGCTGGTGAGCGGGTTTATCGGCTCGGGGGGGGCGTTTGTGTTGACCCCGGGCATGATGAGCCTGGGCGTCCCGGCCGCCGTGGCGGTGGCCAGCAACATGTGCCACAAGTTCCCCAAGGCCCTGGTGGGCGCCTATAAGCGCTACAAATACGGCCAGGTGGACATCAAACTGGGTCTGGTCATGGCGGCCTCTGCCGGGGTGGGGGTCCAGGTGGGCATCAAGATCCAGGAGATGGTGCTGGCCAGGTGGGGGCAGGCCGGCTCCAACCTCTATGTCAGCCTGTCCTTTGTGGTGGTCCTGGTGGTGGTGGGCGGCTATGTGTTCTGGGACGCCTGGCGCACTTCCAGGCGCGGCGGCGAGGAACAGGTGACCTCCCTGGCCAAGTACCTGCAGAAGATCCACCTCCCCCCCATGATGCATTTCAAGACGGCCAATGTCTACATCTCCATGTGGTTTACCATCCCCATCGGCTTTGCCACCGGGATGCTGGCGGCCACCATCGCGGTGGGCGGCTTCATCGGGGTGCCGGGCATGATCTATGTGCTGGGAGCCTCGGGGCTGGTGTCCTCCGCCACGGAGTTGGTCATCGCCTTTGTCATGGGTTTCGGGGGCACCGTCAAATGGGCCATCGGCGGCATGGTGGATATCCGCCTGACCTTGATCATCCTGGCCGGGTCCCTTCTGGGGGTGCAGTTGGGGGCCATCGGCACCACCTATGTTAAGGAGCACATGATCAAGATCGTCATGGGCACCATCATGATCATCGTGGCGGTTAGCCGGGGCCTGGCCATCCCCAAGTATCTGAAAGAGCTGGGGCTCATCTCCATGAATAATACCGTCCTTACCGTCCTGGGTGTGGCCAGCTTTATTACCATGTGCCTTGCCTTGGGTATCGGCGCAGTAATTATCCTGGGGACCATGTGGCAGGCCAAAAAGGCCGAAGCGGCCCAGAAGGCCGAATACGCCCTCGAAAAAACTTATGGCTAAGTATAAGAAGATCCTGGTGGGCGTGGACGGCTCGGACACGAGCCTCCACGCCTTAAAGGAATCTTTTCGCCTGGTTACCAACTGGATCACCGTGGTGTCGGTGGCTCCGCCGTATGAAGGGGACTTGCGGCTGGTGGGGGTCAAAAATGCCGAGGCCTTAAGAAGGGAACCTTGCGAGACGGCCCAGGCTAAAGCTCAGGAACTGGCCGACGCCGCCGGGGCGTCCATCAAAACCGTCTGCGTCGTGGGCGAACCCCATGAAGAGATCGTGGACCTGGCCGAGACCGGAAATTGTGACCTCATCGTCATGGGGGCCAAGGGACACGGTTTGCTGGAGCGGCTCTTGGTGGGCAGCGTCACCCGCCGGGTCATCGGCTTTAGCGACCAAGATGTCCTGGTGGTGCCCCTTGCGGCCTCCATCGGCTGGGGCAGGATGCTGCTGGCCACCGACGGCTCCCCGGACAGCCTCAGGGCCGCGGCGCGGGCCCTGGACCTGGCCAAGGCCTATGGGGGCGAGCTCAAGGCGGTGTCAGTCCTGGACCTGCCGCCCCAACTTTATGAGGGGAATGTGGGGCTTTTGACCGAAGTGCCCCAAGAGCCCCCTGGCTTGCCCGAGGTGGAGGCCAAGGCCCGGGAAATGGGAGTGAAAATAGAAATCCTGGTGCGGACCGGCATCCCCTATGAAGTCATCACCGAACTGGCCCGGGAAGAAAAAATGGACCTTATCATCATGGGGTCCCACGGGCGCACCGGCCTGAAACGACTCTTGATGGGCAGCGTCACCGAAAGGGTCATCGGCCACGCCCCCTGCCCGGTGTTAGTGGTGAAGGGGTAGAGATTTGGGGGAGGGGGCTAAGGGCCGGTGGCCCCCTTACAATCCTCCCCCAAGCCCCCACCCCCAATCCCCTAAGGGTTTTATTCGGACGGGGAAGGCTGGGCCTAAAAGGCCTAGCCTTCCCCGTCCCCTTTTCAGGGGGGTCGTAGGGGAGTTTGCGGGGAGGGTGGGGGAACTGTGTTCCCCCAGCCCTCCCCTCAAAACTTTTCCCCATCAAGACGCCGCCTGTTCCGGGCGGAGGCAGCTCAGGCCGTAGTCTTCTTTTTTAAAGGCCTGGAAGCAGCGTTCCATGATGGTTTCGGAGGACAGGGCCAGGTCCAGTTGGCGGCAGAAGGCAATGAGCAGTCCCACCATCTCCAGGGTTTCCTCGGTTTCAAACAGAGAGTATTTTACCAACCTTCCGTGCACCAGGTCTCCCTTGACCTGGGCCTTGAAGCCCAGGTCGTTCAAGATATGCCTGAGCAGTCGGGCGCGGCGTTCCCGGCGGTCGATGCTGGCCGCGCCGCCCTTGAATTGGAAGCTGATGTAGTTGTCGTTCTTTTCCTCGGAGATAAAGGCGTCCACCAGGCCGAAATGGTAGCCCAGGCGGGAGTTGAAATTGAGATAACAATCGGTGATGATGGCAAAGCTTTTCCCCCCCAGGCCCCGTTCGCCCTTCCCCAGGTCATACATGGTATTGGCGAATACTGAAATAAAGCCTTTCAGGTCCGGGGCCACCTGTCCGGCCCAGCTCACCGACGGGTGGTGGAAACCCCGCAGCAGGGCCTTAAAAGGCCGGCTGACAATATCCTCCTCGGTTACCTGGGGCCGGCCCGCGACCTTGAGGCCGCCGCCCAGGTCCAGAACGAAAAGATTCAAGGGCAGGTCGGTTACCAGGCGGCTGACGTTGGGGGACCTAACGGCGTCATCGATATCGAGGGAGAACATGGCGTCCATGGACTTTTCATGGCAGAACCGGGAGATATCGTGCAGGGTGCGGCATTGGGCCGCCTGGAAGTCCGGGCTCTCCGGATCGAGGAGACTCAAGGGGGTGGCGAGTTTCAGGATGCTTCGGAGTTTTTGAAATACCGGGCAGTTGCGCAGGTTTTCATCGGCCGGCGGGGTGCGCGCCAGCAGTTCCGTCACCATGCCGGGATAGACCCGGGCGGCATCGGCATCCACCGTGACCAGTTGGCCGGAATGGAGGACCTTGGTGGCGCCGCCTACCTCCACCAGGGTGGGTACCCGAAATTCCCGAGCCAAAATGGACATATGGTCCGTGGGGCTGCCCACCTCGGTGAGAATGGCGGAGATGCGGTCCATGACCAAGACCAAACGGGCCGAGGGTTGCCGGGCCACCACCACCGCGCCCGGCGGAATATCGGCCACTTCTTCGTCAGGCCCCAAGAGGTGGACCCGGCCTACCGCCGCCCCCCCCACGGCCCGAATGCCATAGGTCAACAGGGGCGGCACCGCCGGCTCCGCCGGGGGTTCACGATGCACCGCGCCAAAAGCCGGGGCGCTGACTCTAAGCGGCCGGGATTGCAGGATAAAAATCTTTCCCGACTCATCCACGGCCCACTCGATATCCTGGGGGCGGCCAAAATGCTTTTCCAGTCGCAGGGCCAGGGCCGCCAAATGCTTAACCTGGGCTTCGGTGAGACAGGGGGACTGGGCCTGCTCATCAGGTAAGGTCAGTGCCGTTACCCCGCCCTGGGGGCTACAGGCCAGGGCCACCGGTTTGGCGGCCACGCGGCGTTGTTTTACCGCGTGCCCCTTACCCCGGTCCACCACATAGAGGTCCGGGGAGATGGTGCCGTCCACCGCATACTTGCCCAGGCCCCAAACCGCGGTGATCATCACCGTGTCGGCTTGAGGGGCGTGGGGGTCCACGGAAAACATCACCCCGCTGGCCCGGGAGGGGACCATGCTTAAGCAACCCACGGCCATGGGCAGCTCATTCAAGGTAAAATGCTGGTATTTCCAATAGAAAATGGCCCGAGAGGTGAATTTGCTGGCCACGATCTCTTTGTAGTGCTCGGGAAGTTGGGCCGCATCCACATTGAGGAGGGTGGCAAACTGGCCGGCAAAGGAAAAATCGGTGTCTTCTCCCACGGCGCTGGACCGCACTGCCAGCCCACGGCCCGCCAGGGTTTGACCGGCTTGGGCCAGCGCTTCTTCCAGGTCCGCCGGCAGAGGCGCTTGACGCACCAGGGCCTGGAGCTCCTGACTAATGGCCTCCAGACTTTCCAGGTCGTCGATGCGGGCCTGGGCCAGCCTCGCCTCCAGTTCCTGGGCCAGGCCGGAAGCTTCCAGGAAACGTTGATAAGCAGTGGCGCTCACGGCAAACCCATCCGGTACCGGCAGGCCCAGACGGTTGCGGATTTCGCCCAGGTTGGCCATCTTGCCGCCCACGCTGGCAGACATCTCCCGGGTAAGGGCATCTAGAGGCAGGATGTAAGGGGTTACCGGGATGGCCGGGGTCGCCGCCAGTTCTCGCTGAATTTCTTCCTGAAGCCGCCGGCAAAGGGGCGCCAGTTCCCCGTAGCGATCCTGGGTGAGGAGGTTGAGTTCGCTCACCATGCGGCAGACATGGTTCCCCAACTGCTCTGCCTGGGTATAAAGATAGCCGGTGTCAAACAGGAACTCCCCGGAAAGCTTTTCCTCCATATCCGCCATGATTTCCAGGGCTTGATTGTTGCTCTCCAACAGGCGGCGAAAATGATTAAACTTCTCCCGCAGGCTGACCTGGCCATCCTCTGCTTCTTTTAAAAATCGCCGCAGGAATTTAAACATTGATGGTTCCGGTTTCTTGGGGGAGGGGGCCAGGGGCTTTTTTGTAAGGGACCCCTGCCCCCTCCCCCAAACCCACTTCTTCAACCCGGCGTATTCAAGGCCGCCAGTTCTTTTTGCATGCGTTTCCATTCCCGGGCCCGTTTGATAGTGATGAGGATAGTCTCTTTGCGGAAGGGTTTAGTGACAAAGTCGTAAGCTCCCTTTTGAATGGCCTCTTCCGCGGTCTCGATGGTGCCGTAAGCGGTAATGATGATGATGG
>JAUXZG010000084.1 GCA_030694005.1 Desulfobaccales bacterium | reverse complement strand
TGGACCAGGGCCAGCGCCTCACCTATGTCCGCATTTACTCCGGCACCTTAAAATCCGGCCAGGAAATTTATAACCCGGTAAAAGGGACCACGGAAAAGGTTACCCGGCTCCTGCGCTTGCACGCCAATAAGCGGGAGCCTTTGGAGGAGGCCCACGCCGGCAGCATTGTCGCCCTTTTGGGGCTGAAAGCCACCACCACCGGCGACACTTTGTGCAACCGGGCCAGCCCCATCGTCCTGGAACCCATCTCCTCGTATGTGCCGGTGATTTCCCTGGCCATTGAACCCATGACCCGGGACGATCAGGAACGGCTGGGGCCGGCCTTAACCCGGGTGGCGGAGGAGGACCCCAGCCTCCAGATCCATATCGATGAAGATACCGGCCAGACCCTGCTTTCCGGTATGGGGGAGCTGCATCTGGAAGTGATCCTCCACCGCTTGGAAAGGGAGTTTCATACGCGGGTGCGGGCCGGCCGCCCCCAGGTGGTCTACCGGGAGACCATCGCCGGCGCCGCCCTGGAAACTGGCCTCTTTGACCGGGAACTGGCCGGCAAGCACCATTTCGGCCAGGTCCAACTCAGCCTGGCTCCCCGCCCCCGGGGCTCCGGCAATTCCTTTACCTCGCGTTTGCCCGAAGAGCATGCCGCCCAGGTCTTTGTGCCCATGGTGGCCCAGGCGGTCAGGGAAGCCCTGGAAGGGGGTCCGGTCTATGGGCATCCGGCCCTGGATACCGCCGTGGAGCTTAAAGACGCGCTGGTAAAAGAAGGCCAGGCCACGGAGATGGCCTTCCGCATCGCCGCCATGACCGCGTTGAAAAACGGCTTCGCAAAGGCCCAGCCCCACCTGCTGGAACCCATCATGAAGGTGGAGATCATCACCCCGGAGGAATTCACCGGCGAGATCCTGGGAGACCTCAATGCCCGCAAAGGCAAAGTGGAACAACTGCTGGCCAAGGGGCCGGTGCGCCTCATCTCCGGCCAGGCCCCCCTGGCCGAAATGTTCGGCTACGCCACCACCCTGCGCTCCTTAACCCAGGGCCGCGGCACCTTTACCCTGCAATTCGACCACTACGGGAGGGTGGAACGGCGGGAGGAGCGGTAAAGGAGATGTGAGAGGTTACTTGAGGGGAGGGTCGGGGGAATTTTTTATAAGAGTTCCCCCGCCCTCCCCTCATACTCCCCTCCCAACCCCCTTTATGGGAGCCGGAGAAGGCTGGGCCTTTGGCTCCGCCGTCTCAGGCTAAATAAAACCCTTAAGGGGTTGGGGATGGGGGTTTGGGGGAGGGGGCAGGAGTCTGCGACTCCTGCCCCCTCCCCCAAAAACATCAACACAAAGGAGCCAGTCAGCCATGGAATGGGAGCAGACTTTATCCATGATCAAGCCCGATGGGGTGGCCCGGGGGTTAATCGGGGAGGTCATCCGTCGGTTCGAGGCTCACGGCCTCAAGATTCGTGCCTTAAAGATGGTGCATCTCCCCCTGGACCAGGCCCGGGCCTTTTATGCGGTACATAAGGAGAGGCCGTTTTACGTGAGTCTTACCCACTTCATGAGTTCCGGGCCCATTGTGGCCATGATTTTGGCAGGAGAAAACGCCATCCAGGTGAACCGGGACTTGATGGGGGCCACCGATTACCGCCAGGCCGCGCCGGGCACCATCCGCGCCGATTTCGCCCGGGATGTGGAGCAAAACCTCGTCCACGGCTCGGACAGCCCCGAGAGCGCCCAGGCGGAAATCGCCTTTTTTTTCAATGAACTGGAAAGGGTGTAAACAAAAGTTTTCGGCCTCTAGTAAAAAAATCGCGTATGGTCTCCTGTCCCATGGGGCCTTGGGCCAGAGGCTATTAAGGCGCGACCCGCCTTAGTCGCCTCTTTGGTCTCGGTCCTGTCCTCAACTACCTTGACAATCAACCGATCCGCCCCTATTTACAAGATAAACCAGCGCATCTGCACCGATTTAGAAGAGAAGGCAAGATTCGCCCGGCTGCACATCTACTGAGATCAAAATCATGGACCCCACCGACCTCCTCTTGAAATCCGCGGCCCCCCAGGGCCCGCGCCTTGGCCGCCCATTCGTTACCTTAAGCCATGCCCAGAGCCTGGACGGCAGCATTGCGGCCCGTTCGGGCCGACCCCTGGCGTTAAGCGGGCCTGAGTCCATGACTTTGACCCACAGCCAGCGCGCCTGCCATGACGCCATCCTGGTGGGCATCGGCACCGTGTTGGCAGATAATCCGCGTCTCACGGTGAGGTTGGTGGCCGGCAGAGATCCCCAAACCGTCATTATGGACAGTCGCCTGCGTTTTCCCCCTTACGCCGAACTGTTGCGCCATGGTCGCAGCCCCTGGATTGCCACGGCCCAGGAGGCGGACCCCCAGCGCCTGGAAGCCCTGGAGACCGCCGGAGCCAGGGTTTTTCGCCTGCCCAGCGCTGACGGCTGGGTGGATCTGGTCTCTCTCCTTAAGCTTTTAAGCGACCTGGGCATCCACAGCCTGATGGTGGAAGGCGGCGCCCAGGTCATCACCAGTTTTCTCGTCTCCCGCCTGGTGGACCAGATGGTCCTGACCATCGCCCCCTGGCTGGTGGGGGGCCTGAGGGTGGTGGACCACCTGGGGGGCCCTCCCATCTGCCGCGCTTTCCCCGCCTGCACCACTTAAGCTATGCCAGGGGAGGCGAGGACCTGGTGGTGCGGGGCGAGCCGGACTGGGGAGAATAAATGGCGCGGCAGGTCCTTTACTTCATGGGGCCGCAACAGGTGGCCGTGGCCCCCGAAGCGCTGCCGCCCCCGGCCTTTGGCCAGATGCTGGTCCAAACCTTAATTTCCGCTATCAGCCCCGGCACCGAGCTGCTGGTATACCGCGGCCTGGCCCCATTGGACCTACCCAAGGATGAGACCATCCCGGCCCTGGCCGGCAATTTTGCCTTTCCTCTGCAATACGGTTACGCGGTGGTGGGGAGGGTAAGGGAAATTGGACCCGGGGTGGCCCCGGAATGGGAGGGCAGGCCTGTCTTTGCCTTTCAGCCCCACGCCAGCCATTTCCTGGCCACCCCGGATGAGCTTTTAATGCTGCCCGAGGATTTGGGGCGGACAATGGGGGATTTGTGCATATGGGTGACGGGCACGGAGGCCCGCCCCACCTGAAAAACCAAAGCGGTGGGGCGGCCGTCTCTGGCCGCCACCCATGGCAACTACCAAATCATAGGGTTTTTTCAGATCTCTTAAATTGCCTTTACAGCCCCTTGCCGGTTTCCTGGATGGTATTTTCGATCTCTTCCTCCAGGCCCGGCGGCAGTCCCTCGATCTTGACCCTCAAGAAACCCCGGACGATGGTGGACACGGCTTCTTCTTCGTCCAGGCCCCGGGCCATGAGGTATTCGATCTCCTCGGCGGCAATGCGGCCCACCGCGGCCTCGTGGGACATGTCCACCCCGGCCACATGGCCTTCCAGTTCCGGGATGGCGATAATCTGACCGGTGGGGGCCAGAATCAGCCCCCGGCATTCCAGGTGCGCCTTGATGTCCGGCGCCAGCCCAATAAGGTGGCCCCGGCTGATGCTCAACCCGCCGGTGGTGATGGTGCGGGCGACGATTTCGGCCCGGCTGTGCGGGGCCTTCAAGATCACCCGGCCGCCAATATCCACCTGGGCCCCGGGATGGGCGATGACGATGGAATTTAGGCTGGCCACGGCCCCCTCCCCGGCCAGGGTTACGGTGGGATACATCTGCAAGGTTTTCACCGGCCTTAAAAGGATATAGTTGGAGACGAAGGTGCCGCCGGCCTCCACCAGGACCCCGGTGCGGGGCCGCACATGGATGTCTTCGGCCCAGTTGTGGACCATGGTGAAGGTGAGGTGCCCACCTTCCCGCACATAAAATTCGGAGACCCCGATATGCAGGCCCGAGCGCACCCCGGGATGGGTGGTGCAGCCGGTGATGATATGAAGATGAGCCCCCGGCTCCACCACCACCAGATTGTGGACATGCTGGGCAAAGCGGTCGGTGCGTAAGTACAGGCAGGCCTCCACCGGCTGCTCCACCTTCACCTGAGGCAAGGCCCGGATAAAATAGCCGTTATCCAGGTCCAACTCGGTCCGGGCGGTGTATTTGTCCGCGTCCACCTGCACCAGTTGCCAGAGATGCTGGGCCACCCAATCGTGGGTGGCCAGGGCCTGGGTGATGGGCAGCACTTCCACCCCGGGCCGGTTGGCCTGGCAGTGGACCACCCTGGTGTCGGCCTGAAGGAAAGTGCCGGCATGGTCTTCATCGGTAAGCTCAATGCCGGCTTTCAGCAGATGGCCCCGCTCCTCCGGGGCGAAGTGTTGGTAATCCGGGTCATAGGCCCACTCCCCTCCGTGGCGGGAGAAGTCTGCCAGATCCAGGTCCGGCCCCAGGGGGGCTTTTTTATCCCGGCTCAGCTGGGCCCGCTTTTTTACCTCAGACATCTGCTGCACTCCTCGTAGCCGAAATTTTTGATGTCCTGGAGTATGTCCCGGGGATTGCCGTGGCACAGGAGGCGGCCATCGAACATAATATAACCCCGATCGGCATTGACATAGTCCATGATGAAGCCGGTATGGGTGATGATCAGTCCGGATTTTTCCCGATGCTGACGGCGGCGGTCCTTCTGGAGCAGGCGGCCGATGATCTCCCCCACCACCTGCAAATTCTCCAGGTCCACCCCGGATTCCGGTTCATCCAAGAGCACCATCTCCGGGTCTTGGGCCAGTAATTGCATGAGTTCCGAGCGCTTGATTTCCCCCCCGGAAAAACCATAGTTGATTTCCCGCTCCAGGAAGGGGGTAAAATCGTAGGCCGCGGCCAGGGCCTGGGGGGAGATGCGGCCATGGGCACAGGCCATGAGGATGTCGGCAGTCTTCACGCCCCGAATGGTGGGCGGGCGCTGGAAGGACAGGCCCAAACCCAGACGGGCCCGGGCATAGGTGGGCAGATGGGTGATGTCCTCGCCTTTATAGAGGATCCGCCCCTGCTTTACCTGGTAGCGGCTAAAACCCATGATGGTCATAAGCAAAGACGATTTGCCGGAGCCGTTCTTGCCGAAGAGGATGTGGGTCTCCCCTAAGGGGACCGTCAGTTGGATGCCCTTGAGCACTTCTTTGTCGTCGATATTCACCCAGAGGTCTTCGATGGCTAACATAGCAACCCCATAAAAAAAGCCCCCAAAGCAGGCTTTGAGGGCTCAACCAGACGGTTTCGCAAATTGCCCGATCCGGAGGGATTTCCTCTCCAGATCAGGAAGATCAGGCTAATTACTCGCTCGCCTCCAAGGGTACAGCAAAAGGCGTCATCGCGGGCGCCAGTTTCTCGTACTTCATCCCATAGGCCCGGGTCTCGAAGGCTTTGGGATTGAAAGCCTTGGTCAGCTCCACTTCCTCCGGGGTCAAGATACGTACCAGGCCATAAGGATCAAGCACGGCAAACCGTTCACCCTTGGCCAGGCAAGAGGCCACCGTCTCTTCCCCCTTTAGCTCCTTCTTGGAGACACAGAGCAACTTGGCACCAGCCGCTTTCTTTTGAGCCATGGCACACGGAACAATGAACATCACCGCCACCAGGGCCAATACCAACCCAACCAACAGTTTTGACCGCATACTCTCCTTCCTCCTCTCAAGCAAAGGTTGACACCCGGCTTTCCTCCCCCCCACTGGAGTAAACGAGAAAAAGCCGCCAAACTCCTTTCCCGGGCATAATATATTGCCGAAAAAGGGAAAGTCAACTTAATTGTGGGGCTCTTTTAAAAAATCCTTAACTTGCGTATATTTTAAGTCTTTCACCAAAGCTTGGCAAGGGGAATTTTGGTTACCCCGGTTTTCTAAAGGTTCCGAAGATTGGCGTCCCACTTTTGCCTTATTTATCTTTAAAAGACAGACCGAGGTATTTCTCCTCCCCTGAGGGGAGGAGGTTGGGGGCCGCGCCTTACCTGGCCCCGTTTTTAGGGATTCTCAGGAAAAACTAAATTGTCGGTATCCCATTAGCCCCAAGACAAAATTGCCGCACCCGATTTTTTCTTGACGCGGCAACCCCCCTTGTTCTATAAAGCTCGATAGCCAAATGCTTTGCTTGAGAGGTATTGGCTCGGCTATTCTTGTTGATATTTTCACAAAATGTGCATAACTTAATGTTTAGAAACCATAAATTGCAGGTGAAGCCCTATGAGCGCAAAAAAGCAGGGAAGTAAACCCGTAGGCGCGGTGATGGTGGTGGGCGCGGGCATCGCCGGAGTGCAGGCGGCCCTGGACCTGGCCAACTCCGGTTTCTATGTCTATGTGGTGGAGAAGCAAACCGGCATCGGCGGGGTCATGGCCGCGCTGGACAAGACCTTCCCCACCAACGACTGTTCCATGTGCATCCTGTCCCCCAAGCTGGTGGAATGCGGCCGCCATTTGAACATCGAAATCCTGGCCCCGGCCCAGGTTAAGGGGATCAGCGGCGAGCCGGGCAATTTTACCGTCAAGGTGAAGCAGCCGGCCCGCTATATCGACCCGGCCAAGTGCATCGCCTGCGGCATCTGCGCCCAGAAGTGCCCCAAAAAGGTGCCCGATGAATTCAACCAGGGCCTGGCCCCCCGGAAATCGGCCTATGTGCTGTATCCCCAGACGGTGCCGCTCAAATACGCCATTGATGCCGCCACCTGCCTTTACTTCAAGAAGGGCGGCAAATGCAAGGCCTGCGAAAAGTTCTGCCCCACCGGCGCGGTGGTCTTCGACGACCAGGACAAAGAGCGGGACATCCAGGTGGGCGCGGTGATCCTGGCCCCGGGCTTCAAGATATTTGATCCCACCCCTTACGCCTCCTATCATTACACGGCTTTTCCCAATGTCGTCACCAGTATGGAGTTCGAGCGCATCCTGTCCGCCTCCGGCCCCTTTGAAGGCCACCTGGTGCGGCCCTCGGACCACAAGGAACCCAAGAAGGTTGCCTGGCTCCAGTGCGTGGGCTCCCGGGACCTGCATCGCTGCGACAACAGCCACTGTTCCGCGGTGTGCTGCATGTATGCCATCAAAGAGGCGGTGATCGCCAAGGAGCACAGCAAGAACGGCCTGGAGGCCACCATCTTCTTCATGGACATGCGCACCATGGGGAAGGACTTTGAGAAATATTACTGGCGGGCCGAAGAGGAACAAGGCGTCCGCTTCGTGCGCTCCCGCATCCACACCGTGGACCCGGTGCCGGGCACGGACGATGTCCAGATCCGCTATATTGACGAAGAAGGCAACATCAAGGATGAAGTCTTTGACATGTTGGTCCTGTCCGTGGGCTTGGAAACCTCCCCGGATGTTATGGAGTTGGCCCGCACCCTGGGCGTGGACCTGAATACCAACAAGTTTGCCCAGACCTCGCCCTTTACGCCGGTGTCCACCTCCCGCCCCGGCGTCTTTGTCTGCGGCGCCTTCCAGGGACCCAAGGACATCCCCCAGTCGGTGATGGAGGCGTCGGCCTCGGCTTCGGCGGCCAGCGCACTTCTTACCGCGGCCCGCTTTTCCCTGGCCCGCAAAAAACCGGAATTCCCCGAGCGAGATGTTTCCCAGGAACCGCCGCGCATCGGCGTCTTCGTCTGCCACTGCGGCATCAATATCGCCGGGGTCATTGACGTGGAGGCGGTGCGGGATTACGCCAAGACCCTGCCCTTTGTGGAGTATGTGGAAAACAACCTGTTCTCCTGCTCCCAGGACACCCAGGAGCTTATCAAGGAGCGCATCAAGGAGCACCACCTGAATAGGGTGGTGGTGGCTTCCTGTACGCCCCGCACCCACGAACCCCTCTTCCAGGAGACCTTGAGAGAAGCCGGGCTGAACAGATACCTCTTTGAGCTGGCCAACATTCGGGACCAGGGCTCCTGGGTCCACATGGACGTGCCCGAGCTCGCCACCAAGAGGGCCAAGGACCAGGTGCGCATGTCCGTCTCCAAGGTGGCCCTGCAGCAGCCCCTGGTGGAGTTCAGCCTGCCCATCACCAAGGTCGGCCTGGTCATCGGTGGCGGCGTGGCGGGTATGGAAGCGGCCCTCGGGTTGGCCGACCAGGGTTTCAAGGTGCATCTGGTGGAGAAAAAGGACTTCTTGGGCGGCCACGCCTTGGAGCTCAACCACGCCTGGACCGGGGAGGCCATCAAGCCTTTCGTGGACAAGTTGGTAAAAAGGGTGACCAACCACCCCAAGATCGAGGTGCACCTCAACTCCGAACTCACCGAGGTTACGGGCTTTGTGGGCAATTTCAAGTCCACCGTCACCACCCAGGGGCGGGACACCGCGGTGGAGCACGGCACCGCGGTCATCGCCATCGGCGGCCATCCCTACAAGCCCACGGAATATCTCTACAAAGAAAATCCCCGGGTGTTTCTCGCCCTGGAGATGGATCAGGCCATGCGGGAGAAGAACCCCCTGGTCATGGGGGCCAAGAGCGCGGTGTTCATCCAGTGCGTGGGCTCCCGGGAGCCGGAGCGGCCCTATTGCAGCCGGGTGTGCTGCACCCACTCGGTGGAAAGCGCCGTCAAGCTCAAAGAGCTCAACCCGGACATGGACGTATATATCCTCTATCGGGATATGCGCACCTACGGTCTGCGGGAAAACCTTTACAAGGAAGCCCGGGAAAAAGGGGTCATGTTCATCCGCTTTGACCTGGACAGCAAGCCCAAGGTGGAACAGACCGCGGACGGCGGGCTTAAGGTGACCGTGCTGGACCATGTCCTGCGCCTGCCCATCAGCATCCACCCGGAGGTCCTGACCCTGGCCTCCGCCATCATTGTCAAGGACCAGGAAAAGCTGGCCAAGATGTTCAAGGTGCCCTTGAACAACGAAGGCTTCTTCCTGGAGGCCCATATGAAGCTCAGGCCGGTGGATTTCGCCACCGAAGGGGTGTTTGTCGCCGGCCTGGCCCATTACCCCAAACCCCTTGACGAGTCCATCGCCCAGGCCAAGGCCGCGGCGGCCCGGGCCGCGGTGATCCTGTCCCAGGAGTCGATTAGGGCCGGGGGCGTGGTGGCTATTGTGGACCCCATGCTGTGCTCGGGCTGCCAGGCCTGCGTGGAGGTTTGCCCCTTTGGGGCCATTACCTACAAGGAAGACGAGGCTGTGGCCGAAGTGAACCAGGCCCTGTGCAAGGGGTGCGGCACCTGCGCCGCCACCTGCCCGTCGGAATGCATCACCCTGTTAGGGTTCAGCCACAAGCAGATCTATGCGCAAGTGGACCAGGCCCTTTCTGAAGAAGCAGCCGGTTAAAGCTTAAGACTCAACTTAAAAACCAAGGGACGAAAGATGGCCGACAGCAATTTTGAACCCAGAATCCTGGCATTTCTGTGTAACTGGTGCACTTACGCCGGCGCCGACCTGGCCGGCGTCAGCCGTCTGCAATACCCTCCCCACATTCGGGTCATCCGGGTAATGTGCTCCGGGTCGGTATCGCCGCACCATGTACTGCGGGCCTTCCAAAAGGGGGCCGACGGCGTCCTCATCGGCGGCTGCCATATCGGCGACTGCCATTATCTTAAAGGCAATTACATGACCATCAAGCGCATGCGCTTCCTCCAGGACCTCATGAAGTTCGTGGGCATGGAGGAAGGCAGGCTGCACCTGGATTGGATCTCCGCCGCCGAAGGCCCCAAATTCGCCCAGACGGTGCGGGACTTCACCGCCAAGATCCAGAAAATGGGCCCCTCCCCCCTGAAACAGGCGGCCCGGGCGGCTTAAAGCAGGACTCCCAGATAGTTCTCAAAGGATAAATGCCCATGGAAAGGTTACGCGACAAGGTCCGGAAACTGTTGGCGGAAGGCAAGGCCGGCGGCTATATCGGCTACAAGATGGTGGAGGGCCATCCCCTACCCCACTTCTTTACGAAGGACCGCTTAAGCGAGGTGGACGAAGCCATCGTGCCCCCGGGGGACGCCCGCTACCCTCTGGACAAGCTGCTCCTGCAGGTGGCGGCCCGCTACCCTAAAGAAACCTTCGCCATCCAGGTGCGGGGCTGCGACGAGCGGGGGCTCATCGAGCTGTATAAATGGGGGCAGTTGGACCCGGACCAGGTGGTCCTGGTGGGGGTCGCCTGCCCGCAGGACCAGGCCGATTATTGCGAATGCTCCGGCCCTTTCCCCTCGGTTATTGATTATGGGGAAAAATGCCGGCCGGTGCCCCAAAGCCAGCGGGTGACCCGCGTGGAGGGCCTGGCCGAGGCGGACGCCTTGAAGGAGTGGCTGGGCCATTTTGGGCGCTGCGTCAAATGTTACGGCTGCCGGGACGTCTGCCCCATGTGCTTCTGCAAAGAGTGCAGCCTGGAGCACCCGGATTTGATGAGCACCGGCATGGTGCCGCCGGACACCATCTTCCAGCTGGTGCGGGCCATCCACATGGCCGGGCGCTGCATCGACTGCGGCCTGTGTGAAGAGGCCTGCCCGGCGGACATCCCTTTAAGGGTGCTCTATAAAAAGGCCAACGCTCTGGTGAAAGACCTGTTCGACTACGAGACCGGCTCACCCACCGCGGTTTCTCCCTGGAAGGTTTTGGGAGAGGAATCCACCCTGCAGACCAAGCCGATGTAATCACGGTAGGGGCGGGGGCCCCCCGCCCTTTACGGGGAAATATGCTATGCTGTAAAAAAGCCGGGCGGGCCCTGGGGGCTCACCCGGCTTTTTTAATTTGGAGGTAAACGCGGGCTCTAGTACTTATACCAAGGTGCCTCCATAAAGGTATTTCTCCGTAGGGGCATGATTCATCACGCCCTTAAGGGCGCAATAAATTGCGCCCCTACAAGTCCTTTCTAATATTTATTACTTTTTTGACGGCCACTTGGTATTAGTTGCATAAGTTCAACCAGGTGAAATGAGCTGAATTTTTCCGGCAGCCTTTAAATCCCCCCTGGCCCCCCTTTAGAAGAGGGGGGAAGGGCAAGGACTTTCGCAACTTAATACTAGCCTGCGTAAAGTGCCTGGAGTTTTTTTGGAAGCCCAGGCTAAAGCCGGCGGGCTTCAGCCCGGCCCCCTTACCTGGGAAAGAGGGGGTGGGCCTGGGAATAGGCTTGGTTTTCCAGCACCACCTGTTTGCCCCGGGCCGCGTTCAAGTTAAGGAGCAGGGGCGCCCTCAGGTTGGCGGTAGCGTCCTGCGCCCTCCCGGGGGGGATGGTCAAGGTGACCAGCACCCTCAGGTCATCAAGGGTTTCGGCGGCCAGATCTTTTAAGACGGCGTCGCTGACCTGGACCTGATAATCGGCCACCAGCTCGGCCGGATCCATCACCACCAGGGCCAGGTCCGGATTATCTACGCTCAGGAGCCAGAGGAAGGGGAGTTCCTGGGGACGCTCAATGAGGACATAGCGGTGAAATTGGCTAAATCCCCACAGGCCGGAGGTGAAGGTGATGATCTGCTCTTCCCGCACGGTTATTCGGCCTAAGGTAGGGTGGGCAAGGGTAAGGGGGGCGGATTCGGAGGGATTTCGCCTCGAATCAAAAGTCGTCTTTATCTTCTTCTTCCTCTTCTTCTCTCCTCCAGAGACTTACGACCTTTAACAGGTCATGGGACTCTACCCCTGCGGCCTGCCGTTTTTCCGGTTAACCTGCTGGCAGAGTTCTTCCCGCATGACCGCAATATCCGGCGGCGCCTCGATGCCTAAACGGACCTGTTTGCCGCGGATTTCCAGCACCGCCACCCGGATATTATCTCCGATCAACAGAGACTCACCGATTTTGCGGGTAAGGATCAGCACACCTGTCTCCTAAGTATGGCGGTGAAATTGCGCGACCCGTTGAGGTCAATTAAGTTCTGTTACCATTAACCATCTATAGCCTTCCCTCCCTGGATGGCTGATTGCTTTAATCGGCATAATTAAGGGATGCGATAAATTATTCCTCATCCCGATAATCCTTACGCCACCTCTTAGGGGCGCACTATCCCGGCCAGGCCGGATTTCGCCTGAACTTTACCCGGGCGCTAGCGGAAGCAGACCTTTTCAGAGGAGCTCCAGTTTAGAGATGGCCTAAATCGACAGGGCAACAGGGTGGCATTTCCAAGGCAGTGGCAGCATACCAGATAGAATAGAGGCCTCGCAAAACGACTTATTATTTTTAAATTTTTTGGCAAGGGCTATTTCATGGTCGTCGACCATGCAATTAATTTTATTGCAAATCCCATACCATTGGTGACGGTGAGGGCTTGTTCGCTAACCAATTATAATTACGGGTTATTTTTGATTTGATATTTCCCTTTGTCTAAATTCAATGTTTAAGTTATTTGACAGGCTCCCCTCTAATTAAATAAATATCACATTTTCAACATATTATATTGTTCAAACCTCTTAACATAATCAGCCGCGGTTGATAATAATTTTAATCATTCTTAGAAACTCATAAGCCCAAATTGGCCAGTCGTTCTTCAAAGTTGCCAATTTTCGGTCGACTTTTTCCCTGAAAAGCTAAAACCGGCGGATAACCGGCCCTCCTACCGGGTCGCGCTCCTTAACTTGAAAATCAGTCGGGTTCGGGATATTTTTACAGTATGCCCTTCTTTCTATCAGCAGGGGCCGGGTGGCCAGAGTTGGCCACCGCCCTTTCCCAGCCCGGCAGCCAGGTCTATTTTCAGGGGCTCACTCCCGCGGCCGGGGCTTATGTCCTGGCCCGGCTGTTTCACCGGCTTAAGCGCCCCTTGCTCCTCATCACCCCGGACTCCGGAGCGCATGAGGTCTTCCTTAAAGACCTGGCCTTTTTTCTGGGAGAACCGGAAGCCGGCGGCCCCGGCGCCTGGCCCCGGCTGCTGATCTTTCCAGCCCATGAAGTGCTGCCTTTTAAGGAACTCAGCTTCGACACCGAGGTAAGCTGCGCCCGGGTGGGGGCGGCCTATACTTTGCTCACCAGTCGGGAGCCCTGCCTGATAGTGGCCCCGGCGACGGCCCTGCGCCAGAAGCTGCCTCCCGCCGAGCGCCTCCGTCAGGCGCCGGCCTATGTGGTGGTGGGAGAAACTCTGAACCGGGCTGATTTTCTCAAGCATCTCCAGGAGGGGGGTTACGAGCGGCGCCCGGTGGTGGAAGACCGGGGCGAGTTTTCCGTCCGGGGCGGGATTATTGATTTGTTTCCTCCCCTCTACGGGCAGCCGGTGCGCCTGGAGTTCTGGGGGGATGAAGTGGAGTCCCTCCGCCTGTTTGACCCGGCCACCCAGCGGTCCCAGGAAGTTCTGGAGGACCTGGTGGTGCTGCCGGCCAACGAAGTGGTACTGGACGAAGCGGCTCGGGAACAGGCTCTGGCCCGGCGCAAACGCCGCCAGGACCCGCAGTTCTGGCACCAGGTGCAGGAGGGACGCCACTTCCCCCGCATTGACCGCCATCTTCAAGAGTTTTACCCCCAGCCCCAGACCTTGTGGGATTACCTGCCGCCAGACACGGTAACGGTGGAGTGGGACCCCCTGAACCTGGCCCAGGAACTTAGGAAGCTCGAGGAGCAAGCCGCCCATGAGCCTGCCGGCTGGCTGGATCAAGAGGCCTGGGAGACGCAGCGCCGCCGCTTTGCCACCATTTTTTGCCCCCTGCTCCCCTGGGTCGAGGAGGACCAGAAAGCGGTGGTCTCCTTCCAGGTGGAAAAAAATGAGGGCCTGGCCCGGGAACTGAGCCATGACGCTTCCGAAGCCGGCCGGTTGGTGCCGGCCCTGGCGCAGCGCCTGGGGGAATGGCGCAGCCAGGGTTTTCAGGTCCTCTTGGTCTGCTTGAGCAATCATAGGGCCGAACGCCTGGCCCGTCTCTTGACCGAAGAGGGTCTGGAGGTGGAGGTCAACCCGGCCCCCACCTGGGAACCGGGCCCCACCTGGGAACCGGGCCCCCGGGTGGAAATCACCGTAGGGGAATTGTCCGGAGGCTTCCGCCTCCTCTCCGCAGGGCTCGTCGTCGTTACCGAGGACGAGGCCCTGGGGTTCCGGCCGGAGGGACGCCGCCACAAGGAGACCCGGCCGCCCCAGTATTTTACCTCTCTGGCCGACCTTGCCGAGGGTGACTTCATCGTCCACCTGGATCACGGCATCGGTATTTACCGGGGCCTGGTAAAACTCACCGTGGGCCCCGAGGTCAACGACTTTTTAGAGCTGGAATACCAAAACGCCGACCGCCTCTATCTGCCGGTGGACCGCCTGCACCTGGTGCAGAAATACCTGGGGGTGGAGGGGGTCAGCCCCCGGATCGAGCGTTTAGGAGGCAAATCCTGGGAGCGCACCAAAAAACGGGTGAAAAAGGCGGTAGAAAAGATTGCCCAGGAGCTGGTGGAGCTCTATGCCCTGCGCCGGGTCCTGCCGGGTCATCACTTCTCCCCGCCGGACCCGGTCTTTCGGGAGTTCGAGGCCGGCTTCGAATATGAAGAGACCCCGGACCAACTCCAGGCCATCTCCGAGGTTCTGGCCGACATGACCTCAGATACCCCCATGGACCGTTTGATTTGCGGCGATGTGGGCTACGGTAAAACCGAGGTGGCCTTAAGGGCCGCGTTCAAGTCCGCCATGGACGGCAAGCAGGTGGCCATGCTGGTGCCCACCACCATCCTGGCGGAGCAACACTACGACACTTTTAAGCGGCGTCTTTCCCCTTATCCCCTCGAGGTTCAGGTTCTGAGCCGTTTCAAACCGCCGGCCGAGCAAAGACGCCTCCTTAAGGACACCGCCCAGGGAAAAGTGGACATCATCATCGGCACCCATCGCTTGCTCTCAAAGGATGTGACTTTTCGGGACCTGGGACTGGTCATCATAGATGAAGAGCAGCGTTTCGGCGTGCGCCAGAAGGAGAGATTGAAGGAGTGGCGGCGCACCGTGGATGTCCTTACCCTTACCGCCACCCCCATCCCCCGCACCTTGCAGTTATCGTTGACGGGTCTCAGGGAGTTGAGCCTTATCAATACCCCGCCGGAAAATCGCCGGGCTATCCGCACTTATCTGTGCCGCCCGGAAAAGGCGGTGATCCAGGCGGCCATCCAGCGGGAACTGGCCCGCAAGGGCCAGGTCTTCTTCGTGCACAACCGGGTCCGCAACCTGGCCACCTGGGCCCGCTATGTCCAGGAGATGGTGCCCCAGGCCCGGGTGGCCATGGCTCATGGACAGATGCCGGAACGGGAATTAGAAAGGGTAATGGTGCGGTTCTGGCGGGGGACAGTGGATGTCCTGGTGTGCACCGCCATCATTGAAGCCGGTCTGGATATCCCGGCGGCCAACACCATCATCATCAACCGGGCCCACACCCTGGGGCTGGCGCAACTCTACCAGTTGCGGGGCCGGGTGGGCCGGGCCCAGGCCCAGGCCTATGCCTATCTCCTGGTGCCCGAGGAGGCGGCCCTCTCAACGGAAGCTCAGAAACGCCTGAAGGCCCTGATGGAATTTACCGAATTGGGCTCCGGCTTCAAGATCGCCCTGCACGACCTCCAGATTCGCGGGGCCGGCAATCTTTTAGGGCAGGCGCAATCAGGCCACCTGGCGGAGGTGGGATACGAACTCTACCTCCAGCTCTTAGAGGAAGCCATCCGGGAGTTTAAGGGGGAAGCCCCGGCAGACCTGGCCCCGGATCCGGAGCTCCGCCTGCCGGTGGCCGCCTATCTGCCGGAGGATTATGTGCCGGACATCCAGCAACGCCTGGCCCTTTACCGGCGACTGTCAGGACGGCTGACCCCAGAGATGCTCAAGGAGTTGGAAGAAGAACTGTTGGATCGTTTCGGCCCCCTGCCGCCGGAAGGCCGCAACTTGCTGGAGGTGGTCCGCACCAAGCACCTTTTACGGCAAATGGGCATCAAGCGCCTTGAGGTGCAGGACAGCTTTGCCCTGCTGCAATTTGCCCAACCGGAGCGACTCAACCTGGCGCGCTTGCTCAAGATACTTAAAACGCGGCCCGAAAGCTTCCGCCTCACCCCGGATCAGACCTTGAGGGTGCGCCTGCCGGAAACCGGCCCCACGTTGGAGCGTTTGCAAAACTGCTTGAAAGAAGTGGAGACATTTGTTAAGGGTGAGGGAGAGGGATAAAAAATGACCAGCATCCATCTCGGGCGAACCATGATTATGGTTATCCTTGTCTGCCTGGGCCAGTTCCTCCTGTCCGGAACCGGCTCCGGCGAGGTGGTGGACCGGATTGTGGCCCAGGTCAATGATGAGATCATCACCCTGTCGGAGCTGGAGCAGGTGTCTAAGTCCATGCAGGCGCAATCCGGCCTGAACCCCGTGGGCAAAGAAAGCAAGGCCATCCAGCGTCAGATGCTGGAAAGCTTGATCGACCGCAAGCTGGCCCAGGCCGAGGCTAAAAAACGGGGCATAAGCGTCTCCGACCGGGAGTTGGACCAGGCCCTCGGGGATTTCAAAAAACGCAATAACCTGGCGGACGATGCCGCTCTCACCAAAGCCTTGACCCAGGGGGGTATCACCTTAAAGGAACTGAAGCAGCAGCTCTCTGACCAGATGATCCAAGAACGCATGGTTCAGGTGGCCGTGGGGGCCAAGATCATGGTCAATGAACCGGACATCCGCCGGGTGTATGAAGAATCTGCCAAGGAAGGCGGCAATCAGGCCCATCTGAGGATGATCCAGGTCCCGTTTCCACCGGGGGCCACCGCGGCCCAAAAAGAGGAGGTGCGCCAGAAAGTGGAGCTGATCCTGAAGGAGATTCAGGAGGGCCGCTCGTTTTCGGAGACAGCCAGGAAACATTTGGTGAGCGAGGGAGATTTGGGATTTATCCCCCTGAGCGATATGGCCCCGCCGCTTATAGAATATTTAAAGCGCCTGCGACCGGGGGAGGTGGCTCCGGTGCAGACTCCGGACGGTTTCCAATTGATTCAATTGGTGGCGCGGCGTACTGGGGCCCCTCGCTCTTATGAAGACGCGGCCCCGGAGATTCGCCGGGCCTTGATGCGACAACAGATGGAAAAACGCTTTTCCGAGTGGGTCAAGACCTTAAGAGAAAAGGCGTTTATCAAGATTATGTTGTAAATCCACGGGGGAAAAGGGAACGAGGGGAAGAGGCGAAAAGGGAGAAAGGTGCCAATCTTTTTTCTCTTCTCCTTTTTCCCTTTTCCCCTATTAATTGACCGGGGCAGTTTTCCGACCAAATATTCCTTTAACTGTTATGCCTTCTAATACCCCTCCGGTGGCGGACCTCGCCTCCTTAGCAAAATTCGCCGGCCAAGCGGTAACCATCCGGGGTTGGGTCCATCACCTCCGCTCCAGCGGCAAGGTGCGCTTCCTGGTGGTGCGGGACGGCACCGGCCTGGCCCAGGGGGTGCTGGTCAAGGGCAACCTGCCGGAAGAGGACTTTAAACAATTTGACCGCCTTACCTTGGAGTCCTCCCTGATCCTCACGGGCCGGGTGCGGGCCGAACCCCGGGCCCCGGGGGGCTATGAACTGGAAGTCATCAGCCTGCAGCCGCTTAATATCGCCCAGGATTACCCCATCGCCCCCAAAGAGCACGGGGTCGCCTTCTTGATGGACCGGCGCCACCTGTGGCTCAGGTCGCCCCGGCAACAGGCCGTCATGCGGGTTAGGGATGAGGTTTGTCGGGCCTGCCGGGGGTTTTTCCACGCCCGGGGTTTCTTGGAGGTGGACACCCCCATCCTCACCCCCACCGCCTGCGAGGGCACCACCAATCTCTTTGAGACGGATTATCTGGGTCGGGGCAAGGCCTATCTGTCCCAGAGCGGCCAGCTCTATCTGGAGGCCGCGGCCATGGCGTTGGGCAAGGTCTATTGCTTCGGCCCTACTTTTAGGGCGGAGAAGTCCAAGACCCGGCGCCACCTCACGGAGTTCTGGATGGTGGAGGCGGAAGCCGCGTTTTATACCTTGGAAGACATCATGCAACTGGCGGAAGACTTGGTGCGCTTCGTGGTCTTAAAAGTGCTGGAAAACCAGGAGGTCCAATTGCAAATCCTGGAACGGGACCCCACCCCGCTGGCGGCGGTGTCCGGCCCTTTTCCCCGGCTCAGCTATGCCGAAACCCTGGCCCGTCTGCAGGAGCAAGGCAAAGAGCCGGCCTGGGGAGAAGACCTGGGAGGGGACGAGGAAACCCTGGTCTCCCAGATGTTTGACCGCCCCGTGCTGGTGCACCGCTATCCCCTGAGCTGCAAGGCTTTTTATATGGAGGCCGACCCTAAGGACCCCCGGCTGGCCTTGTGTATGGATATGCTGGCCCCGGAGGGCTATGGCGAAATTATCGGCGGCTCGCAAAGGGTGGCTGATCTTGACACCCTGCTGGCGCGCCTTGAGGAGCATCACCTGCCCCAGGAGCCGCTGGAGTGGTACCTGGACCTGCGCCGTTACGGCAGTGTGCCCCACAGCGGCTTCGGCCTGGGGGTGGAGCGCCTGGTGGCCTGGCTCTGCGGCCTTACGCATGTGCGGGAGGCCATTCCTTTTCCCCGCCTCCTGGACCGGCTTTATCCCTGAAATTGATGGGCAGGGGCTTCAAGAGAAGACCAGGGGACCAGGGTCCATGCCCTTTCTCCTCTCACCCAACCCTCAACCCCTTTTCTTAAGGGCCGGAACTCCAGCAGGGAACCTCGGGAGGAAGCGATGAAGAATTTAGTATCTTTAACAGTTGTTTTTGTGCTTGCCGTGATAGCGATTTCATCACCGGTTTGGGCGGCCGGCAACCTAAAGATGCCGCAGGCGAACATTGTTACGCCAGGCGCGGACATTCCTGATGATATTCGGGCTTTCTCCGGAAAGTGGAGAGGGCGATGGAGCAATTGGGCTTGTCCCCCTGACCATGGCCTCGATGCCATTCTTATTGTCGAGGAAGTGACCCAGGATGCGGCCAAGGGCCAATATAGCTGGGGAAACAGTGTGGGTTGGTCTATCAACCCCGGCTGTAGTCCTATAAAGGCCAGATTCGAAAAAATAGGAGGCAAATTTTGTCTGATATGGGATTTGAGAAATGGGGTATCCTTCCATTTCTGGGTAGATGGCGGAAATCTAAAGGGTACAAGGGGAGGTTTACCCTTGCCATCTGAAATAATAATGAAGCGGTTTTAATTTCGTTGGTACTTCCTTATTATGCAACATTGTGGCCATCAGCAAGTTTGAGCTGGTGGCCTTCTTTTTTCTCCAATTAGACTTGACGCAATTTGTGAAAAGTACATAATAATTAGCACAAAACAAACACCACAAGCTGATTTAATCATCGATAAACAGAGAAAACACAGATGAAGAAGGCAGTGGTTTTACGGTTGGCCGTCGCGATGACGGTCTTGTTGGCAGGTTTTTGCCTTGCCGCAGACAACCCTCAGGGACTGTCGCCAATTCCATAGAAAAAAAGACCATTTTTTGAGAGGAAGAAAATTCTTTCTATTCCTTGTATATATATCATTCGACATTTTGATTTCCCATTACTTTAATTATGAAAAAAATACTTTTTTGCTATTTCCATCCCTCTGAGAATCAAAATTACACTCCTCTTGACGTAGGATGCCTGGTAGCGTTGGTCAAAGACCGTTTTCCCCGCGAAGTTGATGTTAAAATTGTTCCTTTATCTTTTTTTTCCAGACGAAGACCCCCTGGATTTTTTGCTGGACGCGACGCTATTGATTTCCTGTTCTGGCTGGCCGAAAAGTTATATACTTCCGGGTAATCGCCCGGGCGAATTTTCCCTTTGGGAAACAATTTATTAAGACGACAGGTCTTGGAGACCTCCATGAGTCTGAGTATTCGCACCTACCTGAGCCTTTCCTATGCGGCCCTCATCGCGCTGCTGATTCTCGGCATGTTAATGTTAACCGATTGGGTCGAACACAAAATGGCCGTCCATAACTTGGAAATCGCCCAAAATGCGGTGCAAGAGGTTACCGCCGCCAACGTTCAGGTGGCTGAAGAGGTTCTGACCAAAAATGGAGAATACATCGTCAAGGACAAGGCCGAAGATGTAGCCCGGGAGCTGGCTTATCTGTTGAAAGGAAAAAAAACCTATAATTATGCCCAAATGCGCCAGGATAAAAACTTGAGAAAGATAGCTATCCAGGACATCTCCACGGTGGAAGGGGTGGCGGGGTACACTGATTTATATGACAAGGGTGGCGAGATCATTTTCCACCCCGATAAGCAGGTCGAAGGTCAAAACCAGGCTAAATTAGAATGGCAGAAAGAATACCCGGAAACCTGGAAGTTGATCAAGCGTTCCCTTACCACTGACAATGTCACGGGCTACTACACTTTCTTTGACAAAGACGGCAAAAACCGGAGAAGGTTTTCGGCCAGAGTCCATGTTCCCGGGACCCCGTTCATCGTGGGGGCCATAGTAAACATCGACGAGTTTTTTGTACCAACCCAAGAGGAGATCAAAAAAGCCTCCCAGGGAATAATGGCCAAAGCCAAGGAGTCTATGGAAGAGGCTTCTGCCGCAATTGACCGAAAAGTGCACCTGGCCGGTTTAATCGGGGCCATATTTTTCTCACTGCTGGGCGGGTTATCAGCCGTCTGGTTTGCCGCGACCATTTCGCGCCCCCTGGTGCGCCTGCGAAATGGGGTGAGGCAGGTGGGAGAAGGGAACTTTGCCGTGGCGGTGCCGGAGAAAGGCGCCAAAGAGATCCTGCATCTGGCGCATTCTTTCAACCAACTGGGCGACCAGCTCACGGATTATATCGCTAAACGGGACTTCATCCGGGACACTTTTGGCCGCTATGTCACCCAGGAGGTGGTCAAAAAGCTCCTGGAATCCAAAGAAGCCCTGGAATTGGGGGGTGAGACCAGAGAAGTTTCCATCCTCATGTCGGACCTTCGAGGTTTTACTGCCTTGACCGCGGATATGGCTCCGGAGGAGGTCATAATCTTTCTCAACCGCTATTTAGGAAAAATGATCGAAATTCTGGTTGATTATCATGCGGTTATCGACGAGATCGTCGGCGACGGCCTCCTGGCCTTCTTTGGCGCCCCGGAACCCCAAGAAGACCATCCGGTGCGGGCCGTGGCCTGCGCTCTGGAGATGCAGGCGGCCATGGATGAGATCAATTTCTTAAACGAAGCCGACGGCCTGCCCCATCTGGAAATGGGCATCGGCGTGAATACCGGCTCGGTGGTGGTGGGCAACATCGGTTCCGAAAAGAGAACCAAATACAGCGTTATTGGATCCCCGGTCAACTTCACCGCCAGAGCCGAATCTTCCTCGGTGGGAGGGCAAGTGCTCATCAGCGCCTCCACCTATGCCAAAGTTAAGGACCTCGTCGAGGTGGGGGATGTCCTCGAAGTGGAGATGAAAGGCGTTCCCGGGGCCGCCACTCTTTATGATGTTCATGCTATCAAAGGACCTTATAACATCAAACTCAAAGAAAGGTCTGAGACCCTCATCCCCCTTAAGGAAAAGATCAACATCCACCTCTGCCGGATTCACGAAAAGATTATCACCGGCGCTACCGGCGCCGCCTGGATCACCCATCTTTCGGAGATTGGGGCCACGGTCGTCTATGAGGGGGAACTTAAGGAGTGGGAAGATGTCCGCATCCACCTGCTGGATGAGAGCCTGGCCGAAATCCCGGGGAAGATTTACGGTAAGGTCATTTCTGTGAAGCCTCTGGGCGACAACCTTCACGAAGCCGCCGTCCGCTTCACCTCCATCTCCCGGGAGGCCCACCAGATTATGCGCCAGGCAAGAGGCAACGCTTAGTGGCTTAGTTTTCTCTAAATTTCTGACAAGTTAGCAGCCCGGGAGCTGGGCCATTCTTAAACAATGGCCCAGACGCCGTGGGAGAAACTACTATTATTAGGTAAAATGAGAAATACTTCAGACAGTCAACCTCAGATACCATGACGCGCCTTTTAAGTTTCAGCCTCAGCCTTTTTCTATTGCTTCCGCCCCTCGGATTTGCTCAGGAAGCCGACCTTAAAAAGGTTTCTTTCATCCCCCAATGGCAGCCGCAATCCCAGTTCGCGGGCTATTATGTGGCTTATGAAAAAGGTTTCTACCGGCAGCACAACCTGGACGTGCGGATCCTTAGAGGGGGGCCTGATCGGCCGCCGTCCGAATTGCTGGCGCAAGGGAAGGCCGATTTCGGGACCAGGCTGCTTACCACGGGGATTATTAAGCGGGCGCAGGGAGTCAAGCTGGTCAATATCGGCCAATTGGTGCAACGGTCGGCCCTGATGCTGGTGGCCAAGAAGGCCGGCGGCATCAACACCCCCCAAGATATTAACGGCAAGAAGGTGGGGCTTTGGGGAGGGGACTTTCAGGGTCAGCCCCGGGCCTTTTTCCAAAAATACCAGCTTGCCGTGAAAACCATCCCCCAATCAGCCACCTTGAACCTGTTTTTGCGAGGTGGCGTGGAGGTGGCCTCCGCTATGTGGTACAACGAGTACCACCTGATCCTCAATGCCGGGATGAATCCGGAGGAACTGACCACTTTTTTCATGGCCGACCATGGCCTGAACTTTCCCGAAGACGGCATTTATTGCCTGGAGGATACCTATAAGAACCGACCCGAACTTTGCCGCAGCTTTGTCCAGGCAAGCATTGCAGGCTGGCAGTATGCCTTTGCCCATCCTGAAGAAGCCCTGGATATTGTCATGAAATATGTCAACGCCGCCAATGTCGCCACCGAGAGGGTCCACCAGAAATGGATGCTGGCACGCATGCAGGACATCATCTTGCCTTCCGGAAGCAACCTCCCCATGGGGACTCTTCAGGCAGAGGCGTATGACCCGGCGGCGCAAGAGCTCAGGAAAAACGGTCTGATTAAGAAGATTCCCCCTTTTGCCGAATTTTTCGTTAACTGTCTGGCCTCCCATGAAAAATAGAAGCCTGGCTACTAAACTCATTATTTTGATTCTCTCCGGCACCGCCATCATTTTTCTGGCCGTGTTCACCTATAACTACCGCGCTTCTACGCAGGGGATGGAAGATGAGGCGGCAGAGAACGCCAGGAACCTGACCCGGGCCACGGCCTACAAAATTGAAGTAGTTCTGCATGGGGCCGAGAAAATCCCCCGCAGCCTGGCCCGCACCATCGAACAACATCCTTTGGTCCGCCCGGAACTGTGCCAATTGATACAGGTCATGGTGGGCGACAACCCCGAACTGTTCGGGGTCTGTGTCGCCTTTCAACCCTACGCCTTTGACCTTAAAAAATATTATTTCGCCCCCTATGCCTCTCGACACGACGGTGGGATCAAGCTGGAAATTTTGGGGAGTGACTCTTATCGCTATTTCGGCACGGATTGGTATCAAATCCCCCAGGAATTAGGCCGCCCCATCTGGAGTGAACCTTACTATGATGAAGGGGGCGGCAACATCATCATGTCCACTTTTTCCGTGCCCTTCTATCGGAAAGTTTCCGGCGGCAAAAAGTTCCGGGGGGTGGTCACCTGCGATATTTCCCTGATGTGGCTCAAAGACCTGGTGGCCGGGGTGAAATTCTATCAGACCGGGTACGCCTTTCTCATCTCCCAAAACGGGGTGTTCGTCACCCATCCCGAGCGCGGGTTGATCATGCGGGAAAGTATTTTCAGCATCGCCGAGGCCAAGAGCGACCCCCACCTGCGCCGGCTCGGCCGGGACATGATCCGCGGCGGGGAAGGCTTTGTCCCCCTCCTGGACTTTGTTTCCGGAAAAAAATCCCGGCTGTATTATGCCCCCCTGCCTTCCCTGGGTTGGACCCTGGCGGTGATCTTTCCGGAAGACGAATTGTTCGCCGACGCCCGCCGGTTGAGCACCAAACTTATCCTTATGGCCCTACTGGGGTTGGGGTTTTTGGCCTTAATGATCATTTATATTTCCAGAAGCATCGCCCGGCCGCTGAAAATTCTGGCCGAGAAGACCTCTGCCATCGGTCACGGTGACTTTTCGGTGGCGGTGCCTGAGACCGGCAGCAAAGAGATCGTCCACCTGGCCCACTCCTTCAACCAGTTAGGCCAACAACTCACGGAATATATGGAAAAACGGGATTTCATCCGGGACACCTTCGGCCGTTATGTCACCCAAGAAGTGGTGAAAAGGCTTTTGGAATCCAAAGATGCCCTGGAAATGGGGGGCGAGATCCGGGAAGTCACCATCCTCATGTCCGACTTAAGGGGCTTCACCGCCATCACCGCGGATATGAAACCGGAGGCGGTGATCACCTTTCTGAACCGTTACCTGGGCAAGATGATCGAGATTCTTTTAGACAGCAGGGCCATCATCGATGAGATTATCGGCGACGGGATTCTGGCCTTTTTCGGCGCCCCGGAGCCCCTGGAAGACCATCCCGCCCGGGCGGTGGCCTGTGCCCTGCAGATGCAAATCGCCATGGAAGAGATCAACGCCTTGAACGCCGCCGATGGCCTGCCGCATCTGGAGATGGGCGTCTCGGTGAACACCGGCGAAGTGGTGGTGGGCAACATCGGCTCGGAGCGGCGCACCAAATACAGCGTGGTGGGCTCCCACGTAAACTTCACCGCCAGGATCGACTCTTATGCCGTGGGCGGCCAGGTGCTCATCAGTTCCTCCACCTACGAACAGATCAAAGACCTGGTAGAGGTGGGCGAAATTATCCAGGCGGAGATGAAAGGCGTGTCCGGAGTGGTCACCATTTATGAGGTGCAGGGTCTTAAGGGGCCTTACCAACTCAGACTTAAAGAGAGGTCGGAAACCCTCATCCCCCTGGCGCAGAAGCTCCCCATCCACCTCTACCGGATTAAAGAAAAGGTCGTCACCGGTGCTTCCGGGGCCGCCTGGATCACCCATCTGTCGGAAATCGCCGCCACGGTGGCCTTTGAGGGAGACCTGGAAGAATGGGAAGATGTCCGCCTCCATTTACTGGATGACACCGGGCAAGAAATCCCTGGGAAAATCTATGCCAAGATCATCTCCGTGAAGCCCGGGGCCGACAACCTTAACGAAGCCGCCGTCCGCTTCACTTCGGTCTCTCCGGAGATCTACCGGTTTATCCGCGAGGTTGCCGGTGGGGCCTGATGGATTTTTGGGGGAGGGGGCTAATAAAAAAGCTTTCAGCCATCAGCTTTCAGCTTTCAGCAAAATCAATGAGTTAGACCAGCCAGCCAGGATTGCCTGCGCACCTTCTCATTGGCAGCCAAAGTTATCTATGGTTTTTCAAGCTGATAGCTGATTGCTGACTGCTGATAGATTTTAAAGCCCCTGGCCCTCCCTCCACAGGACAAACTCCATGACTAAATCAAACTTTTTTGGCCTGCAGGCTCTGGTTTTCAGTCTGGTGGCCGCGGCCTTCACCACGGTTTACATCACCCAACCGGTTCTACCGATATTGCAACGAGAATTCGGCGTAAGCGCCTCCACGGCCTCGCTTTCGGTGTCCGCGGTGATTCTGGGCATCGCCCTGGCCAATTTGCCTTTCGGGATGCTGGCGGACCGCTTCCCGGTGCGGCGCCTCATCCTGGCCGGGGGCGCGGTGGTGGCGGCCTGCGGGTTTTTCTGCGCTGCCACTAATAATTTGGCGCTTCTGGTGGCCGCCCGCTTCCTCCAGGGGCTGTTTATTCCGGCCCTGACCACCTGCCTGGCGGCGTACCTCTCAGGAGCCCTGCCTCTTTCCAAGTTGAATGTGGTGATGGGTGCTTATGTGTCCGCCACGGTGGCCGGCGGCTTAAGCGGACGGTTGCTGGGAGGGTGGATCCATCCGCCCCTGCACTGGCGCTACGCCTTTGTCACCGCTTCCCTCCTCCTGTTGGCCGCCACCGTGGTGACGGTGCGCTGGTTGCCCGAGGGAGACCGTCAGATAATAACCACCGAAAAGGCAGTGGGCTTCAGGGCGCTCCTCTCCCGCCGGGACCTCAGGCGTACCTATCTGGTGGCCTTCGGGGGCATGTTTGTGTTCTCCTCGGTCTTCAACTATCTGCCCTTCTATCTCGCCGGACCGCCTTTTTATGCCTCCACCCAGGTCATCACCCTGATGTACCTGTCATATCTTATCGGGGTGTTCATCGGGCCTCTGGCGGGCCAACTCAGCAACAAGATCGGCAACGGCGGCACCATGGTCCTGGGCGCCACGGTCTTTGCCCTGGCCATTTTTATCACCCTCATCAAGTCCATGCTGGCCATCGCTGCGGCCCTGGCGCTGGTCTGCGCCGGTTTTTTTGCCATACACGCCGCGGCCGCCGGGTCCTTGAACCGCAAGCTCACCTCCAGCCGCGGCCGGGCCAATTCCCTGTACGTGCTGTTATATTACCTGGGCGGGGCCAGCGGCATCACCTTAAGCGGGTATGCTTACGGCCACACCGGCTGGCCGGGCGTCGCGGCCTTGGGGTCTTGATGCTCTTGCTACCTTTCGGCGTAGGCCTGAGGGAAATACGGCAGGCCGGAACGAGCCGGGAGATGCCCCCTGGACCATAGTTTCGAGACCATCTCAGCCCAGAGCCAACCCTGACGGGGCCAGCCACCGGCCCGGTACGGATAGCAGTTGGAAAAAGTAGGTCTTTAAGTATATGATAAACTGTATAGACCCAATTGCGACTTGGTTAGGGAAATCTCTTGTAAATTTCGGAGCTTATTGATGCCCCGGCTCGTCTCCTTAACATTTGGCCCCTTTGGGAGTCTAAATTATTGAAAGCCGGTGATCAGATCCCATGACTGACTCTCAGCTCGTGGCCCGGGCTCAAGATGGCAACCTCCCGGCCTTCGAAGAACTAGTAAAGAAGTACCAGCGGGAGATCTACAGCCTGGCGTGCCGCATCGTGATGGATACGGAAGAGGCCAAGGATCTGACCCAACAGGCCTTCGTGCAAGCTTTTGTCCATATCCGGAGCTTTCGCCAGCAGGCGCAATTCCGCACCTGGCTGTTTAGAATAGCCCTTAATCAGTGTTACAACTATTTAAAAAGTAAAAAGAAGTTTGGGGACCCCCTGGACTGCGACGAAGTGATCCTGGCCGGGGATGATTCCCCGGAGGCCGACCTGGTGGCTAAAGAAGACCACCGACGCCTCTACGCCGCCCTGGCTAAACTCCCCTCGAAACAGCGGGCGGTGATTACCCTGAAGGTGGAACAGTGCCTCTCCTATGAGGAGATCAGCCAGGTCTTGGGGGGAACCACCGGCGCGGCGCGGGTCAATTACTGTCAGGCCATCAAAACCTTAAGGAAATATCTCAAGAGTGAGGACGAACATGAGTTGGCGGTGCAAAATTCTGAAGCGGTGGTTGCCAGAGTACCCCGACGGTGAGCTGCCGGCCTTCTGGAAGCGGCAACTGACAAGCCATTTGGAAGGCTGCCCCGCCTGCCGCCAGGAACTGGCGGCCTTTAAGGAGGTGGTGGCCGCGGTCCAGGCTACGCCGGTTAAGGACCCGGGCCAGGAATTCTGGGACGCCTTCAACCGTCAGTTGCACCTGAAATTGGCCCAGGCCGCCCAGGAAGTCCAGGTGGCGCTGGAAGCCCCTTCCCGTCGGCGGTTTAAGATTCCCTATTATATTCTGGGTGCCCCGGCCCTGGCGGTCCTGGTTTTGTGGATCGCCGCGCATCTCACCGAGCCCCAAAAGCCCGTTCTGACCCAACCCCCAATGGCCCAGGAGGCCCCCCAAGCCCCCATGGCCAAAGAGGCCCCCCCAGCCCGAGTGGCCCAGGAGCCCTCCCAAGAACAGATTGTCTTCGCCGGCATGGGCAATGGCCTGTGGCAGGAAGAAGAGGAATTGCCCGATTGGGACCCGGACCCGGTGATCGCGGATTTAAACGACCAGGAACGGGAAATTTTCCTGAAAAAATTAAAAGCAAAAGCAAAGGATGGATCATGGCTCCCCGTGTGTTTCTCAGATTCTTGGGCCTGACCCTGGCCCTGGCGGCCTGGGCCCCCTTAGCCCTGGCGCAGCCTCTTAAAGGACCTGGCGGATTTCAAAATGAACTCCAACAGGTTAAGCGCGCCCAGTTGGGCCCCACCCTGGGGGTAGATCAACGCACGGTGGACCAGTTGCTCAAGCTCGACCAGAAATATACCCCCTTAAAAGAGCAGGCCCGCCACGAAGCCAAGGCCGCCTTCGGCCAGCTTAACCAGTTGATGCGCAACCCCACTCCCTCAGAAGCGGAGGTGCGGGTCCTGCTGGATAAAATAATGCGGCAAGAACAGGAGATGATCAACTTGAAACTGCGGCAGACCGAAGAGGAGAGGGCCATCCTCTCCCCGGTGCAACAGGCCCGCTATATTCTTTATTTGCAACAGATGATGAAGGAAGCTCGGAGCATCAAAGGAGGCCCTGGGGGTATGGCGCCCATGATCCCCGGAGGCCCCCGAGAGATTCCGGTGTCACGACCCGGCCGTTAAAGGTTGGGATAATCTCAAGGAAAATTCAGGCCTGAAGCTTTTCTGGAAACGTTAGGAGGATAGGTTGATGAGGAGAAAGAACTCAGGCGTGGTTACCGCACTGGTAGTAGGCGGCCTCATCTTGGGCGGCTCGCCAGCCCTGGCAGAGACCTTCAGCCCCGGCATCGATGGCCGGGAAGACCACCAACAGGAGCGGATCTATGAAGGGGTCCAATCCGGACAACTGACTCCCCGGGAATTTAATCGCCTGGAAGAGGAGCAGGCTCGCATCCGGGGCGCAGAGGCCCGGATGAAAGCCGGTGGCCAACTGGACCCCCGGGAGCGGGCCCGGCTCAATGCCAGGCTGGACCGCAGCAGCCGGGACATTTACCGCGCTGAACACAATAACCAGGTGGCGGCCCCGGCCGTCAATCGGCAAGGACCTCACCCGAACTGGGGCCCCCAGGGCAGCATTGACTGGCGGGAAGCCAACCAACAGAATCGTATCAACCAGGGGCTCCAGTCTGGACAACTGACCCCTCAGGAATTTAATCGCCTGGAAAGGGAGCAGGCTCGCATCCAGGCCGCGGAAGCCCGCATGCGGGCCGACGGCCGTCTGGACCCTCGTGAACGGGCCCGGCTCAATGGCATGCTGGACCGCAGCGGCCGGCACATCTACCGCGCCGAACACAATAACCAAGTGGCCGCCCCGGGCAACGCCTGGCGGCAGCCGCATCCATCCTGGGGACAGCGCCCCGGTATGCCGGGGCAGGCTCACCCTTACTGGGGAGGCCAAAACGGCCCCCACTGGCGGGAGGCTAACCAACAACACCGCAGCTATCAAGGGGTGCGGACCGGACAACCCACCCCGGCCGGGTTTAACCGGCTGGGAAATCAGCAGGGTCACATTAGAGCCGCCCAAGCCCCCATGCGGGCCGTCGGCCAATTCACTCCCCAGCAGCGGGGCCGGGTCAATGCCATGGTGAACCAGGGCAGCGCCAACATTTACCGCGCTAAACCCAATTTCCGGGCGGCGCGCTAAACTCAAACCGACCCGGCATCGGCAACAGGAACCATTAACGGGAGGGGCTGCAATAGTAACACCATCCCCCCTCGCCACTGAAGGTTAGCAAAAACTGGGAGGAGGCCTCTACCCTGCCCTCCTCCCCGTTTTTTTTGAGTCTGGCGATCTAAAAACTCTTGCCACTTAGCCGACTAGGCCCCCCTCTGGGCTGCCTTTTACCTTTTTGCCATCAATTTGTCGGGGCAGACCTGCGTGTCTGCTAAATAGCTGGGCGCACCTCCAGGTTGCGCCCCTACGGTGGAATTTAAGTGACAAGCCCTTATTACTATGTTTAATGGCCCATAGTATCGGAACCCCCCTTGCTTAAACTGCCGGCCCGGCCTTTTCCAGATTCCGGGGGAAAAGGACTTGCCAATTAGGAGTCAAGAAAGCTAAAATATTATGGTTTGCCGGAGTGGTGGAATTGGTAGACGCAGGGGACTCAAAATCCCCCGGGCGGCAGCCTGTGCCGGTTCGAGTCCGGCCTCCGGCACCATTAATCTTCTTCCCCCTCCTTCTGCCCAACTCTTTTGTGGAGCTTTTAGGTGACCTTACTTAAAGGCTCAGTAGGGCATAAATATTATTGACAACTATCCACTTCTATGCCAGCGTTAATTAACATTGACGCCAATATCCAATATTGGGGCCCTATCCTTGTTGCCACAATTAATCTGCCCGGAATGTGGATCAACAGACCTTAGGCGCAGTCACACCAGAGGGTTTAGAGAGAGGTGGAAAAGGGCCGGGGGCTGGAGGGCGTTCCGTTGCAAAGACAACACCTGTAACTGGCGCGGCCTTATCAGAGTTAAGTCAAGCCAAGGAGTTATTATAGATTATAGGAAAAAATACGGGAAACTTACTCTTACTTTCATCCTTTTTCTTATCTTAACTTATATCTCTATCAAGTTAATTTTATCGATTGGACACCGTTAGAAAATCAGGGTTAGTGAGTCGTCCCCAGATTTTTATTTTTTAATTGACTATTCCTGCCTGAGTCGGTGACAGATTACATGGCCATCTCTTTTTACCACTATTGGCACAATCCGTTCTTTTACCATCGCAAGATTCATATGAAAGGGTTATTTCCAGGTAAAAAGTGATGCCTATTTAGGGGCCTTAGTTAGTCTCAGCCTCGTTTTGTGGTTTTTCTGGCGCTCTGGCGACTGCTACTTTCTTCAGGAGATGAACCGTCATGGCCGAGATTGAGCTTCCCAACCCTGAAGAACTCGGGGAAGAAAAGGCAAAAACCTTTACCCGGCGCGTGGCCCTCACCACCGCTATCATTCGCGGTCTTGCTGGCCATCACCTCCCTGGGGGGGAATAACGCCATGAAGGAGATGCTCCTGGCCCAACAGCAGGCTTCGGACCAATGGGCTTTTTATCAGGCCAAGGCCACCCGGGAGCATTTCTATCGGGGTCAGAAGCTGCGGATTGAACTTGATCTTCTGGAAAGGTCGGAATCCTTAAAGCCGGAAGCCAAGAAACGGTACGAGGCATTATTGCAGCAGATGGTTAAGGAGGAGGCACGTTACCGCGTCGAAAAGGAGGAGATCGAAAAAGAGGCCACGAAGCTGGAACACGAGCGGGACCTCAACCGCAGCAAGGACCCCTACTTTGACTACGCCGAGGTCCTGCTGCAGATCGCCATCGTCATGGCCTCCATCGCCATTCTCTCCTCTTCCCGGCCGGTTTTTTACTTCGCTTTGGTGGCCGCCTGCCTGGGAACCCTGCTGTCCATAAACGGCTTCCTCCTGATCATCCGCCTGCCCTTCTTACATCATTCGTTGGGTCTTTGGGGGGAGGGCCAGGGAGCGCGGCTCCCTGCCCTCCCCCCAAACCCCCCTCCCAACCCTTTAAGGGGGGTGGGTAAGGCGGGGCCTTCGGCCCCGCTTTCCCACCCCAAAAATCTAGAAGGGGTTTTTGAGGCGGTTTTGGGGAAGGGGGCAGGGTGGCGCTGGTCCCGGGTGGATAAGGAGTTGACCTTTCAGGCCCCAGGGGTTATAAAAAATATTAATCAAAACTTCGGGGCCAATTCCCCACAACCGCTAAATTTCACCCGCGCCCGTAGCTCAGTCTGGATAGAGCAACGGACTACGAATCCGTGTGTCGGAGGTTCGAATCCTCTCGGGCGCGCCAGATATTTCAAGGGGTTAGCCTTGGTTGGCATTTTTTAAACGGGCTTTGGTGAATATTTAGTTGAATATCATTTCCTATTTTCCCTCCCAACTTCCCGGTCAACTTTAGAGATTGGACAGCTTCGGGAGGGAGACTCCAGTAGAAAGGCCGTCACCAGAGACTGAAGCTGTTTCTGTCCCGCCGGGGATAGGCCTAAGCTGGCCAGTTCCGCCTGGAGAGCCGCGGGGTTGCGGTAGCCGGCAGCATAGCCGTTGGCTCGGGCCGCGGCCGTGGAGTCAACCAGGTCCCGAAGGTTCGGATATATCAGGGTGAACTCCTTAATGAGATCCGGCACCAGTCGCAGATAATACTTCTGATGATAATCTTCGGCTAAGTAAAACTCCTTGGCAGGCAGGATCTCGGTGCAGATCTGGCCTTGGAGCTGCTCCGCCACTCGGTCTCTGCTTTCCCCAGCCAGCCTTTTCTGTTCCTCGTGATGATAAAACACCGCGATCAAGTATTGCCGCGACCCGGCTCTCACCCCCGGGTGGTGGCTGGCCCAGAAGATATCCAAAAGCTGCTCGTAAGTGATCACCGTGGGATCATAGTCTATCTGGATAGATTCAGTATGATCGCCCAGATTGTCATAGGTGGGGTTCTCGGTGGTACCGCCGGAATACCCCACCCGGGTGCGAATTACGCCTTTGAGAAGCCCGAACCGGGCTTCCGGACTCCAGAATCAGCCAAGGGCGAAGGTGGCCGTGGCCGTTTTCGAGGGGATGGTGGCGTCAAGCGGCGGGATTAGGGCCTTCGCCACCGGTTTCGCCTTAGATGGAGCCATTATTTTGCCCTCTGGGGCCAGGTTTATTTCCTGACCGGCGGTTGTAGAAATTGCCTGGCTACCAAGCGATAAGGCCAGGGTGGCGATAAACAGACACATCATCCCTACCCAACGAGAGTTGTTAACCAGGCTGGCGGAAGAAGCCGGGATGACCTCTTTGAGCTGTCTTTTTTCTGAAACCATCGCCTTCTTTCCCATCTAGACCAGGGGTAGGGAGAAATTAGCCTTCTCTTATTTTTAACCTTGACATTTTATTTTATAAATATTATTAAGCTTATATATATCATATTAGTGTATATAATTTCCCTTCCGGGAAAGCACGGGGAAAAATCAGCACCATAGAAACTTAAGACCCTAGCAACCCCTATGGAGACCTTGCTTTATTGGCCTATCCGACCATCGCGGTCAGACATGGGGCCCTTGGCAGGACGCCACATGATTGTGGAAATGCTCCGGATGAAGATCCCTACAGGAGCATTATACCCGACATCGTTTGAGAAGGCGGTAACCAATAAAAGCTAAGGAGACCAGCGCCATGACTCAAGCAGCAGCGCAAATGTTCTGGAGGTGCGGTAATTGCACCTTTACCCTCCAGGCGTCGTGTCCGCCGGACCTCTGCCCGTCGTGCCGGGTGCCATGTAAGTTTAAGGATGTGAGTTGCTACCTGCCGGAGTGTGGCGGCCCCGGCAATATTGATCAACGTCTGAGATAACTGGCCTCCTTTGGGCTCCGGCATCGCTGACCGCACCGACCGGAGCGGCGGGTGGATTACTGCGCTCCTGGGGAAATTGCCGCCAACGGGAAAATATTTTTAATAATTTTAATAAATTAAAGAAACTTAAAATCTAACCAGACAAACCCAGGACAGGCCGACTAAAGGCTGAGATCTGCAAATACTCCCCAAGCTCTTAGCAACAATTTTATCAATTTCTGCCAGCCTGAGGTCACCGATCTCGGGGGCCCTAGCAGCCGGCAAGCCGCAACTGAATTTTCCTCCGAGATAAGCGTCCTCATTAAGCCAGGCAGACCATTCAGGGGCGGGGTACCCCCTCCTACAAGGTTTCCCTTAAACCCTTGATGATTGCCGGGGCAGGGGGCTCGTGGATTTACTATTCTTGAAGTAGCCCCCGATGGGAAGGGAAACTTGCCGGGCAAAGGTTAGGGATGTACCTGGGAAAACCCTCCTCTATCCTGCTTTACTGGTCTTGGAAGAGCTCCGTGCTCAAATATCGTTCCCCGGTGCTGGGGAAGATTACCACGATCTGCTTGCCGTGGTTCTCGGGGCGTCTGGCTAATTCCAGGGCGGCATAGGCCGCGGCCCCAGAGGAGATGCCGCAAAGGATGCCTTCTTGTTTGGCCACCTCTCTGGCGGTTGCCAGGGCCTGATCGCTGCTGACGGTAATGATTTCCTCAATAATCCTGGTATTTAATACCTCGGGAATGAACCCCGCCCCTATTCCCTGAATCTTATGAGGTCCAGGCTGACCTCCGGATAGCACCGGAGATTCCGCGGGTTCCACGGCCACCGCTTTAAAGGAGGGCTTGCGCCGTTTAATTACTTCGGCCACCCCGGTTATGGTACCTCCCGTGCCCACTCCGGCCACCAAAAAATCGATGCCTCCCCCGGTGGCCCGCCAGATTTCCTGGGCGGTGGTCCGGCGGTGAACCTCGGGATTGGCGGGATTGGCAAATTGGTTGGGCATATAGGCGCCTTTAGTATTAGCCAGTATTTCTCGGGCCCGGTTTAGGGCCCCGGTCATGCCCTCTGCCCCTGGGGTGAGGACTAATTCGGCGCCCAAGTGTTTCAACAACTTTCTTCTCTCCACACTCATGGTATCCGGCATGGTCAGAACCAGGCGATATTTTTTGGCAGCGCACACAAAGGCCAGGGAGATACCCGTATTGCCGCTGGTGGGCTCCACAATCAAGGTGTTGCGGTGAATCAGGCCCTGGGTTTCGGCTGCCTGGATCATGGATACGCCGATGCGGTCTTTGACGCTCCCCAAGGGGTTATGCATCTCCAGCTTGGCCAGGATGGTGGCTTTAAGCCCCTTGGTTACCGCATGCAAGCGAACCAGGGGCGTGGAACCCACGGTGTGCAGAATATCGGCAAAAATTCGGTCCATTCCTCCCCTCACTTCCGTCGCCATTAGCTTTCCACGGTCAGCACTTAGAAGTCAGCCATAGGTCCACAGATGCAGCCCCAATCCCCACGGGCACATTACCCCTGAATCCTTCCCCGGGTCTTCAGCTTGAGCCTTTATAAATCAACTCGGGCTTTTTCAGGAAGACCTTGGTGTCGGGAGGCACCGACTCCGTAATCCACACATTGCCGCCGATGACTGAACGGGCGCCGATCACCGCCTCTCCCCCCAGGATGGTGGCTCCGGCATAGATGATCACGTCATCCTGGACGGTGGGGTGCCTTTTTTGTCCCCTCAGGGAGTCCACCGCCTCCCTGGGAAGGGACAGGGCCCCCAGGGTCACCCCCTGGTATATGCGCACCCGGTCACCGATTTCCGTGGTCTCCCCAATCACCACCCCGGTGCCGTGATCCATGAAGAAACTCTCCCCGATGCGGGCTCCGGGGTGGATGTCTATGCCGGTCTGACTGTGGGCGTATTCGGTCATGATGCGCGGCAGCAGAGGCACCTCTTGCTTTAAAAGCTGGTGAGCCAGCCGGTAAACGGTTACCGCGAACAGCCCCGGATAGCAGAAGATGATTTCGTCATAGCCTTTGGCTGCCGGGTCCCCCTCATAAGCGGCGCGGACATCCTTGGCCAGGAGGGCTCTGAGACGGGGAAGTTCCCGCATGAGGCGGATCGCCTCTTCCTGACCGCGAGCCTGGCAATGGATGCAAGGCAGGCCATAGCGCAGACACTCATGGCGGAGGGACAGGGTAATTTGCTGGGAAAGATCTTCAAAAAGAGCCACGGCTTCCTGGCCCAGGTAAAAGCCCAGGTTAGTCTCGTCCACCCGGGTGCGATTAAAGTAGCCCGGGTAAAGGAGACGACAGCCCCGATGAATAAGATCTATCACCGCTTCCCGGGAGGGAATGGGTTCCGGGCCCACGTGGTCGAAGCCTTCCTGCCCCCGGCATGATTTTATTAGCCTATCAACAATCTCTGGAATTTCCTGCCGAGAGTCTAGATCGGCCTTAACCTCGGTTTTGCATCGCTCCACTTGCAGAGCACCCAATTTGTCCATTTTGGCTTCCCCTCTCCTTAACCCGGCAACCGGCAGGCACTAACCTGCTGGGTCACTTGGAGGTTCCTTTTGGGGCAAGAAACCGTCCCCACCATTTTTCTTGACAGATAAATTATTTGTATAATATATACAATAATTGTATATATAAGTGTAGTATTAATTTTAAGGCGACTCATGGTTTTGGGATGGGGCGGACAATCCCCTTTCCAAAGGAAGACTTTAATGAACCGGGCCTATCGGCGAGATGAAGGGCAGGTCTCTCTGGATGAAGCTGAGCTGGGAGAAGAGATCCGCGCCAAAAAGGAGGCCCTGGGGAAAGAGCTCCTGATCTTGACTCACCATTATCAACGGAAAGAGATCGTGGCCTTGGGGGATTATCGAGGTGATTCTTTCGGCCTGTCCCAGAAGGCCGCGGCGAACTGTGACGCCCGGTTCATCGTTTTTTGCGGTGTGCATTTCATGGCGGAAAGCGCCGCAATTCTCGCCCAACCACAGCAAACCGTACAAATCCCCAACCCTAGAGCCGGGTGCCTGATGGCGGACATGGCGGCCCTGGATACCGTGGAAACGGCCTGGGAGGAGCTGACCGACATCGCCGGAGAGGGAAGCATCGTTCCCGTGGTGTACATGAATTCGGATGCCCGGCTCAAGGCCTTTTGCGGGCGGCACGGAGGCACGGTCTGCACCTCCGCCAACGCCCTGGCGGCGCTGCGGTGGGGCTTGGGAAGAGCTGCCAAGGTGTTTTTCTTCCCCGACCAGCACCTGGGCCGCAATACCGGGAATCAACTGGGTCTCAAACCCGAGGACATGATCGTCTGGGACCCGGACCGGCCGCTGGGCGGGAACCGTCCTGAAACTATCCGCCGGGCCAGGCTGATCCTGTGGGATGGTTATTGCCATGTCCATACCCGCTTTCAGGTTGATCAGGTCTTGGCAATGAAGGAGGCCTTCCCCCAGGCCAAGATGGTGGTGCATCCGGAGTGTACCCAGGAAGTGGTGGCCCTGGCGGACGCCTGCGGTTCCACCGGCTTCATCGTAGACTATGTGGCCAGGGCAGCCCCTCAAACCACGATCATTGTGGGCACGGAAATCAACCTGGTGCACCGGCTGGCCCTGGAACACCCGGACAAAGAGGTCCTGGACCTGCATTACTCCTTGTGTCCCAATATGTTCAGAATCAATCTGGAAAACCTCCTGGCCACCCTGGAAAGCCCGGGGGAGGCTAATATAGTCACGGTGTCCGAACCCATAAAAACCGAGGCAAAGATCGCTCTTAAGCGCATGTTAACTTTGACCGGAAAACCGAGTTGCTAGGCGCAGGAGAAGTTAATCAGTATCAAGGGAGTTACTCATGGCCAAGACAATCAACGAAATCAACGAGAAGATCAGACAGGGCCGGGCCGTAGTCTTCACGGCCGAAGAGATCATTGAGGTGGTAAAGCAAAAGGGTGTCAAACAGGCCGCCAAAGAGGTGGATGTGGTCACCACCGGCACCTTTGCCCCCATGTGCTCCTCCGGCGCCTATTTCAATGTGGGTCACGCCAATCCCCGGATCAAGATGGGCGGCGGCCGGGTCACCATAAACGAGGTCCCGGCCTATGCCGGCTTCGCCGCGGTGGACCTTTTCCTGGGCGCCACCGCGCTTCCCGAAGACGATCCCCGCAACAAGGTGTTCCCGGGGAAATTTGCTTATGGCGGCGGCCACATTATAGAAGACCTGGTCTCGGGAAAGGATGTGCGGCTTACCGCCACTACTTACGGCACCGACTGTTATCCCCGCAAAATTCTGGACACCTGGATCCGCCTGGAGGATATGAACGAGGCGGTTCTCTTTAACATGCGCAACGCCTATCAGAACTACAACGTGGCCGTGAACCTCTCGGATCGAGTGATCTATACCTACATGGGAGTTCTCCAGCCCAAGATGCGCAACGCCAACTATTGCACCGCGGGCCGGCTCAGTCCTCTCCTTAATGATCCCCTGTATAAAACCATAGGGGTGGGCACCAGGATCTTCCTGGGCGGCAACACCGGCTATGTGGTGAGCCACGGCACCCAGCATAATCCCGGGGTGCGCCGCACGGAGCTGGGAGTGCCGAAAATGGGCGCCGGCACCCTGGCGGTTACCGGGGACCTGAAAAAAATGAGCTCCAGGTGGCTCAGGGGCGCGTCTTTTACCGGATATGGGGTGACGGTGACCTTGGGGCTCGGCATTCCCATCCCCATCCTGGATGAGGAGATCCTCCGGTTCACCTCGGTTAGCGACGCCGACATCATTGCCCCGGTGGTGGACTACAGCGAGTCCTACCCCAACTGCAAACCGGAAATCCTGGCCGAAGTAACGGTGGCCCAACTCAAAACCGGAGAAATTACGGTGGGCCAGAAGAAGGTGGTCACGGCCGGGCTGTCCTCCTATGTCCGGGCCCGGGAAATTGCCCTGATCTTGAAAGCGTGGATTAAAGAAGGGAGTTTTTTATTGACCGAGGCCGTGGCGGCCCTTCCTTCCCTTGACTCCGGGTACGCCTTCAGGCCCCTGAAAGAACGGCCGTGGGAAGCCCCAAAGGCAGGCTGATAATGGTCAAGCCAATTTTGCTGAGGAAGGCATATGCTTAAAAAGAAAGTGGTGCTGAATTTCCCGCCGCATCTCATTGACCAGCCCGTTACCTACAAATTGATCCAGGATTACGGGGTGGTGGTCAACATTCTCAGGGCCCGCATTACCCCCAGGGAATGGGGCAGTATGGTAGTGGAGTTGGGCGGCAGCCCCAAGAAGCTCGAGGCCGCAATGGGTTTCTTGGGGGAGTTAGGGGTGGGCGTGGAGCCTCTGGCCCGAGAGGTCAGATGGCATGAAGAGCGGTGCATCCATTGTACCGCCTGCCTGGCCCCCTGTCCCACCCACGCGCTGGGGGTCGACCGGGCCAGCATGACGGTGTCATTTGACCAGGAACGCTGCATCGCCTGTGAGCTTTGCCTGAGGGTCTGTCCTTACCTCGCTATAGAGATACTTTTCGATTAATTAGGCGGGGAAGGCCGGGAGGGGGGAAGCCGAGAGGGCCCTCAGCGTTGCCTGAAGTTTGGGGCCGGCGGCCTCTGTCCGGCAAGCTGCGGCCAATCCGGCCAACTCGTCAATTCAGGGAAGGGGCCGGGGAGGTAGCCGAGAACCCCAGTCTGGCCGCGGCTAGGCCCGACCCCGGTTTTTTCAGAAACCCCCTTGACTTCGAGCAAAGAAAGATTATTGTATACTTAAACAATATATAATATCGGAATACTGTAAATAAGGATGCCAGGGGCTTCCTTAGACCTGTGAGGACAACATAATGAAGTTCTTAAAAGAATGTAAGGCCGATGCCACCGCGGATTTAGTCTACCGCGTGTGTCCCATGCATCTTCTGGAGCCCACCGAGTTGATCAAGGATTTAAAACAGGGGCAGGTGTTGGAAATCTTGACCGACTATGACGGGGCCCTGGAAGACATTCCGGCCTGGTGCGCCAAGCATGGGCAAGAGTTCGTCGGTATCTGTGAAGCTGAAGACGAAGATTACTATAAGCTTTACATCAAGAAGGTCCACTGAGGCGGGGTTATGAAACGAGTATATTTGGATAATGCGGCCGCGACCCCCGTACGCCGGGAAGTTCTGGAGGCCATGCTTCCCTATTTCACCGAGCGTTTCGGGAATCCCTCCGCGGTTTACGACCTGGGCGCCGAGATCAAAGAGGTTTTGGAAGAGCAAAGGACCAAGGTGGCCCACCTTATCGGCGCCCAAACCGAGGAGCTAGTCTTTACCTCATCCGGCGCCGAAGCCAATAACCTGGCCGTCAAGGGAGCGGCGCTGGCCAATATCAAAAAGGGCAGACATCTGGTGGTTTCGGCCATCGAACACCACTCGGTGCTGAATGCCGCGAGGTTCCTGGAAAAGTTCCATGATTTTGAAGTGACCTTTCTGCCTGTCAACCGTTACGGCCAGGTGGAACCGGAACGTCTTAAGAGGAGCCTCACTCCGGCCACGGTCATGGTGTCTATCCAGCATGGCAGCAACGAGATCGGCACCATCCAACCCATCGCGGAGTTGGCGGCGATTTGTCGGGCCGCGGGAATCCTTTTCCACACCGACGCCGTGGCCACGGTGGGTAGTGTCTCGGTGGAGGTAAAGGAATTAGGCGTGGATTTGCTGACTCTTTCGGGCCCCGTCCTGGGCGCCCCCAAGGGCACTGGGGCCCTGTATTTTCGCCGCAAGCTGCGCCTGGTCCCCCAGATTCACGGCGGCATCCAGGAAAACGGCCGGCGGGGGGGCACCGAAAACGTGCCCGGCATCGTGGGTCTGGGTAAGGCGGCTGAGTTGGCCCGGGAAGAATTGGCCCATCTGGTCCCTCACCTCACCAGACTGCGGCATCTCCTGGTTGCCGGGATTACGGAGGGGATTTCCAACCTCATTTATACCGGTCATCAGGTAGAGAGGCTGCCGGGCCACGCCAGTTTCTGTTTTGAGGGCATCGAAGGCGAAGCCCTGATCTTCCTGCTGAACCGCCAGGGGATTTATGCCAACACGGGTTCGGCCTGCGCCTCCAAGGCCTTGAAGGTCTCGCCGGTGCTGTGCGCCATCGGTATCCGCCCTGATCTGGCCCAGGGGTCCATCGTCTTTACGCTGAATCGCGACAACCGGGAAGAAGACGTGCACTACTTGCTGGAACATCTTCCCCCCGCCGTGGAAAAACTGCGGTCCTTTTCTCCGCTGTGGCGGAAAAAAATGGCGGCGACCGCAGGAGGATAATCATGAAACTTACCACCAAGAGTCGTTACGGCACTCGGCTCATGTTGGATATGGCCGAGCATTATAACCAGGGGCCCATTCGGTTGGGAGATATTGCCAAACGTCAGGATATTTCGGCGAAATATTTGGAACAAATTATCATTCCCTTGAAAAAGGCCCATTATGTGGCAAGTGTGCGGGGCCCTAAGGGCGGTCACATCCTGGCCAAGCCCCCTGAGGAGATTTCCGTGGGAGAAATCGTGGCGCTTTTGGAACAGGGCACGAGCCTGGTGGAATGTTCAGAGCACGCGGAAGTCTGCGGGCGTTCCGCCACCTGTCCCACCCGTCACCTTTGGCGGGAGGCCGCCCAGGCCATGTTTGAAAAATTGCGCTCAATTACTCTGGCCGATCTGGTGAGAATGGAAAAAACCCGGCCATCCAGCCAAGAAGCTTAAGATGTACAGCCAAACCGTGATGGACCATTTTAATAACCCGAAAAACGCCGGGGTCATCGAAGATGCGGACGGTATCGGCGAAGTGGGCAATCCCGTCTGCGGCGACATGATGACTTTCTATATCAAGGTCAAAGGCGATCGTCTGGTGGACGTCAAGTTCCAGACTTTTGGCTGTGTCGCGGCTATTGCGGTATCCGACATTGTGAGCGAGATGGCCAAAGGCAAGAAACTTAAAGAAGCCAAAAAGATCAGCAAGCAAACGGTGACCGAGGCCCTGGGGGGTCTGCCCCCGAACAAAATGCACTGCTCCAATCTGGGGGCGGAAGCCCTGGCCCTGGCCATCCAAAATTATCAGGAAAAATCACCAGATACCCACTCAGCCCGAGTGGCTAAAATTAATTAACCAAGGAACTTTACGAGAAATGAGCCAAACCACCCCCCTGGCAAAACCGGCCGCCCCCAGGACGGTTATTGAAGTTGGCCAACCTCGGGGTTTTCTGGCGGCCGAGGTTATCGAGAAAAGCGGCACCGACCTAAATCGGTGTTATCAGTGCCACGCCTGCGCCAATGGCTGTCCTTTCATCCGGGCCATGGATTATCCTCCCAACCTGGTCCTGCGCCTGCTGCAGTTCGGCATGCGGGAGGAAGTCCTGAGATGTAAAACCATCTGGATCTGCGTAGGCTGTCATACCTGTTCCAGCCAGTGCCCCATGGGCATCGACATGGCGGCCGTGATGGATACCTTGCGCCTGATGGCGGTGGAGGAAGGGGTAGCCATAGCCAAGCCCAACATCCTTGACTTCCACGAGGAAGTGCTCAGGTCCCTGGAACGTTACGGTCGCGCCCATAAACTGGGGATCATGTGGCGCTACAAGGTGAAAACCCGACGCTGGCTCAGTGATCTGGACGTGGGTCTCAAGATGCTGGCCAAGCGCAAGCTGGACCTGAGGCCGTCACGGGTGCAAGCCCAAGAAGAGATCGGCGACCTTTTCAAGTGCTACTGGAGGGAGTCTAAATGAGCCTTCACCACCAGATTGACTTCTCATACTTCCCGGGCTGCTCCATGGCCACTACGGCCGCGGAAGCCAATATGTCCCTGATGCAGTCTGCCAAAATATTGGGCCTGAACCTCATCGAACTTTCCGACTGGAACTGCTGCGGCTCCTCCTCCGCGCAAACCATGTGCAAGAATTTAAGCCTGGGAATGGCGGCCCGCAACCTGTCCCTGGCCCCGGCCGGCAGACCCCTGGTGGCCATGTGCCCCCGCTGCCTGCATTATTTGCGGCATGCCAAGGTCTGTCTCAAGAAGGATCCGGAAACCCACCGTTCTTTAGAAGAGCGTTGGGGACGGCCGATCAATTTGGACTTGAAAATCATGCACTTTATGGAGGTGCTGGTGCGGTTCGGATTGGACCGCCTGAAACAGAGCGCCAAACGGAGCCTTACGGGTCTTAAGTTTGTGCCCTATTACGGCTGTGCCGTGTTTCGCCCCCCGGATCTGGAAAAGGAAAAATATTACCAGGGCGAAATGGAAGATATTCTGGTGGCCTTGGGGGCCGAGCCCATCATCGGGGCTTATACGCATCGCTGTTGCGGCTCCTTTCTTTCCGCCACCGACCCGGAAATAGTCACCCCCCTGGTCAACGAAATCATCGACAGCGCCGTGGCTGCCAAGGCCCATTGTCTGGTCACCGCCTGTGCCATGTGCCAGCTCAATCTGGAGATCCGTTGCACCTCCAGGGAGAGGCTTCCCGTCTTCCACTTTTCGGAAGTTCTGGCCCTGGCCCTGGGCGCCAAGGATTACGAGGAGTGGTTTGTCCGCCACCTGGTGGACCCCCGGCCATTGCTCCAAAATCTGGCCCTGGTGGCGTAAAAAAGCCAGGGGGAGGCAAAGGAAAAACTCGCCCGTTTAATAACCAATACCGGTGCGCCTGGCAAGATTCGAACCCGACCTGCCCCCCGCCTGGGGTTCTGAAGCCGCAATTCCATGATACTTGATCACCGCTGCTCTGGTATGCCCGAAATCTGGGGGAAATTTGTTCTTAAAAAAATTTTTGTGCTATTATTCCCACGAGTAAGGAGGCGTTAGGGTTTGAGGTTCTAGGAAAAGGAAGGAAACATGGATTTGACCATTTTTGAAGATATGGAGGCTGCTGAGTTACGGAAATATATTCAGTTTCTGCTCCGGCATTACCGGGTGATGGACTCCTTTTGGTATATCTACATCACCGAACTTATTGATGAGGCCACCGCGGATCGCTTGAATGAAAAAGTCTGGGGGAGAATCCCGGCTCTAGCTGCTAAAGACCTTTTGAAACGATTCGACATTCAAGAGCGGGGGTTAAGCGGTTTTGTCAAGGCCTTGCGTTACTGGCCCTGGCATATTCTGGTGGGATATCGCATTCAGCAAAAACCCGATGAAGTCATTATAACCGTGCCCTCTTGCCCCACTCAGGAAGCCCGGCTGAAGCGGGGTCTGAAAGAGTATCACTGCAAAGAAATGCATCGGGCGGAATTTGACAGCTTTGCCAAAGAAATTGACGCGCGCCTTCAGACAGAATGCGTGTTTGCGCCCCCAGACCCTCATCCGCCAGATATGTTCTGCAAGTGGCGGTTTTTTTTGGGAAGCGGCTCCGCCTCATGGTCAAATGAACCGTAATCCTGTCCCTAGGGATTGAGGTCCGCGGCGAACTAGCCAGGCAGGATTTGGTGAACCTGTTGAACCGGTTTGCCGGTTAACTTAAAAGATCTGGGATTTTAAGGGCTGCGCTTTCCCCATGAATTCGGAAAGCACGGTTCTCTGCTAGAAAACGAAACTCCGCAAACGGGAAAAATTCAAGTGTAATAGTCGAGGTTTGACCTGACAACCTTTCGATCCCAATTCGATATGATCTGACACTTCATTGAATTTACCTTCGTCTTAAACTTCCAGCAAAAGTTGGCAGAACCGAAAAGGAATTATTAGATATCGGTATGATATGGCAACATATGAACATGTTTCTATAATGGCAAGATATAGCGCCACCAGTGAGCGCAAAGGCAATGTCTCAAAACGTGCGCGCTGTGTGAGGGGATAGGGCGGGCTGATGTAACCCGCCCCTCATGTGGGTTGACCTGCTACTTATTGCTGGGCTTTTCTTTTTTGTCGACCTTCTGAGTGTCTTTCTTAGGCTTTTTGGCTTCCTTCTTGCGCTTGTCCTTCTTGCCTTTATCTCCCACAGCTTTCTCCTCTAATTTTTCGACTTTTCAGTCTTGTTAAAAGGAAGGATATTGGAGCGCTTACTTAACTGGTCGCCTTATGATGAGTTCCGCGCTCACCAAATCTTCTATTCTTAGCCATGGCGCTCCGCTGCTCTGAATATTCCCGGCATACCAAAGGATATTTTTTGGGATCAAGGTCAAATCTCTTAAAATATTCTTTCGGCATCAAATGGTGGGCTTTGCGGATATGGGCTTTTAAGGTTCGCATCTTTTTGCCACATTCCAGACAGACGACGTGCTTATAGGTAACGATGTCTTTTAGAGGTATAGAAGGTTTCTTCACCACCCCGGCTTCTTCGCCCTGTTGCGGTGCCATGGTCTCAGGGACTACACCTTCACCTTCCAGAGACGCCAAGACATTGTAGACCTCTTTAATTTCCTCCACTAATTCTGGAGAGGTGAGTTCGCTCATTGAGGCGTGGGAAATGACAATCTGCGCCGTTAACTTCAGGACGTCACTGGCCATTTGAACCTTCCTTTCTTATTGAATTAGTGGAATAGTTTGCGATCAATAAAGTAATATTTACCATTCAATTTGGCTTGTCAAGTTAATTAATTCTATCTTGTATCTTTTACAGAGTCTTCACTTTTCTTGCTTTTCTTTCTTCTTAACTTTCTCCCGCGATATCGAGATTTCCGGCGGGGCCGTTATTCCAAGCTTGACTTCCTTCCCGCGAATCTCCACCACCATGATAGCCACACCTTCTCCCACGAACACCATTCATCTAACTTTAGAGTGACGACTAACATATTCACCTCTTTGAAAAGTATGGAATTCGCCGACTTGGATATGCCGATCATATCAAGAATTTTCCAGATTTTTTGAGAAGTTTCGGTTTTGGCAAGATAGCCTGCTATCCATCCATTTTTCTTTCCACCATAATTTTTTTGCCAGCTGGCCCAGGGCCTGGCCGGCGCCCTGCCGGGAATCTTAGGGGAACTGCGCTCCTGGGGGTTGTTGGACCACAGCAAACCTGACGATGGGCCCGCCCCGGGGGATGAGGAGGCTTAAAGGTCCATTGCAGAATTTCAGCAGAATAGGCAAAAATCCGATGAGCAATTCATCAGGTGAAGCTTTATGGTGCGCCCCGGCATTTTTTTCTCTCGTTCCCAGGCTCCTGCCTGGGGACGGAGTTTTGCGCCAAGCTTCTCATCGGCTCGACGGATTTTCACGGTCACATAAGTACTTACCCTGAGAAAAAAAGACAGCCTCCGCCGCTAGTTGAATACTACCCTGAAGGAGTAGGGATCATGACCGTTCCGGTACTCCTGGTCTTGGAGGACCGACCCGACAACCTCTTCGTCCTGGAGCAGTTGCTGGCGGCCTATCTGCCAGACATCAAGCTGCTGGCCGCGCCAAGCGCTGAGGCCGGCCTGGAGTTGGCCGCGTCCGAGGCCGTCGACGGCGCCCTCATCGACGTACAGATGCCGGGCATGAACGGCATCGAGATGTGCCGCCGGCTCAAAGCCGATCCCCGGACCGCGTCCGTCCACGTCATCCTGGTGACCGCGCACGGGGCCACCCCCGAATTGAAGGCCCAGGGGCTGGAAGCCGGGGCCGACGACTTCATCGCCAAGCCCATCGACAATGTCGAACTGGCCGCCAAGCTCAGGGTCATGCTGCGGCTCCGGGCCGCGGAGAACGCCCTCCGCCGGGAGCGGGACCACCTGGAAGAGACGGTCCGGGAACGCACCCAAGAATTGCGGGACGCGGCACACTGCTACCGGACCCTGTTCCAAACCGCCGGGGATGCCATCTTCATCAACAACCTGGAAGGACGCCTGCTGGAGGTGAATGAGGAGGCCTGCCGCCTTCTGGGCTATACCCGGGACGAATTGCTGAACCTTACCGGGCGCGATGTGACCTCTCCGGAGTATGTCGCCCGGCGGGCTGAGATCCTGGAACAACTCCGGGCCACGGGCCACCTCGTGTTTGAGACGGAGCTCGTCACCCGGGACGGGCGGATTATCCCCACCGAGTGCAGCAGCCGCTTGATGGACCTCCGGGGCCGGCCCGCGGTGCTGTCCATCGCCCGGGATATCACCGATCGCCAGCAGACGGAGGCGGCGATAGAGGAAAGTGAGAAGCGATTCATGGACGTCCTGTACGCTTCCGAGGACGCCATAATGCTGATCGATGGCGAAACGTTCGTGGACTGCAACGAAGCCGCCGTTCGCATGCTCGAATATTCCAGCCGGGATGACCTCCTGATGACCCCCCCTTCGGAGTTGTCTCCGCCGGAGCAGCCCGATGGGCGCAGTTCGTTTGAGAAGGCCGGTGAGATGATAAAAGCCGCCTTCGAGAAAGGTTACCATCGGTTCGAATGGATACACCGCAAGGCCGGAGGCGAGGACTTCCCCGTCGAAGTTTCGCTTACGGCGATTACGTATCGAGGGAAGACCGTACTCCATTGCCTCTGGCGGGACCTGACCGAAAAGAAACAGGCCGAGGAGGCGTTAAAGGAAAGCCTGGCCAGGACAACGGAAGTCCAGTACGGCACCATTCAGGCCCTGGCCACGGTCACCGAAGCGCGGGACCCCTACACCGCCGGGCATCAGCGCCGGGTCACCCAACTTGCCTGCGCCGTGGGCCGGGAACTGGGGCTCTCAGCCGACCGGGTGGCCGGCCTCTGGGTGATGGGATTGCTCCATGACCTGGGCAAGATCAGCACCCCGGCCGAGATTCTCAGCAAACCGGGGAAATTAAGCGACACGGAATTTGGCCTCACCAAATCCCATGCCCAGGCCGGTTACGAGATTGTCAAAGAAATCCGGTTCCCCTGGCCGGTGGCCGAGGCTATCCTGCAGCACCACGAGCGGATGGACGGTTCGGGCTACCCCCAGGGACTGACCGGCCCCGATATTACCCTGGAGGCCCGCATCCTGGCGGTGGCCGACGTGGTGGAAGCTATGAGTTCCCACCGGCCTTACCGGCCGGCCTTGGGGATTGAGGCGGCCCTGGAGGAAATCACCAAGAATAAGGGCATCCTCTATGAACCCGAGGTGGTGGATGCCTGCCTCAAGTTATTCACCGAGAAAGGGTTCAAGTTCGAGTAGGACGCGATACATCAGAATTGCCATGAACCGCCGGATTTACCGGCCAGGGCGGCCAAGCCCAGCCGTTGCCGGCGTCCTGGCCTTGGGAAAAGCCTTGACCTCGGGGGATGGGGTTTCCCCCACTGCGTTGACCATTCCCAGTGTCCTGATCGTGCCGGATACTGCTGCAGGAGTCGGTAATGACTGATTTTCTCAGGGGCCAGATAGATTTCATTTACTTCGTTTACGGGCTGGGGTTTTTCCTCCTCTTGCCCATCTGCCTGTATCTGCACCGCCGACCCCGGAGTTCGCTCCCCTGGATGTGGCTGCTGCTGTTCGGGGCCACCCACGGGCTGCTGGAATGGCTGGACCTGGTGGCCCTGAGCCTGGGGACTGATGCCGTTTTTGATGTGGTCAGGCTGGGCCTGCTGATCCTGTCTTTTCTGCTGCTGGCGGAATTCGGGCGAGCCGGCCTGATCATGCTCCGGGGCCGCGGTCCGGGGCGCTGGGTCCTGGCCGTACTCCTGGGGTTGGCCCTGTTGGGAGCCTTCGCCGGCCTTCCCGGCGTCCGGGCGTCAGCCCGTTATTCCCTGGGGCTGGTGGGCGCTTTGGGGGCCGCGGTCGCGTTATGGCAGGCCGCCCCCCGCGCCGCCCCAGGCCGGGGCGCTCTCCAGGGTGCGGCCCTCTGCCTGGCCGGCTATGCCGCGGCTGCCGGCCTGGTGGTGGACCCCGCCCCGTTTTTCCCCGCCTCGTGGCTCAACACCGAGGTCTTCCTGGCCGCAACGGGCGTGCCCATCCAACTGGGGCGCGGTTTTCTGGCCGTCGGCCTCAGCGCCTGTCTCTCGTTGTTTGCCGTGGCCTCCCTGGGCCGAGAGAAGCAGAGCCGCCTCCAGAAGTGGGGGCGCAACCTGATGGTGGGAACCGTGGTGAGCGTCCTGGTCCTGGTGATCACCGGCTGGTGCGTCACCCAATATCTCGGCCGCGCCGCCGCCAGGGAAGTAAGGACTGATCAAGAGCACCACGGCCAAGTGCTGGAAGTCTCCCTGACGGATAAGATGACGGAAGCCGATCACCTGGTGGCCGCCCTGGCCGGCTGTCCGGGGATTATCTCCTACCTGGCCTCCCGCACTTCGCAGAACCTCGACCAGGCCAATGCAGTCCTGGACCAGCAGCACGCCTCCCTGCCGTGCGCCATCATGTATGTGCTGGACCGGGAGGGTCTGACCGTCGCCTCTTCCAACCGCTTGGCTCCGGACAGTTTCCTGGGCAAGTCCTATGCGTGCCGCCCCTACTACCGGCAAGCCTTGCAGGGGGCCAAGGGCAGCTATTGGGCTTTGGGGGTGACCTCCGGAGAACTGGGCTACTACACCAGCTTTCCGGTGCGGGACGACCGCGGCGAGATCATCGGGGTCGCGGTAATCAATAGAATCATGAATGACCTGAAAGGCTTATTCCCGCAAGAAGCCCTGGCTGTGATTATCGATGCGCATGGGGTCGTGACCCTAACCAACCGGCTGGACATGCACTTGAAAAGCCTCTGGCCCCTGTCCGCCGCAATGCGGGAGCAGTTGAGCGCTTCCCGCCAGTTTGGCCCCGGCCCCTTTGCCCCCATCCTGGAGCAGGCGCCGGGGGACGGGGGTGATTGCCGGTTCCAGGGCCGGCGCTATCTGGTCCTGCGGCAGCCGCTCCCCTTTCAGGACTGGTCCATCGTGATTCTCACCTCCTCCCGCCCCATCGCCGTGGCCCGAATGCTGGGCCTCAGTATCGCCATTCTCTCGTGTCTCGTAGTGCTGAGCCTGTTAACCACCATGGGCTTGACCATCGAGTCCACTTTGCGGGTACAGCGATCCGAGAACCGGTTTCGCCAATTGTACGGAAACCTCCGAGACGGCTCCGCGGTAGTGGACCTGAGTGGGAAAATCGTGGAATGGAATCCGGCTTTCCAGGCCATGCTGGGTTACCCGCCCGAAGAGTTGGTCAAGCTTTCCCACCGGGATCTTACTCCGGAAACCTGGCGAGAGCAGGAAGCCCGGATCATTGCCGAGCAGGTGCTGCCCCGGGGGTATTCCGACCTTTATGAGAAGGGGTATCGTCGCCGGGACGGCTCGGTATTGCCGGTGGAACTGCAAACCTATCTGGTCCAGGACGATGGAGGGCAGCCTTCGGTAATGTGGGTGTTTGTTCGGGACCTTACGACCCGCAAGCAGATCGAGGACAATTTACTAGAGGAGAAGCTCTTCTCTGACACTACCATAGATAGTCTGCCCGGCATCTTTTATCTTTTTGATGAACAGGGAAGATTTCTGCGTTGGAATGAGAACTTTGAGCGAGCTACCGGCTACTCGGCCGAAGAATTTGCCGGCATGCACCCGTTGGATTTTTTTGGTGGCGAAGATAAAAAGAAGATCGATGAGAAAATCCGGGAGGTTTTTGTAACAGGAGAATCTGCGGCAGAAGCAGACTTGATCTCCAAAGACGGCAGCAAAACCCCCTATATCTTCACCGGCCTGCGAGTCATATTGGATGGGGCACCATACCTCATCGGTACGGGGACCGATATCACCCAGCGCCGCCAGGCGGAAGAGGCCCTGCGGGAGAGCGAACAGAAGTACCGGCTGCTGCTGGCCAATATCCCCGCGGTGGTTTTTACCGGCTACGCCGATTGGGCCGTGGATTTCCTGGACGATAAAGTCGAGGAAATAACCGGCTACAGCAAAGAGGACTTTAATGCCCGGCGGCTGAAATGGTCCGATATCGTCCTGGCCGAAGACCTTAACCCGATAAAAGAGATTTTTCTAGAAGCCTTGAAGTCAACCCGAGCCTATGTCCGGGAGTACCGCATCAGAGCGAAAAACGGCGAGGTTCACTGGGTGAGGGAGCGGGGACGGATTTTTTGCGATCCACAGGGCCGGATTGACCAGGTCAACGGGGTGTTTTCCGATATCACGGCCCACAAGAGGGTAGAGCAAGAGCTGGAACAGCTGCGGGAGCAGCAGGAGATGATCCTGCAGGCTGCGGGGGAAGGGATCTTCGGGCTGAACCGGCAAGGCGAAGTGACCTTCGCCAATCCTGCGGCCGCGGCAATGATCGGCTATGAGCTCAGGGAACTGGTGGGTCGGCCCATGCATGACCTCATTCACCATACGAGAGAGGATGGGACCCCGCATCTCCGAGAGGACTGTCCCGTATATGCCGCACTTCAGAGTGGCGAAACCCACCGGGTGAGCGACGATTTCTTCTGGCGCAAGGATGGCCAAGGCTTCCCGGTGGAGTACACGGCCACCCCGGTCATGGACCGGGGACAGACAGTGGGCACGGTGGTGGTGTTCAAAGACATCACCCGGCGCCGCCGGGATGAGGAGGCCCTGGCCCGGGTCAATGACCACCTCAGGCGCATGGTGGCCGAAACCGAAGAACGCCACCGCACGATGTCTTTACTCAAAGACGTGGATGACGTGCTCCAATCCTGTCACACCGCCGAGGAAGCTTACGCGGCCATCTCCCTGTCCGCCGCCAAGCTCTTCCCGGATGATTCCGGGGCGCTGTACTTGCTCAACAGTTCCCAAACCTACTTTGAGGCGGTGGCCGCGTGGGGGGAATCGCCGCCGGCGGAAGCGGTTTTTGCGCCGGACGATTGCTGGTCGGTGCGGCGCAACCGGCTCCACCTGGTGACCGCGAGCCACCCCGAATTGCCTTGCCGCCATATAACCGATTCCTGGTCCGGCGACTATCTGTGCGTGCCCATGATGATGCAGAGGGAAGCCCCCGGGGTCCTGCACGTGCGCCTCGGCCCCCCCAGGACCCTGGGCCTGACGGCGGAGGAGTTGAAAACCCAGGCCGAGTCCAGGCTGCAATTAGCCGTCATCGTGGCCGAACACCTGGGGCTATCTCTGGCCAACCTGAAGCTGCGGGAAACCCTGCGCCACCAGGCCATCCGGGACCCCCTCACCGGGTTGTTCAACCGCCGGTACCTGGAAGAGACCCTGGACCGGGAGTTACATAGGGTCAAACGCCAGGGCATCCACCTGGGAGTGGTCATGATAGATCTGGACCACTTCAAACAATACAATGACAACTTCGGACACAATGCCGGCGATGAACTGCTGGTGGCCTTGGGCAATTTGATCCTGAGCCTGGTTAGGGCGGAAGACATCCCCTGCCGGTTCGGTGGGGAGGAGTTTTTGCTCATCATCGCCGGGGCCTCTCTTGAGGTTACCTTAGGGCGAACCGAACAATTGCGCCTGGGCGTCAAACAGCTCCATGAGCAGCACCCGGGCAAGTTTTTGCACCCCGTCACTATTTCTGCCGGGGTGGCTGTCTTCCCGGGGCACGGCGAATCTGCCGATGTCCTGATCCGAGCGGCCGACGCCGCCCTCTATCAGGCCAAAAGAGAAGGCCGGGACCGGGTGGTGGCCGCCGACGTGGACAGCGCCTGACAGTTCAATAACACATTCCCGTGTCCAAGATAACCGGAGCCACTTCATTACCCCTGGCGCCAGAAGTAGGGCGGACGAAGGATGGTGCAGGCGAAGCTTGATCACTGCCCTATATCGCCGGTTTGCGACCCAAAAAAATGTTTTGATATGCTTATAATATTTGGATTCTGGACATAGTCGCCTATAGGTCAGATATGATCTGAATTCTATTTGGTGATGGTCAATTTAAATCTAAGTCATCACAATTCAAGCTAGCCACTTCCTATCAAAAACCACTGCCGGCAAGTTAATCTGGGTTGTTCCAAAGTCAGTTTACCTTATTCGCCCACATCCGGAGTAAAGCGGCGCGGGTTTGAGCGGCATATTTATCGGTGAGCGCATAATCCCATTGATTTCTGCGAAATATCTCCTCTACCTGATTCCGGTAGTTAAGTGGATCAACCCTTAGATGAGTTATATATGCCGAAATAGCTTCATAAAGCTTTCTGGGATTCATGGGCAGGATAGGGGCTATGAATACCCAGGTAGGGATACCGGCCTCATGCAATCGTTGCAAAGCGGTCAGGCGGGCCCCTAGAGGAGGAGCATTGGGCTCCAGGACTTTGCGAACTTGGTCGTTATCGGTAGGGATGGAAAGCCCCACGGTAACCTCAGGCATTTCCGCAAGAATATCCAGATCACGGGTTACCAGGGGCGATCTGGTCAGGATATCGATGCCCCAGCCATAATCCCTCAAGGTTTCCAGACATCGGCGCGTCAATTGATACTTAAGTTCCACGGGTTGATAGGGATCGCAGACACTAGAAAGTAGGGCCCGGCCCCGGTGCTTTTTTCTGCGAAGTTCTGAACGCAACACCTCGACCAGGTTTACCTTTACCTCCACGAAGGTCCCCCAGGGAGCCTGACGATGATGGTGGGAGTATTTTCGCATGAAGACCGCATAGCAGTAGCGGCAGCCGTGGCCGCACCCCAGAAAAGGGTTGATCACATAGTCCACGCCGGATATTTTTGACCTAACCAGGGCGCTTTTGGTAATTATCTCTATGACATCCATGATATGTTAAATTTATTATGAATCTTTCTGGTCTCTTCGCAAGGCTAATCTCCCGTAAAATTATCTCCAACCCCCGAAACTTTTAACCGCTCAGCGATCCTGGGTGATAATTTTGATTTTCCGTTGATATAAGGTTTAATCTTGGGGACCGGAAGCCAGACATCTCGTGTCAAGTGTGAAACAATGGCCTAAGATTTGTTTGAAGTTTTGGTTAGTTGATGCTATTGTTAAAATCAGATAAAAAAACTGGGGGCTTTTCCTGACCCTTTAAAAACCCCTACTTACCTGGATCTGCCGCGGCGCGGGTTGGCACCTCCAGGCCAAAGGTTCCAGATGGTCCAGGGAACCAACAATTTTGAGGACCTGCCCGAGGGTGACGGCGTCTTGATCATTTCCCCCTCGCGGCAAATCCTGTCCGCCTCCCTCCAAACCGAACGACTCCTCAAGAGAAAACTGAGTCGCGGCCAGACCTTGCCTCTGGACCAGCTCTTTGGTGAGCAATATCTCCCCCAGGCTGAGTTGGCGCTTAAGGAGGCCCTAAAGGCCGGCACCAGCCGCGCCAACCTGATGGCCCAGGTCCACCTGGCATCGGGCGCCACCCACTTCCTTAACTACTCGGTGGCTCCCCTGTATAGTCCGGAGGACAAGATCATCGGCGCCGTCCTGACCTTTAGGGACAACACCCTTACCAGGGCCTGGTCCACCTGGGCCAATAACGGCCTGGATATCGACCCCGAAGCGGTATTTGAAAACTTTGCCGGGGGGATCTTCACGGTGAACAACCGCCGGCGCATCACCGGTTTCAACAAGATGGCCCAGGAAATCACCGGTTTTAGGCGGGAGGAGGTCCTGGGCCAATACTGCTGGGATATCTTCAAAGCCGACCGCTGCAGAGCCGGCTGCTTCCTCAAAGCCACCCTGGAAGACGGGGTGACCCGCACGGACCAGGACGTGCACATTGTCAATAAAGGCGGGCGCCGCCTCACCATCCTGGTTGACAGCTCTGCCATCAAGAACCGCAGAGAAGTGATTGTCGGGGCGGTCCAGACCTTTAAGCCCCTGTCCCGGGTGCAGGTTCCCGGTGCAGATTTGCCGCCGCCACCCCGGGAAGTGGAGATCATCGGACAGCATCCCGCCTTAAGGCAGTTGCTGGACCTGCTGCCCGATGTGGCTGCCTCTGAGGCCTCGGTGGTCCTGGAAGGGGAGTCGGGCACGGGCAAGGACCTTTTGGCCCTGGCCATTCACCGGCAAAGCCCCTGGGCCCGGGGGCCCTTCGTAGCCTTTAATTGTTCGGCTTTGGTTGAGACCTTGATTGAATCAGAATTGTTCGGCCATGTGAAAGGCGCTTTTACCGGGGCCATCAGCCACAAGGTGGGGAGGTTGGAGCTGGCCAAAGGTGGAACTTTATTTCTGGACGAAATTGCCGATCTCAAACCCGAGCTCCAGACCAAACTCCTCAGGGTCCTGGAGGAAAGGGTCTTTGAACGGGTGGGCAGCAACCGGCCCATCCCCTTGGAGGCCCGGGTGATCGCCGCCACCAGCCGCAACCTGCTCCAGGAGGTGCGCCAGGGGCGATTCCGCATGGACCTTTTGTACCGTCTGCGGACCGTGCCCCTGTATCTCCCGCCCTTAAGGGAACGGGTGGAGGATATCCCGCTGCTGGTCAACCATTTCGTGGCCCGCCTCAACCGCAAGTACAAAAAAGAGGTGCGGGGGGTGGACCCCAAAGTCATGACCATGTTCCAGAAGTATTCCTGGCCGGGGAATGTGCGGGAACTGGAGCGGGTTTTGGAATATGCCTTTGTCTTTGTCAAAGGGCCGATTATCACCAAATCCCATCTGCCTGATATGGAAGCATCTTTGACCCTGGGTCCCAACCTCCCCCTGATTCGGGAGGTGAGCAAGTCCGGCTACCTTTGGGAAGATGAACGCCTGACGATTCAGAAGGCCCTGCAAAAGGCCCGGGGGCGCCGGGAGGCGGCGGCCCGCTCCCTGGGAATCAGCCGCAGCTCGCTGTGGCGAAAAATGAAGGCCTACGGGCTCTTCTAACCAGCCAAATTTCCCTCTGAGCTCTTCCTTAAGCAGATTTCCTCCCCCTACCAAGCCGGATTAACAGGCTGTTGAAAAGCGGGTTTGGGTGTCATCCTGAACGGATGAAGGATCTAGAACTTATTAATCTCACTAGATTCTTCGCTTCGCTCAGAATGACAATTTGAAGAAATGGATAGTTTTTCAACAGCCTATTAATGTGCCAAAGATGTCCCGAAAAGGAGAAACTTTTTTTCTAGTTAATTAATCATATAATATCAGCGAGTTAAAGCCCTCATTGTTTCAGTTCGTTTCATCTGTGAAACAAATCCTCGAAGTGGCCTCTTCCTGAGAGATCTTTATTTCCATGAAAAACAGCAGGTTAACCACTTGGTAAGCTTATTGCCTGGATTATTTGCTGAAAACCGAAATTATTCCCATCATTTAAAGGAGAGGGCCAAGGCATGAAAGCAACCACCCTGGAGATCGACGACATCCTGGAAAGGTATCCGAAGCAGCCCCAACATCTCATCAGCCTGCTTCAGGATGTGCAGGCCGAGTATAAATACATTTCCCCGGAGCACCTGGCGTTGATCTGTGACCATGTGGGAGTCCCCTTAACCCAGGCTTGGGCCGTGGCCACTTTCTATAAATCCTTCAGTCTTGAGCCCCGAGGGGAACATGAAATCAAAGTCTGCTTGGGCACCACCTGTCATCTTAAAGGGGGGGGCCGTCTCGTCGAGGCGTGTGAACGGGACCTGGCCGTGGCCCGGGGCCACACCACCGAAGACCTGCGTTTCACTCTGGATACCGTCAAATGCGTGGGCGCCTGTGCCCTGGCCCCGGTGGTGATGATTGATGAAGATTACCTGGGCGCGGCTTCCATCCCTTCGCTGCAGAAGCGCCTGGAAAAACTCTAATCGTCTGCCTGGCCACAGGAGGAAAAGATGGAAAGGATCAAAAGTGCCGCACAACTCGCCGGCCTGCAAAAAAAGCTGCTCAAGGCCCAAGACCCTAAGCGGCCGGTAGTAAGGGTGTGCCTGGGGCCGGGTTGCCTGGCCCAGGGCGCGGCTATGGTTTCCCAGGCTTTTAAATCAACCATCAAGGCCAAAAAGCTAAGGGCCAAGGTCCAGCCCCTGATCAAAGAGACGGGCTGCCACGGCTTCTGCAGTCAGGGGACCCTAGTCAGCTTATCCCCTGCTGATCTGTTTTATGTCCGGGTGAAACCGGAGGATGTTGAAGAAATTGTGGAAGCCAGTCTGGTCAAAGGGCAGGTGGTGGAGCGGCTGCTATACAGCGACAATGGCGCCAGGTACAAATCCGCCGCCGAGATTCCTTTTTATAAGATGCAGCAGAAGATCATCCTCAAAAATGTGGGGATTATCGATCCGTTAAAGATCGACGACGCCCTGATGGCCGGAGCCTACCAGTCATTTGCCAAGGCCCTGACGCAAATGTCTCCGGAGGACATCATCAACACGGTGTCGTTATCCGGCCTGCGCGGCCGGGGTGGCGGCGGGTTCCCCACCGGCCGCAAGTGGCGGCGCGCCGCCGATATTGCCCGGGAGAATCCGGGGCCCGTCTATATCATTGGCAATGGCGAGGAAGGGGACCCAGGGGCCTTCATGGACCGGGCCATCATGGAAGGCGACCCCCACGCAGTTTTGGAAGGCATGATCATCGGGGCCTACGCCCTGGGGGCAAACAAGGGTTTCCTCTATGTCCGGCACGAATATCCCATCGCCATCCGGCACCTGTCCATCGCCATCGAGCAGGCCCGCTCCCTGGGACTGTTGGGGCAAAACATCCTGGGCACGGGCTTTGATTTCGACCTTCAGATCAACCGCGGGGCAGGAGCCTATGTCTGTGGGGAAGAGACCGCCATTATAGCTTCTCTGGAGGGCCGTGTGGGCGAGCCCATCACCCGGCCTCCCTACCCGGCACAGCAAGGTCTGTGGAACCGCCCCACGATTATTAATAATGTGGAGACCTGGGCCAATGTGCCCCACATCATTGACAAGGGCGCCAAGTGGTACACCGACCTGGGGGTGCCTTACAGCACCGGCACCAAGATCTTCTCCCTGGTGGGCAAGGTGAAAAACAGCGGGTTGGTGGAGGTGCCCATGGGCGTCACCCTGGGCCGCATCGTCGAAGAGATCGGTGGCGGCGTGCCCGGCCAGGAGAGGTTCAAGGCGGTCCAGACCGGGGGCCCCTCGGGCGGCATCATCCCCTACGAATTCAAGGATCTCCCCCCGGCAGATATGAAACCAGCCCGCGTCGGCCTTAGCGCCCCGGTTCCTATCTCTGAGCTCAAGAAACTCCCGGTGGACTTCGATTCCATGGCTCAGACCGGGTCCATCATGGGCGGGGGGGGCATGATCGTCATGGACAACCGGGATTGTGTAGTGGATGTGGCCCGCTACTTCCTGCGCTTTCTCCAGGAGGAGTCCTGCGGCAAATGCCTGCCTTGCCGCCTGGGCCTCAAAGGCATGCAAGAGTTCCTGGACAAGTTCTCCAGAGGCCAGGGCTCTGTCGAGGACATCGATGAGCTCAAAAGCCTGGCCCAGGCCGTCGGGGACGGGTCTTTGTGCGGTCTCGGGGGGACCGCCCCCAATCCGGTTCTGACCAGTATCAGATACTTTAGGGACGAATATCTGGCCCACATCAAAGACCATAAGTGCCCCGCCGGGGTATGCAAAGACCTGATTATTTACCGGGTTGACCCCAAGACCTGTAACGGCTGCACCCTGTGCGTGCGCAACTGTCCTCAGGACTGCATCAGCGGCAGGAAAAAGAAGCCCCATACCATCAATAATGCCGCCTGCATCCGCTGCGGCGCGTGCATGGATGTGTGCCCGGTGGGCGCCGTTATCGTGGAGTAGGAGGTGAATTTATGAGCCCGAAAAAAAAGAAAACTGATGATTTAATCAACTTCACCATCGACGGCCAGCCGGTGCAGGCCCGCCCGGGCTGGACCATCCTGGAGACGGCCGAGCAATACCACATCCACATACCCACCCTGTGCTTTCACCCCGCGGTCAAGCCCTGGGGGGGCTGCCGCCTGTGCGTGGTGGAGGTCCGCTATGGCAAACGGGGCAAGGTTATGCCCTCTTGTCTCAACCCGCCCCTAGCAAAACTCGAGGTGTTTACCCACTCGGAGCGGGTTTTAAACGTGCGGCGGTGGGTGCTGGAGATGCTCCTGGCTGATTGTCCGGCCTCCAAGGAAATCCGGGATCTCGCCCGGGAGTATGGGGTGACCGCCACGCGCTTTACCATAACCGATCCCGAGGAGGAATGTCTCCGCTGCGGCCGCTGCGTGGCGGTCTGTAACGAGGTGGTGGGGGTGCAGGCCCTGACCTTCGGCTCCCGGGGGGTAAATAAACAGCTGGACACCCCTTACCGGGTCCCTAACAATGCCTGTGTCGCCTGTGGTTGCTGTGTCACGGTCTGCCCCACCGGAGCCATGAGCACCCGGCTAGACCTGGTGCGGGGTGATGTCTCCAGGCGTACCGGCCATGGCTTTGCCCACTGAGGGAGGGTTAATGATGCACACGGTAAAATCACCCCCAAAACCGGCTGATGGGGTCCGCTGCGGGGTCTTTCTCTGCGAGTGCGGCCCCAAGATCGCCCCCAAAGTTGACCTAACGGCCATGGCCAAACTGCTCCGTGACCCCGGGGTGGTTACCCATATCGGCATCTTGCCTTTCCCCTGCTTAAGACCCGGCCTGGAGAAAGTTAAAGCGGCCATTGCCCGCAAAAAGCTTAATCGCCTGGTGGTGGCCGGGTGTGAACGCCGCATCCTGCTGAAAAAATTCGAACAGGAGCTGGAGGGCTTGGGATTCAAACAAGGCTTGATCGACATGGTCAATCTGAGGGACCATGTAGCCCAGGTAAACCCTGGGGAGCCGGCCGACCTGGCCCGGAAAGGGGCCAAGCTGATCAAGGCGTCCCTGGCCGGCTTGCGGACCATAGGGACTCCCTCTGAGACTAAAATAGATTTTCACGAACCCATCATGATTCTGGGCGGGGGCATCGCCACTTACGGGGCCGCCCAGGAGCTTTTGCGCCAAGGGATCAAAACCATCATCGCGGTGCCCTTTAAGGACATGGAGGAGGAGCTCCGCCGGCTGCATGAGCGTTATCCCGGAGAACGCCATTACCACGACCGTCTCCGGCAGCTTATGGGCGAGGTGTACGACAGCCCCCTGGTGCAAACGATCATCGGCGGCACGGTGGAAAAAGTTCTGGGGAGGGTGGGAGAATACCACGTCACCATCTCGTTTGCCGACCAGCCTCCGCAGGAATACCGGGTCGGAACCATCATCGCCGCCCTGGACGCCGAGATCCTTGACCAGGAGTCTGAGTTCGGCCACGATGGGGTGCGGGTTCTTTCTCAACGGGAGATGGAGGAGTCCATCTGGCTCCACGGCCCGCCGGAGCACCGGCTGGTTTTCTGGATTAACGATGTGGAGATGGATCAGCCTTACGGCCAGCTTTCCGCCCGGGCCGCCTGGCGCACCGCCAGCTATATCCGGGAGCATTCACCCCAGGCCCGGATGGCTATTTTGTATAACCACCTGATTTCGTTCCCCCTGAGTACTTCAGAGCGTCGCCGGGGCCGGGAACTGGGCATCTCTCTCGTTGTTTACGACGGCAACACCCGGCCCTCGGTCCAGTCGGGTTACCTCACTTTCACCCGTCTTGATGATCAGGTGGAGCATGAGCTGCCCTGGGACCAACTGGTCCTGTCGCCCCGTTGGCGCATCGGTCCGGCTGCGTCCAAGACGGCCAACACTCTGGGTAAGAAAGTTATCGAAGGCGTGTTTTTGGAAAGGTATCCCCAGATGGTCATGCCCCACGAGGTGGCCCTGGACGAGAAGTTGCCCATCGCGGGTTCGGCCCGCCAGCCTTGCGACTTGCTGGAAGCCCTGCGCCAGGGACGCCAGACGGCCAAGAAAAAGGCGGCGTTGTTGGGAAAGGCCAGGGCCGGGAAGCTCCTGGCGGTCCTCAATGTCTGTCAGGTGGACGCGAACCTGTGCACTTCTTGCACCCTTTGCCGGGAAATCTGCGACTGTGGGGCGATCGAACCGTGGGAAGGCTTGGGTGGCAGCACTCCCCGAATAGTGGACCCCCTGGTGTGCACGGGGGACGCCACCTGCGCCGCGGCCTGCCCCCATCTGGCCATAAGTTCCCAGATTTACAATACCGCCCGCCATGAAGCCACCGTAGCTTCCCTGGCGCAGCAGCTCAACGACGATGAAGTCATCGGTTTCGGGTGCCAGTGGAGTGGCATCCCGGCCGCGGACCATGCCGGTCTGCGCGGCCTGACCGTCAGCCCCAGGCTTTACCTCTTGCCGCTGCAATGCCTCGGCCAGCTTGACCCCCTGGTCATGGGACGGGCCTTTTTAGAAGGGGCCAACGGTCTTTTACTCATAGGCTGCCGGCCCGAGGAATGCCACCACAGTTACGGTCTGGACCATACCTGGAGCCGGGTCTTGTTGCTGAAAAAACTGCTGTCTCTATGCGGCTTGGAAAGGGAACGCATCACCCTGGCGCACTGCGATCTGAACAAGCCCCAACAATATGTCCGGACCGTGGAGAGTTTTCTTGCCACCATGGACCGCCTGGGACCCATCGTCAGGGATGAAGCGACTCTAAATAGGCTCAGGGCTACTTACGACACCTTGCATAACGCCCGGGTGCGCTGGGTGTTGGGGGTCAGCCTGCGCTGCCCCGGAGAGACCACTTACCCTTCGCAGATGCCCAACCCCCTGGCCTATGACCAGGCCTTGACGGACATCATCAGCGAGGAGTTTTTTAGGACCCGGATCACCAACCTGCTGCAGCGGAGAGCCAGGCCGTTGCAACTCCACGACATCGCCCAGGCTCTAGAGGTGGAAAAGGAACAGGCGTACAACTGTCTCAGAGAGCTGAATGGCGAAGGGGTGGTCTCCCGCATCTTTATCAACCGGACCCCTTACTATAGCCTGCAGTGAACCTTTGTCGCCGGGCGGCGGGACCACCCCGCCGCCCGGCTGACGGGGGGAGAAAACCTTTACCCCCTTTTTGCCTCAATCCCGCCCTTAAAGCTCATTTAATTCCGGCCAATCCTGGTCTTGTCCCCCAGGCAATTTTTGCTGAGGCCGGCGGCCGTCTTTTGTTTCGGGTGAAAATATTCGCCGGGGAGTTATCAGGTTGACGTTAAATCAGGAGGGCGCTGGAAGCAAAACCGGAGACCAAAGGAGATACCATTTTAGCTGAACTATCAGGCAGATAATTTCTATGAGGAATTATGACAAAATTTCTTCTTGACAAAAATTGGGCAGATAAACTAGAAGATAAATGAACTTTAGTTAAAAAGTACAAGAGAATTAGTCATTTAAAAATAGAACCGGATATCAACCTCACTCTCCTTCCTTACAATGACAGAAAATTAGCCAGCCAGGGGGTTTGTTATGACCGAAAAAGTGCTTGGGTCGGTACTGGTCGCCGGAGGCGGCATCGCCGGGATGCAGGCCGCGCTGGATCTGGCCAATTCGGGCTACTATGTCCACCTGGTGGAAAAGAGCTCGGCCATCGGCGGCACCATGGCACAGATTGACAAGACCTTTCCCACTAACGACTGCGCTATGTGAATTATCTCCCCCAAACTGGTCGAGGTCGGCCGGCACACAAACATCGAAATCCATACCCTGACAGACCTGAAAGAGGTTACGGGTGAGCCCGGCAATCTCGAAGTTACCCTTAAGAAGCATCCCCGTTATGTGAATCCGGAAAAGTGCACCGGCTGCGGGGTCTGCCTGGACGCCTGTCCCATCCGTTATGAGGTGCAGCTGCCGGAGGAGGAGGCGCGCGCCCGCACGGCCTATACGGCGGCCACCGAGGAAGCCGCGGTGGCGGACATTATCGGCCGCCACCGGGACGAGCGCGGCAACCTGCTGCCCATTTTGCTGGATATCAACCGGCATTTTAACTGGCTGCCCCGGGCTTCCCTGGAACATGTGGCGGATGAGCTCAAGGTGCCGTTGACGGAAATCTTACGGGTGGCCAGTTTCTATAATGCCTTCAGCCTGACCCCCCGGGGAAAACATATCATCAATGTTTGCCTGGGCACGGGTTGCTTTGTCAAAGGCTCACCCCGCCTGCTGGACCAACTGGAAAGGAAATTGGGGATCCAACACGGCCAGACCACCGAGGATATGCTCTTCACCCTGGAAGTGGTGCGGTGCATCGGCTGTTGCGCTCTGGCTCCGGCCATGCGGGTGGGGGAGGACACCTTTGGCCGCCTGACCCCCGGTCAGGTGTCCAAAATCATTGATTCTTACGCACAAATGGCAGCCTCATGAAGATAACCAGTCTCGACCAGCTAC
>JAUXZG010000068.1 GCA_030694005.1 Desulfobaccales bacterium | reverse complement strand
CCTTCTCCGGCCACCCCATATCGGAGGTTGGGTGGGGAGTTTGAGGGGAGGTCGGGGGAACCGCGTTCCCCCGACCCTCCCCTCAACTCACTACCCCACCTTGACCGGCAAGGTAAATATTGATAGGGTTGGCGCATGGGGTTTCAGGTTATTTGTCTGGGGGCGGTCAATGTGGATCTGCTTTATGAGGTGGCCGACCTGGAGGTTTTTGTCAAAACCTGGCCCCAACTCCAGCGTGGGGGGGAAGTGGCCCTGGGGCCGGAGGAGGAAGCCCTCCTACAGGACCTGCTGGGCCGGTACGGTCGACCCGCGGGCCGCGCCGGCGGCGGCCAGGCAGCCAACACCGCCTATGCCCTGGGTCGCCTGGGCGTGGAGGTGGCCCTGGTGGGCCGGGTGGGAGCAGACGCCGACGGCGCCTTCCTGAAAGACAGCCTGGCTGGGGTCAATCTAAATTATCTGGTTGAGGAAGGCATTAGCGGCCGGGCTTATATCCTGGTGGACTTGCAAGGGGAGCGCACCATCCTGGTGGCCCCCAACACGAACGATGAACTGAAAGAAAGCGATATCCCCTGGGAGGTTCTGGCAGCCGCCAGGTTTGTCCACCTTACTTCCTTTGTGGGGGAAAAGCCCCTCTTGATCCAGAAAGAAATCGCCCGGCGGCTAAAGGACGCCCCCCGACTCAGCCTGGACCCGGGGGAACTTTATGCCCGCCGGGGCTGGAAAGGATTAGAAGAACTCCTGGACTATGTGGAAACGCTCCTGGTAACCGAGAGGGAATGGGAGCTTCTGGGGGGGGATATGGATCACCATCCTTATTGGGCCCCGCCCCTTATTTTAATCAAGCGCGGCCCTAAAGGGGCGAGATTGCTCACCCCGGTGAGGTTCCTGGATTTTACCGCAGAACCCGCCATCCGCCCGGTGGACACCCTGGGGGCCGGCGATGTCTTCGCGGCCGGCTACCTGGCCGGCCGCCTCCACGGCTTAAATTTGCCGGGGGCGGTGCGCCTGGCCGGCTGGGCCGCAGCCTACAAGCTCACCGGGGCAGGACGGGACCGCTACCCGGACCGGCAGTTTCTGGAAAGACTGCTGACAGACTTGAGGTATTGAGGGCCTTGATGTTCAGCTTCGGGTGGTTTTCCAGCGGCCGGGACCAGGCGGCCATCGACCTTTTCACCGCGGCGTGGGAGCACCTGGAAAGCGGCTTTATCCCGGGCCGCATCGCCTATGTCTTTTGCGATCGCAGCCCGGGGGAGACCCCGGCTTCGGATCGCTTCCTGGCCGCGGCACAGGCCAGGAAAATCCCGGTGGTAACCCATTCTTCCTGGGATTTACGCCGACTCATCAAGCAACAAGACCCCCAAATAAAAACGGCCCGGGAGGCTTTTGACGCCCAGGTGATCGCCCTTCTTAAGGACTTTGACGCCCGGGTGGCGGTTATGGCCGGCTATATGCTCATCATCAGCCCCTTGCTGTGCCGCACCTTTCTCTGCCTCAACCTCCACCCCGCGGTTCCCGGCGGCCCCAAAGGGACCTGGCAGGAGGTGATGTGGCAGCTTATGGCCGGGGGCGCCCGAGAGGCCGGAGCCATGATGCACCTGGCCACCCCGGAACTTGACGCCGGCCCGCCAGTGACTTACTTCCGGTTTCCCTTGCGGGGGCCGGACTTTGACCCCCGGTGGGCGGATTTGGCCCGCAAACTTAAAAAACAAAACCTGGCCGCCATCCAGGCCCAGGAAGGCGAGACCGAACCCCTGTTCGCCCGCATCCGGAGCGAAGAACTGCGCCGGGAGTTCCCTCTTATTTTGCTGACCCTGAAAAACCTGGCCGAAAACCGCTTTCACCTCAGCCCCAAAGGAGTCGAGGTCAACGGCCATCTGTCCCCCACCGGCTTCGACCTCACCACCCAGGTGGAGGAATATTTGAAGTAGCTGTGGGGGGAAGGCCAGGGAGTTTTTCGTAAGTGCTCCCTGCCCTCCCCCACAAACCAACCGCTAAGGGGTTAACATGCGCAACATTCAGTTGGATACGGATTGTGAGGGGCCTTTGGCCTTGAACGACAATGCTTTTGAGCTCTGTCGGGATTTTCTCAGGCCGGGCGGGGATCGGTTTTTTACGCAGGTCAGCCGCTATGACGATTATCTGGCGGACATTTTAAAAAAGCCGGGCTACAAGGCCGGGGACACCTTAAAACTTATCCTGCCCTTCCTCAAGGCTTATGGTCTAACCAACGCCCGGATTCGGGAATACTCCTTAAAGACCCTGAAGCTAATGCCGGGGGTGGAGAAGACTTATAAATTCCTGCATGCCCAGGAGTTTCCCATCTTTGAGATCAGCACCAGTTACCGGCAGTTTGCCGAGGCCGTGGGAAAAAAATTGGGCTTCAAGTCCGACCATATCATCTGCACCGAACTGGACCTGGACCGTTACAAAATTTCCGCCGGGGAGGCCGCGGAATTGCGCCGTTTTATAGAAGAGATCGCCGCCGCCCCGGAGATCGAGCTGCCTGTGGGGGCTAAATCTTTGGATGACCTGCCGGTCGCGGCCCAGGAGGCCATTGGCAGGTGCGACCGCATCTTCTGGGAGAGGGTCCCGGAAATGGACATCGGCGTGATTTATCAGGAGGTAAACCCCATCGGCGGCTTCGAAAAGGCCAAGGCTTTGGAAGAAAGTCTGGCTAAAACCGGGGTCAGTATGGCCGACACCATCTATGTGGGTGACAGCATCACCGATGTCCAGGCCTTTGAGGCCGTGCGGGCCGGGGGGGGCCTGGCAATATCCTTTAACGGCAACCGCTATGCGGTGGATGCCGCCCAGGTCATCGTGGTGGCGGACACCGCCTGGCCCATCGCCCTGTTGGCCTCCATCTTTTCCTATTGGGGGAAAGAAAGCGTCCTGGACCTGGCCGCCGGGGCGGGCAAACCCGGGGGTTCCAGGAATCTGGTATTGCCGGAGGCCGTGATTGATTATATAGGTTCGGGCCTGCAGGGCGGCATCTTCAACCTTTACCCGGCTGACACCCCCAAGAAAGATGAGGTCGCCAAGGAAAGCACGGCCATGCGCGCCAAACTGAGGGGCGCGGCCATCGCCGCGTTGGGGTGAAAGGCTTGAAAATAATTGGGGGGCAGGGGTCTTAAACCCCTAAAATCCTCCCCTACGGCCCGAAACCGCACCACCCCTTTTCATTCTGGGGAGATTTTAGTAAACTTAGGCCAACCGATTGCCATTATTACTTTTTTCTGTGGGCCAGATTCGTGCCATTGAAGGAGCAAAGGAACCTGCAAAAATTGACGGACAAACCGCTTCGGCTGGACCAAAAGCTTAATCTGATTCTCATCGGCTACCGGGCCACGGGCAAGACCTCCGTGGGGGCGCGGTTGGCCCAGATTTTGGGCCGGCCTTTTGTGGACCTGGATCAGGTTCTGGTTCAGGAAGCGGGGAAAAGCATAGCCGAAATCGTAGCTCAGGAAGGCTGGGAGGAATTTCGCCGCCGGGAGAAGGAACTGGTGGCCCGCTATGGCCCCGCCCAGGGGTTGGTGCTGGCCACCGGCGGGGGGGTGGTGGTGGATTTCGAAAATGTCCAGACTTTGCGGCAAAACGGCCTGGTTATCTGGCTCACGGCGGATCCGGCCACGATCCAGGCGCGGCTGGCGGCAGATAAGCCCCAGAAGCAAAGCCGCCCCAGTCTCACCGGCAACGATACCATCAAAGAGGTGGCAGAAGTTTTGAAAAGCCGGCAACACCTTTATCTGGCCGCGGCCCAGATGGTCATTGATACTGCCAACATGTCCGTCACCCAGGTGGTGGAACAGATTTTGGCTACGCTTCAAACTAAGGAGGGCGCGCCCCATGGCGGGTAATACCTTCGGGCAGGTATTTAAGGTGACCACCTGGGGCGAGTCCCACGGTCCGGCTCTGGGAGCAGTTATCGACGGCTGCCCGCCCCGGCTACCCCTGACCGCAGCCGATATCGAGGCAGAACTGGCCCGGCGGCGCCCCGGGGTGCAGGCCCACGCTTCCCCCCGGCGGGAGCCGGATCAGGTGGAGATCCTCTCCGGAGTTTTTGAGGGTTTCACCACCGGCACCCCCATCAGCCTGATTATTTTTAACCGGGATGTTCGCAGCCAGGATTATGAGGCCTTGCGGGAGGTCTTCCGCCCCGGGCATGGAGATTTCACCTTCCAGGCCAAGTATGGCATCCGGGACCATCGGGGCGGCGGCCGGGCCTCGGCCCGGGAGACCGTGGCCCGGGTGGCCGCGGGGGCGGTGGCCCAGAAAGTACTGGACCAGGAAAAGATCCAAGTGCTGGCCTATACCCTGGAGCTGGGCGGAGTTAAGGCCCGGCTTCAGGATATCACCAAAATCTGGGACAATCCCTTCTTTTGCCCGGACCCGGAAGCGGTGCCGGCCATGACTGCCAGGGTGCAGGAGGTTAAGGCCTTGGGCAATTCCCTGGGCGGGGTGGTGGAGGTGCGGGTGCAGGGCTGCCCGGCGGGCCTGGGGGAGCCGGTTTTCGACAAACTGGACGCGGCCCTGGCTCAGGCGGTGATGTCCGTGGGCGCGGTGAAGGGGGTGGAGATCGGCGCCGGTTTTGCCGCGGCCCGCATGCTGGGCTCGGAACATAACGACCCCTTAACTCCGGGGGGTTTTGCCTCCAACCACGCGGGCGGCATTTTGGCCGGCATCTCCAACGGCGATGAGATTGTCTTGCGCGCCGCCGTGAAACCCATCCCGTCCATCGGCATAGAGCAGCAGACCATCGACCTTACCGGCCAGCCCCGGGTCATTACGGTCAAAGGCCGGCACGACATCAGCGCCATCCCCCGCATCGTCCCGGTTATCCAGGCCATGGTGCGCCTCACCCTAACTGACTTTCTCCTGCGCCAGAGGGCCATCGCATGACCCCGAAGGTGGCCATCATCGGCGGGAAGGGGCTCATGGGCCGCTGGTTCAAGCGCTTCTTTGAAAGCCAGGGGCTTACCGTGCTGGTGGCCGATAAGGATACCCCCCAAACTCCTCAGGAGGTGGCCCGCCTGGCGGACGTGGTGGTGCTGTCCGTGCCCATCCCTCAGGTGGAACAGGTGGTTCGACAGGTGGCCCCCCACCTCCACCCTCAGGCGGCGCTCATGGACCTGACCTCCATCAAGGTTGAACCTGTGGCCGCAATGTTGGCCCATTTCCCCGGGGAAGTGGTGGGGACCCACCCCCTGTTCGGCCCGGCGACCAAGAGCATCAAGGGGCGCACCGTGGTGCTGTGCCCGGGGAGGGGGGAGCAATGGCTTAACTGGCTGCGCGGCTTTCTATTAGAGGCCGGGGCGCAAGTGAAAATCACCTCGCCGGAGGAACACGACCGCCTCATGGCCCTGGTCCAGGGCCTGGCCCATTTTGTGCTCATCGCCGTGGGCGCCACCTTCCGCCATCTGGGCGCGGACTTAAAAGAGCTGGAGGATTTCGCCACCCCCACCTTCCGGACCATCTTAGATTTAACCCGACATCACTTAAGCCAGGACGCCATTCTTTATGCCTGTATCCAATTGCAAAACCAGGCCAACCTTTCGGTGTTGTCCGGCTTTGAAGAAGTGGTGCAGCGACTGGTGCACCTCATCCACCACCAGGACGCCCCCGGCCTCATCCGCCTGTTGGAGGAGGCCAGGGGATGGATTTGTGGGGGAGAGGGCTAACTCATGTTGGACCTAAAATTCATCCGGGAGCATCTGGAGATGGTGGAACAGGCCCTGAAGCATCGGGGTTTGGAGATTTCCCTTGAAGAATTCCAGACACGGGACGAAGAGCGCCGCCGGGTTTTGGTGGAATTGGAAGCCCTCCGTCATGAACGGAACACCCTGTCCAAAGAGGTGGGGCTTAAGATGAAGGCTGGGAAAAGGGAGGAAGCTCAATCTCTCAAAGACCCGGTGACGGCCGTCAATGAGGCCATCAAAAGCCTGGAGGCCCAGGCCGTGGCGCACGACGCCTGGGTGCGGGATTTTCTCCTCAACCTGCCCAACCTGCCCCACGCCTCGGTGCCAGTAGGGGCTTCCAGCGATGACAACCCGGTGGTCCGCACCTGGGGGGAGCCGCCGGCCTTTGACTTCGCCCCCCGGCCCCATTGGG
>JAUXZG010000064.1 GCA_030694005.1 Desulfobaccales bacterium | reverse complement strand
CCAAAATCGCGGCCATCAGGGTGGCCGGGGGCGTACCCGCCGGGGCCGCGGCCAGGCGGGCGTAGCCCGCGGCAATGTTCATAAGAGGCACATAAAAGACCGGCGCCCCGCAGCCGTCTAAGGCCACCGGGATTTTCTCCGGCGCCACTCCCACCATGTCCGCCACGGTTTTCAGGATAAGGCGCTGCACCGGGTGGTCCAGGGCCAGGTAGTCCTTAACGGGCCAGCCGTGATACACACACAGCGCCAGCATGGCGGCATGTTTGCCGGCGCAGGTGTGGTGCAAGGGGGTGGGCCGCTCCCCGGCCTTGGTTAGGGCCTGGGCCGTGGGCCGATGCAAGGGGGGGTGGGCGCCGCACTGCAAGGCTTCTTGAGTAAGCCCCAAGCGCGTTAGCACCCGGCTCACCAGTTCCACCTGAAAATCCTGACCGCTTAGGGAACCGGAAAACAGGGCCAACTCCGGGGGGCCAAACCCAAAGGCCGCAGCCGCCCAGGAGGTCAACAACGGGAGGGCCTGAAAAGGCTTGGCCAGGGAGCGCATGCACACCAGGGCGCCGGGGTCACCCACCTGGCGGTGCAGCTTGCCTTCAGCATCCGCCACCACAATCTGGCCGCGATGGCGGCTCTCCACCTCGGGCCCCCGGGTCACCTCCACTAAAACGGGTGCATCCATATTAATTTCCTTAGATGTGATTTGGGGGAGGGGGCAGGGGTCCGCGACCCCTGGCCCCCTCCCCCAAAAACCCAAAAGTAGGGTGGGCACGGCCCACCGAATCTTGGAACCGATTATGCCCTTAGCTCCAATGAAGAAGACAGCCGGAGGAAGGATGCGGTGGCCGCTTAGCGAGTAGCAAGCGGAGTTTCTAACCCTCCGGATTCCCCCCCTCACCCCAACCCTCTCCCCCCGCAGGCGGGGGAGAGGGAGAAGATATTACCAAAAGCACTAAAGCACTACAGGTGGTTCTTCCTTTTTCCCTCTCCCCCAATGGGGGAGAGGGTTGGGGTGAGGGGGAAAGTTATCTGTTTTCCCTCCCCGAACTACAAGGATTCAGTCGGAGTAAAGAGCATAATCATTTTTTAGAATATAACAAACGAGGGCGGCTGTTCCACTTTTTATGGGAATGGTGGTTAAGACATAATAACTCTAAACTTTTTCTGCTCCTGGTAAGTTTTTAAAAATAGTAGTTCTCCTTTTACAGCTAGGGTTGAGCCGCGCGCGGAGCGCGTAGGCTCCAACGCTTTGTTAGCCCGTACCAAACAGGAAAGACTCCAATTCTTCGCGAGAAGGTACATGATTTTCTTCTATCATCTTCACTAACGCACGTTTGAGCAAAGAATAGGTCTCAGGTAACGACTTAACTTCTTTTATTGGGGAGCCATGAGCAGCCTTCGAGCGAGCTTTATACAATTTCTTTACACGACGGTAACATGCGAGTCGTTCTTCACCTGCCGGTTTTAAGTAAGACGCAATAGTGGCAGAAACTCTGAAGCTTAGTTCGTCATGGGATGGAGAAAATAGACGCTCAAGTGCTCCCCATAGTGAAACCAGAGCGAGAGATGGTGAATGACTCCAAATACAATCATCGATGGCCTGAAAGGCCAAATTGAAATCATCGCTCTTGTTCATCAATCTACCACCTGAGACCCAGTGCTTGCGAATCCACAGCAAATCAGACTCATTGACAGTTCTGCTGGGATTCTCAACGGGGACAAGGCGTGATGGTTTCATTTCAATTGGCCAAAAGTGCGGCTCATCTTCCGATGATGGAATCTGCGCAAATGGTTTGCTGGCGATTACTGGAATAGTTGCAAAGTTGCTTGCCTTTAACCTCATCAAGGCAGCAAACCACCAGACCGTATTTAGTCTGTCAAACCAATTCGTCAGTTTAAAATTTAGTGGAAGATATATCTCGGCCTGTATATCGAAACTCACGCCACCACTAACTGCTTTCCATGGAGCAGGGTGGGGTTTGCCTGGCTCGGCAGGAGCAAAAGCCGCTAAATAAGGTGCCATTACGTGAGCATAGGTTTTTCTGAGACCGACACCTTCACCGAAGTCGAATTCATCTACGTTGATGGTTACTCCGGCAATACCAGCATAAAGAGGGCAGTCATTGGGGTTCATCTCTTTAAGTCTCTTTCTATATTTTTGCTTAGGAACGCAAATGCAAGCCAAGCTCCGCTTGGCCAGCCAAAGCTGAGCTTTGGGTCCAGTAGGGTTCCCAAGCTAAGCTTGGGAACCAGAATAAAAGGTACGGCGGGCAGTGCCCACCCTACATTTTTGGAGCCTTCGTTAATCATAGTCTTTGCTGAAAGCTGAAAGCTTACTGCTGACAGCTATTTTCACCGCCACCAGGCGGCGTAGAGCAGGGCCAGGGTGAGGCACAGGCCCGTAAGGAAGTGGGTCTGGATGGTCAGGGCCTGGGCCGGAATGAACTCCGGTTCGGTGGGTGGCGTGCGCCAGGCTATACAGATGGCCTTGATGGCCAGAGGCAGGGGAACCAGAGCCGCCACGATAAGGTCCGGCAACCCGAAGATTTCCATGAGGAAAAACAGGCTGGCAAAGGGGGCCAGCATCAGGGCGGTATACACCCAGCGGGATTTGCCCAGGCCCAGGCGCACCACCAGGTGGCGCTTGGCCGCGGCCGCATCCGCGATAATGTCAGGAAACTCATTGATCCAGAGGATGGCGGTGATGAGAAAGCCCAGAGGCAAACCCACCGCCAGGCCCACCGGCTTCAGGCTGCCGGTCTGCACATAATAAGCGCCCCAGGACAACGGCGGGCCGAAAGCCGCAAAGATGGCCAGCTCCCCTAAACCCAGGCTCATCAACTGCACCGGCGAGGCGGAGTACAGGTAGCCCGCGGCCAGACCAAAAAGCCCTAACAGAACCACCCAGGGACGCCCTAAGAAAATCAAGGCCAGACCGCACAACACCCCCACCCCCAAAAACAAATAGGCCAGCCAGCGCACCGTCTCGGCCGTGAGCTCCTGATCCTGAATCACCCGGCTGCCCCCGCTGAAAGGAGTAAAATAGCGATTCAGGGGGTCGCTGCCAAAAGAGTCATAATAGTCATTGAGCAGATTGGCCCCCAGGTGGAGCCCGGCCACCCCCAGGGCCGTAAGGAAAAAGAAGCGCCAGCTCCAGGTGTGCTCAGCCCAATAGGCCAGGGCCGCCCCCACCAACACCGGCAACAGAGAGCCGGTGAGAAAAGGCAGCCTCAGGGCCTTAAGATAAACCCTTAAAAAAGCCATCATAATCTCCCTAAAATGCTGCGATTATAGAGACTCCCCTTATAAGTGTCAATTTCCCCCGGGAGAATTTCATTGCAGGACGCAGCCAAAATGGCTAGGATTATGGCGATAGTGAAGGAGAGAGTTGAGGTGAGGGCTGGGGGAACTGCGTTCCCCCAGCCCTCACCTCAAACTCCCCTCCCAACCCCCTATATGGGGGCCGGAGAAGACGGGGCCCACGGCCCCGCCTTCTCCGGCCAAACTTAAGGGGTTGGGGGAGGGGGTTTTGGGGGAGGGGGCAGGGGCCAGTGGCACAGGCGTCTCGCCTGTGGAACCCCCTGGCCCCCTCCCCCAAAAAACTACCAAGGAGGATTACTTATGGGTCGCCCGAAGATAACCGTTGTGGGGGCGGGCAACGTGGGGGCCACTTGTGCCCATTGGGCTGCCGCCCGTCAGTTGGCGGATGTGGTGTTGGTGGATGTGGTGGAGGGTATGCCCCAGGGCAAGGCCCTGGACCTGATGCAGGCCCGGCCCATTTTCGGCTTTAATGTGGAGGTGGTGGGGGCCAATGATTATGAAGCCACCAAGGGCTCCCAGATTGTCATCATCACGGCCGGCATTCCCCGCAAGCCGGGCATGAGCCGGGAAGATCTGATCAATACCAATAAAAACATTGTGGCCACGGTCACCCGCCAGGTGGTGGAAAAATCTCCCAAGGCCTTTTTGATCATCGTCAGCAACCCGTTAGACGCCATGTGTTATGTGGCCTACAAGGTGAGCGGCTTTCCCGCCAAGCGGGTGATGGGCATGGCCGGTATCCTGGATACCGCCCGCTACCGTTGCTTCATCGCCATGGAACTCAAGGTGGCGGTGGAGGAGATTCAGGCCATGGTACTGGGGGGACATGGAGATGACATGGTGCCCGTGGTAAGCGCCACCAATGTTTCCGGGGTACCCCTGACGAGCCTGCTGTCCAAAAAGCGCCTCGAGGCTTTGGTGGAGCGGACCCGCAAGGGCGGCGGCGAGATTGTCGCCCTGCTCAAGACCGGCTCCGCTTTTTATGCCCCGGCCGCGGCCGCGGTGCAGATGGCCGAGGCCATCCTGAAAGACCAGAAGCGCCTGGTGCCGGTGTCGGCCTACCTCACCGGGCAATACGGCCTTAATGACCTGTTTTTCGGGGTGCCGGTGATCCTGGGAGCCGGCGGCATCGAAAAGATCCTGACCCTGAAGTTGGCCAAGGAAGAAGAGGCCATGCTGCAAAAGTCCGCGGCCGCGGTGGCCCGCACCCGGGACGAGCTTAAGATGTAAAGGTAACTATTAGAGGGTGATTTTTGGGGGGGGCTAAGGGCCACAGGCCCCTCTTACAATCCTCCCCCAAGCCCCCACCCCCAATCCCTTAAGTTTGGCTGGTGAAGGCGAGGGCGCCTACTCTCCATCTCCGGCCCTTTTCCACTATTTTTCAAGCCTGGGCGCTCGGCGCGCCCTTTCTTCTTCCTCCCCTCAACCTGCCTAAATCAAGTTTCTCTCAGAAGATTCCGATAACTTACCTAAACCCGCCTGGAAACGGCCAGTGTCATGACGGCTGAGGAACTTACCGCCAGAGAATCCCGGTTAAAATCAGGAATCGGCCTGTTGGTCCTGATCACGGTCCTGGACAGTCTGGCAGGCACCGTGGCGGACCCTGACCTCTGGGGTTATCTCGCCTTTGGCCGGCTCTTTTGGGAGGGCCGTCAGTTTCCTTATCACGATGTCTTTTCCTATGTGCCCACCCTGGATCCCTGGATTTATCACGAGTGGCTCACCGGGGTACTCTTTTACCCCATCTATCAAAGCCTGGGCGCTTATGGGTTACAACTCCTCAAATATGTGCTGGGCCTGGCCGCCGCCGGGTTCATCTATTTAACGGCCCTAAAAAGGGGAGCCCCTCCGGTCATTGCCGCCCTGGGGGTATGGGTGGTCAATCTATTCCTGGTCATGGGCTACAGTCCGGTTCGGGCCCAGGTTTTCACTTACGCCTTCTTTCCCCTCTATCTTTACCTGTTGGAGAGCGCCAGGATCACCAGCCGCTGGCGGGGATTATGGTATCTGGTCCCTATCCAGGTCCTCTGGTGTAATCTTCACGGCGGTTTTGTTTCCGGGCTGGGGCTCATTGCTCTGTATGCTTTGGGAGAAGCCCTCTCCCGCCGACCTTTCCGGCCTTATCTGGGGGTCCTGCTGGCTTCGGTCCTAATTACGCTCCTCAATCCCTATGGACCGGCCTACTGGAACTATATTTTGCGGGCCATCACCATGCCCCGGCCAGACATCACCGAGTGGGCTTCGGTGGTACACGCTTATCAAAGAAGCCTGATAACCAATTTTGAATTTTATTATCTTTTGGCCATGATTGTCTTTTCCGCCCTTTTAGCCTGGTGGGCCAGGTGGCGGGAGGCCACCGCGGGCTTGGCCCTGGCTGTGACCCTCTACCTGGGATTGCGGCATTTACGTCACCAGGTCTTTTTTATGATGCTGGTGGGGGCTTATCTGCCGGTGTTGGTGACGGCATATTGGGAAGTGTTGAGGTCCCGGCCAAGTTTTATGGCCAGGTGGGAACGCCTGGGGTTGAAAATCTCGACCCTGCTGGTGGCCTTCATGCTGGTAGTTTATAGTTTCGGCTTCCTGCGTTATTTCTCTTTAAACCTGAAAATCCCGCCGCAGCCGGGGGTACAGACCGAAGGCGCTCTCTATTACCCGGTAGGCGCGATTAAGTACATCCAGAAGCACCGCTTATCAGGAACTTTATTGATTGAGTTTATCTGGGGGGAATACGCCCTCTGGACGACATATCCTCAGTGCCGGGTAGCTCTGGATGGCCGCTATGAGACAGTATATCCCGAAGCCGTAGCGCAAGAATATTTCGATTTTCTTTACGGCCGGGACAACTGGAGGCAATTCCTGGAGCACTATCCTGCGGACATGATCCTCATCAGTTTGAAGGTCCCGGCATATCCCTTGATTCTTAAAGAATCACGGTGGCGGCTAATTTATAGTGACACGGGCTGCGCCTTGTTTCTCCGGAGCGATAGCTTAGCCGCTTCCGGGGTTTTGGGGCAAAGCCGGTCGCAGACGGCGGCAGAATCTCCTGGTCACTAGCAGGCTGTGGAAAAGCGCTTCATGACTCTGAATGGTCATCCTGAGCGAAGTAAAGGGTCTTACTGGTTCAAACGGTTGAGACCCTTCACGGCCTTCAGGGTGACACAAATAACCTGTTTTTCAACAACCTGCCAGACCTTCTCTCGGGCAGAGGGAGCTATTGTTTAAAAAGGTTTTCGGAGATACGGATCACCGCCGGTCCCAGGATGACCACCATAATAGCCGGGAGAATCAACAGGAGCAAAGGGAAGAGCAATTTGACCGGGGTCTTGGCGGCCAGCTCCTCCAATTTCTGACGGCGGCTGGTGCGCAGGATATCAGATTGCACTCTCAGGGTCTGGGCGATACTAGTACCGAAGCGTTCGCTCTGAATCAGGATGTTACATAGAGAGATCATCTCATCCAAGCCGGTGCGGTCCCCCAGGTTCCGCAAGGCCTGCTCCCGGTCCATCCCGGCGCTGATTTCCAGATTGACCATGAGCACTTCCTGAGCAATGGTGGGATGGATAAACATCATCTCCTCCGCCACCCTTTTCAAGGCGGCGTTCAACCCCTGGCCCGCCTCGACGCAGACCACCATCAGGTCCAGGGTATCGGGCAGCCCTCCCCTGATTTTCTTCTTGCGAGACTCCACCAGCCGCCCCAGGACCAGGTTGGGGAGAAAATATCCCGACACGAACAGCACATAGAAAGCCAGGAGCAAGTTTATCTTGGACATCTCTTGCTTAAATAAGAATTGAGAGGCCAAAATCGGCAGGACCAGGGGCAACCCCAGCTTAAAACCCATAACCACGGACACCGCCCGATCGCTGGTGAAGCCGGCCCGCAACAGGGTCAATTTAAGCTCCTTTATCCTGGGATTGTCCTTCCTCAGACCAAAAATGTCTTCCAACTTTCTTATTAAGGGCATCGGCAAATAATGCTTTCCCACCTCTGTCCGGACCATGTCCGATTTGGTGACTAAAGGCAGGCGCTTTCGCACCCCGGGGCTTTTTCCCTGGAAATAAAAGACCACCGACATCAGGGTGCCCGCCACCAACAACCCGACCAAAATGGGAAAGAGGTCCATTTCCTGCCTTACACCTTGATATTGACGATTTTGCGGATGAGGAGTATCCCCACCAACTGGAGACCCATTGCCGTTAGCGCCATTAAGCGTCCCAGGGGGTGTTCCAACAGAACCATGACATAGGGCCGGTTCAAGAAAAACAGAAATATAGCCGTCACCGGCGGCAGTAGCACCAGGACCACTCCGGAAAGCCGGCCTTCTCCGGTCTGAGCCCTGATCTGGCCGCGTAATTTGAAGCGCTCCCGAATCAGGGAGGAGTTCTTGTCCAAGATCTCAGCAAGGTTGCCACCGGTCTCCCTCTGAATCATGACCGCGGTGGTGAAGAACTTCAGGTCCGGCAGGGGTACCCGCTGGCAGAGATTGAGCAAGGCCACATTCAGGTCCTGGCCATGATTGTATTCCGTAAAAGTCTTGTGAAACTCTATGCCGATGGGGTCAGGCATCTCGTTGGCCGCCATTTGCAAGCCGACGGTAAAAGCATAACCGGCTTTAAGGCCCCTCACTAACAGGTCCAGGGCATCCGGCAGTTGTTTCTCGAATTGTTTGACCCGCCGCCTTCTTTTGGACACCAGAATCCTGTAGGGAACCACCAACCCCACCACCCCCCCGACCAGTCCCCCCTTGACCCCATTGGCCAGGAAGCCCAGGATTATGCCCCCCATTCCTGAAAGAAGGTTGATCAGCACAAGGACTCCCACCGGCCAGGAGACATCGGCCTGGATCATCAAGGTCTTCAAGGGCTCGATAACCCGGATCTTCTTTAACCCGGCACTGATAAGGGGGAAGCCGCTAAAGGCATCAGTCTTCAATAAGGAGTCACTGGGTTGACGCTCCTCTAGACCCTTGAGTTGGTTCAGACGTTTTTGCAGACGCTGGCGGTATCCCCGGTCAGCTCCGGCAAAAGCCCAAAAGAGCCCCATGAACAAGGAGACCAGGGTGAAAAAGATGAGGAGGGAGAGAAGGAGGGACACTTCCATAGGGACGCCAACCTTTGTTAAAAAGCCGCCATCTTCAGCTAAACCCAGGATTTTCGGCCACCCTCAGGTCCTCTCTCGAAAGAGGTTGGGGGGAAGTTTGATGCCCATGGCCTCCAGGCGTTTCATAAACTTGGGGCGGATGCCGGTGGTGACGAATTGGCCCCTAACCCTTCTATCCTCAGTGAGCCCCATTAATTCATAGGCGAAGATCTCCTGCATGGTGATGGTGTCGCCTTCCATGCCGATGACTTCATGAAGGTTCATCATTTTGCGGCTGCCGTCGCTCAAGCGGGCCAATTGGATCACCACATTAATGGCGGCGGCTATTTGGTGCCGGATGGCCAAAGGCGGAATATTCAGCCCGGCCATGGACACCATGGTGTCCAAACGGGTTAAGGCGTCCCGGGAGGAGTTGGCGTGAATGGTGGCCAACGAGCCGTCATGACCGGTATTCATGGCCTGGAGCATATCCAGGGCCTCACCCCCGCGCACCTCCCCCACGATGATGCGTTCCGGCCGCATCCGCAAGGCGTTCCGCACCAGGTCCCGCTGGGTCACCTCGCCTAAACCCTCCAGGTTGGGGGGGCGAGTTTCCAGCCGGACCACATGCTCTTGCTGCAATTGGAGTTCCGCCGAATCTTCTATGGTGATGATGCGTTCATCATAGGGGATGTAGCTGGAAAGCACATTCAAGAAGGTGGTCTTGCCTGTGCCGGTCCCCCCGGAGATCAGAATGTTAAGGCGGGCTTTAACCATGCCCTCCAATACCTGGGCCATCTCCGGGGTAATGGCGCCCAACCTGATCAGGTCGTGGACCTTGATGGGGTCCTTGGCGAATTTGCGGATGGAAAGAGCCGGCCCGTCCAAAGCCAGGGGCGGGATAATGGCGTTTATCCGGGAGCCGTCCGGCAATCTAGCGTCCACCATGGGAGACGATTCATCGATGCGCCGTCCCACCCCGGCGGCAATCCTCTCAATGATCTTTAGCAGATGGCCGTTATCATTGAAGCGGACGGTGGAGAGCTCCAGCTTGCCCGCATGTTCCACATAGACATGATCATAACCGTTTACCAGGATGTCGCCCACATTGGGATCGCGCAGTAAGGGCTCCAGAGGGCCGAACCCCAGCAACTCGTCCCGGATTTCCTTAAGCAGCCTTTCCTTCTCCAGAAAGGGCAAGGCCAGCTTCTCTTCCGTGAGGATGTAATCTATCCCCCGGCGCAAGTCCTCCTGGAGCAGGTTTTCCGGCGCCTCGGCCAGACGGGAAAGATCCAGGATATTGAGTAACTTGAAATGGATCCTGCCCTTTAACTCATTGAAGGCGATATCTTTCCTGGGATCCCTGGCCTCTTTTTCTTGAGGTAAAACCGCCACCACTTCCCGGTCTGACGGAGTGCGCTCCCGAATCCGAGACATGATGCCCATAATTAACCTTTACCCCTCAAGCGATTAAACAATCTCGAGAAGAAACCGTCTTTGGCCTCGGGCACCCCCAGGATTTTGACGGCGATCACCCCCAGGTCATGACACACCTTATTAGACGGCGCGGTCTCCGCCAGGGGTTTTCCTTCATTAATACTGCGATCCACCTCCCCGGGATCATGCTGCACGGCATAAGTAACCTCCCGGCCGAGGAAGTCCGCAATTTCGGGGAGGTCCAGGTCTTTCTTCTGCTGCCAGGCGTTGACCAGTAATTCAAGGCCGGCCTCTTCCAGTCCTAAGCGGGGCAATAATTCCAAAAGCTTCTTGGCGTTGGAAAGGGCGGGAATGGAGGAGGTGGTCACCAGTATGGTTTTGTCCGACACTTCCAGGGCCTTCATGATGACTTCGTCCACCCGTTGGCCGGTATCCACAAGGATCATGGAGAAGAACCGCATATTTTTAAGGTACCTCAGAATCTTCTCCAAATGATTCGGGGTAACGGCTTCGGACTCTTCCGGGCGGCTGGGGGCCGCCAACAGGTAAAGGTTGCTGCCGTAAAGGTAAAGAAGGCTTTGGAGATAAGAACTGTCCATGCGCTCCCAGTTCTCAAGGGCATTGATGATGTTATATTGGGGCCGGGCATTAAAAAAATATATAAGTTGGCCGTAGCGCAGATCCAGGTCCACTACCAAAAGGCGCTTTTGGTGCTCATGGGCCATGATGTAGGCCAGATTCGCGGTGAGAAAGGTGGTCCCCACCCCTCCCTTGCATCCCAAAAAAGAAATGAGCCGGGTAGGTTCAACCAATTCCTCGTCGGTGAGGGTGTGGGGCTGGATCCGTTCCAGGGCCTGCTTAAATTCCTCCTCCTGGATGGGAAAGGCCAGGCATTCCTTGACCCCCAAACGCAGGGCCTTCCACAAGTTAGCGGTGTTGATTTCTTTAAGATAGAGAAAGATGGGGGGACTTTGGCGCTCAGAGGCGATCTTCTCGATCCAGCGGTCCAGCTTAGGGTTGTTCTCCTGATACTCCAACAATACCACATCCACCTCAGAATTGAGCTGGGGCGGCAGGTTGGCTAAAGTGTCGGTGGCAACGATCAAGCTATGGGGTAAGGAATTGACGAATTGCTGGAGGTAGGCGCCATTTTCCTGAAAATAGTAATAGATACAGAAGCGCCGGGCCATCGCCTTTGTCCATCCTGGATATTAATCGGCTGTAACCTGTCAGAACTTTAATGACTCCCGTTGCAGTCGCCTTATCACCTCTACATGGTGGCGGACAGAGGACTCCTCGGTTTCCAGTCCCAACAACTGGGGAGTGCTCACCCCCGGGGTGGCCACCGCTTGTTGGTCATTCTGGCCCCGCAGCCCCAAGGATATTTGCCCTTCCCGGGTGCTCAAGGCCAGGCGTTCCGCCTCCTCCGGGGTCACCTCCAAAGTGACGGTGGGCACCACCATGGGTTTTTCCCCCGGCAGCCTTTCAATCTTCTGGCCAATGCCCAGAACCCGAAGGTTCTGGAGCACTACTTTGGCGACCATATCTTTGCCGGCCTCCTTGGGGCTGATGGTGACCACCACATCCACCCGGTCGTTGGGGGACAAGAATCCCGCCACCCCGGAGACTTCGTCCACCTTCACGGTCATGGCTCGCCTGTTGGAGGACAACCGGGCGATAATCCCGCTAGGCTTCGGTTCTAGATTGATATCTAAGATGGCCTCCCCTTCTTTGAAACTGGAGGTAGTCACCCGGTCTTTTACCTCTTCCAACCTGGCAAAACTGCCTTTGGGAACCTTTTCCTGGGGCATTTCCTTTACCAGCAGCTGTTTGGCTGCCAGGGTCACACCCGCGTCAATATCTTTGCCGGCCACCACCACCGGGGCCGTTTTTACGGTTACCGGGACTTTTGGCGGGGGTTTGCCCGCCAGCCAGCTCCGGCTCATCAAGGTAGCGGTGCCGCCCAGCATCACGGCCACCACCAGCCATACCCAGCGCGGTAATTGGCGCATCCTTGCATCACTCCAGGCGCATCACCGTCTCTGCGGACAAGGTGATATTGCTAATCCCGGGAACAAAACTGGGCAAGATCAGAAAATGGTAAGTATAATCCACTTTGACGGTCAGATTGGCCTCAGTACTTCCTCCGGCTCCGGTAACCGTAATGACCACCGGGTCAGTAAATCCTGAGCCTTGCAAATAATCCTGCACCTTGGCCTGGATTTCCGGGTCAGTCTTCCTGGGCGAGCTGTAGATTACCCCAAACCTGGCCCCCTCCCGGCCTGCATTGGTGATGATTCCTTTGGCGTACATGATGAGACCGAATTCAATGATCCCGAAAATGATCATGAGGAACAGGGCGGCGATTATGGCAAATTCTAGGCCTGCGGCGCCCTTTTGCCCCTGGTTGATTTGCCTCATGGTCCACTTTGGGGACATTAAAACAGATAAAGGAAAATTGGGGGAGGGGCCGGGGCCTACAACTCCGACTACCTCCCCCAACCCGCAACCTTAGCCACCCACGGAGGTTGGCGGCGGAATTTAAGACAAGCCTGTGGACAGCTTAAGAAAATTCCCCGGCCCCCAAAGATTTTTTCCCTCCTCGTTTTAGGGGAACAGCTGTCAGGTTATTTTTAAACCCTGGCGCGGCCCCGGTTCCCTCCCAGGTCCCTTAAAAGTTGCCGTTCTGGATTTTGGAAACGGCATCTTTAAACCTGCCCGATACCGCGGCATACATGCCCGCGCCACCGGCGATGACCGCCAGGGCCACCATGGCTAAAAGCAAGGCATATTCCACCGCACTCGCACCTTCTTCCTCGCAAATGAACGCTGCTATTTTTGTGTACATTTTTTACCCCTTTGCTTGATCAAGTTGATTTACCCTGCTGTTGATTACCCAGCAAAAACCGCCTGTGGTTCATCCCTCAGCGCCCTTACCTCCTCTTCCCCCGGTGGTTAAATCACCCCGGTTCACGATTCCGCTGAACCGTCCCCAAAAGGTCACTTACCCTCCGATGTCTCTTAACAAATCCCACCCTCCGGCCAGCAAGCTGGAGCGCGGCGATTTTGCCCCCTTCCCAGGAGGGCTTAGCCTTCATGGCGCGCTTTACACTTCCTTATGGAAGGTTTATCGGCATTTTCTTGGTTCACTTTAAAAATCCTCTTTAGAGAGAGAAATTCGGCTAGTTTTTAGAAATCATCAATGGTCAAGACTTACCCCCAGCCAATCCCCTGGCCGCCATGATCTTATCCCTGGTCTTTGGTCACTCAACTCCCGGCAGAACTTACCTCTGAAGGTGGCCGGCATCCTTATTACTGCTCTGAGATCCTTATCGAAGTTTTTTCCAGACCGTTAATTTCTTAAGGGGGTTGCCGATAAAAATCGTCCCCCCAACATTAAAGTTCTTGCCTGGCCGGCTCGAATTATCTAGGGGGGAAGGCCTAAAGACGATGGATACTTAGAGGCCCACCGCTTTTGAAGTCGGCTCCGGGGGTTGTGGCTAAGGTCTTGGCTGCCTGGCCTCCGGCAGCAGCCTGAATGCAACTAACCATTGGTGGCTCCCAGGAGGTTGACTGGGGACTTATAAGAGTTTGCACCGATGAAAGCCGTCGTCCATTGGCCCTGGGTGGTTCATAAATTTCTCCTCATTTGCCTCCTGCTTTTTTTTGCCGGCTACCTTATCTTGTGGGGCCATTTCCTGCTAACCGGCTCCGGGTTAACCGACCGCTGGGGCAATCCGGTGGGGGGCGATTTCTCAACTTTCTGGGTAGCGTCTTCTCTGGCCCGGGCCGGAGATCCTGGGGCCGCCTACGATTTTCCTCGGCTTAAAGCCGCGGCCCAAGCGGCTTTCGGGACGCCGGGGCCCCTTTACTGGACCTATCCACCCACCTTTTTGTTGATGGTGCTGCCCTTATCCTTGTTACCATATCCTGTCTCTCTGGCCGTCTGGCTGTTAGCCGGTTTGGGCGCCTTTCTGGTCATCGTCTATCGCCTCGCGCCCCACCCGCTGACCATCTGCCTGACCCTTACCTTTCCCGCCACCCTCTTAAACCTCATTACCGGCCAGAATGGCTTTCTTGCCGCCGCGCTGTTGGGCGGCGGTCTGTTGCTGCTGGATGGCGCTCCCTTTATGGGAGGCCTACTGCTTGGGCTGCTCAGCTTTAAGCCCCATCTGGCCGTGTTAATCCCGGTGGCCCTGGTGGCCGGGCGACGCTGGCGGGCCCTGCTGGCCATGGTGATTGCCGCAGTGGGTCTGGCGGTGGCCAGTACGTTAATGTTAGGCCAGGAAGTGTGGGGGGAGTTTTTAAGAAACCTTCTCTTTCATGGCCGGGCCTTGCAGGCCGGAGTTTTGCCCCTGATCAGGATGCCCACCGTCTTTTCCGCCCTCCGGTTGTTTGGAATTGGACTTTCGGCAGCCCTTTTTCTGCAGGGGACGGTGATGGCGGGAGCAACCTTATTAGTGGCCTGGACGTGGCGCCAGGAGGCTTCAACTCCTGTCAGGTCAGCCGTGCTGGTCTTGGGCATTCTCCTGTTTACGCCTTACGCCTTCGACTACGACCTGGCTCTGCTGGCCCTCCCCCTGGCCTGGCTCGGCTGGAAAGGACACACGCAAGGCTGGCGCCCCTTAATGGCAATTTTTTTAATCCTAAGCTGGCTTACCCCTCTATTTTTTCAGGAATTGGCGGCCACGACCGGTTTGCAGGCAGTCCCCCTGATCCTAATTATCCTTCTATTTTTAGCGCCGCGCGGTAAGCCACCGACCGCCTTGGGGTAAGCCGGTGAGACTGGGTGCTCGTATTGCTGACTTAAAAATAAGTTTGGGGTCCGGAAATCTAGGCAGGCGGAGGCAAGGGTGAACTGGCCGACCAGCAAAAGGCTCGCCCTCTACTGTCAAGTCCTGGTGGCCACCTACATTTTCTTGTGGTGCTTCTGGACGCTGACCGGAGCCGGGTTGACGGACCGCACCGGCCTACCGGTGGGCGGCGATTTCGCCCATTACTGGGCGGCAGCTTCTCTGGCGTTAAACGGACAAGCCGCGGCCGTTTATGACTATCCTCGGCTGCTGACCTGGGAGCAGGCGTTTTTCGGGCCGGAACTGGCTCTGCCGTTTCTTTATCCCCCCACCTTCCTGCTGATGCTTCTCCCCTTAGCCTTCCTACCTTATCTCGCCGCCCTGGCGGTTTGGCTCTTGCCTGCCCTGGCCGGGTACCTCTTAATTGTCCGTCGCCTGGCCCCCCACCCCCTCAGCATCTGGCTGACCCTGGCCTTTTTTGGCACCTTTCAAAACTTTATTCACGGGCAGAATGGCTTTCTTTCCGCCGTGCTGTTGGGCGGCGGTCTGTGCCTGCTGGAGCGTTCCCCCTGGACCGCAGGATTGCTCCTGGGCCTCCTCAGCTACAAGCCTCATTTGGCCGCGCTGATCCCGGTGGCCTTGGTGGCCGGGCGGCGCTGGCAGGCCCTGCTGGCCATGTCGAGTTCGGCGCTGGGCCTGGCGCTGGCCAGTATCCTAATGCTGGGCCTTGAAGTTTGGTTAGCCTTTTTACGAAACCTTGCCTTTTCGGTGCACTTACTAAAGACTGGAGAAGTGGCCTTATACCAGATGCCCACCAGCTTTTCCACCGTCTTGCTGGCCGGGGGCGGACTTTTGACTGCCCTTACCCTGCAAGGGCTGGTGATGCTCACCGTAACCGCAGTGGTAGCCTGGGTGTGGGCTAAGGGAGGCCCAGTTGCCCTGCGCTCCAGCGTTTTAACCTTGAGCATCCTCCTGTTCACTCCTTATCTCTACGATTACGACCTCGCCCTCCTAACTCTCCCCCTGGCCTGGCTGGGGTGGGAAGGGTACACCAAAGGGTGGCTGCCCCAAGAGAAAATTCTCTTGATCCTGGGCTGGTGCATGCCCATGTTCGCCCAATGCCTGGCCAAGGCGGCCGGCTGGCAACTCGGGCCCCTAATCTTGGCGGCCCTTCTCCTTATGGCGGTCAGGCGCGAGAGCAGCCTTGCCGGCAAAGCCCGGGGACCATGGCAGTTGTGGGGCAGTGCCCCTTAGTACAACGGTTCTTAAATTCGACAACGTATATAATCCGGGGTAAACTAATCACACCCTCTCCCCCCGCTTGCGGGGGGGGAGGGCTGGGGTGAGGGGGGCGTTTAAAACGTCACCATGTTTCTGAAATCATGTACTTAGTGGGTGGGCCACGGTCACCTCACCAGGCCCCACCCAGGAGACTCAAATGCCTCGTATTGCCCTCATCTGGTGGGTGAGCCTGGCCCTCATCCTGCAAAGCTGCGCTACCTACGAACCCCGGGTAGCCCCCTTCAAGCTGCCGGAGAGCCAGGCCAATGTGCAGGAGGTGGCCGGGGCCTATGTGGCCGCCCGCACCTGGGATACAGATAAGGAGGCCCAGGCTGCCTTCGGCTTCAACATTATCCGGGCCGGGCTTCTTCCCGTGCAGGTAAGTTTTGACAACCGCGGCTCTCAGACCCTGATGATCGATCCTTCCCAAACCTATCTCATCAACCAGAATCAGGAGCTCTTCCCAGTGCTGGCTGATCAAGAGGCCTATGATCGGGTGAGCCGGGGCAGTGGACTTAAGGAAGGGGTGGCCGGCTTTACCAAAGGGGCCATCATCGGGGGGGCCACCGGGGCCCTCATCGGCGCGGCCATCGGCGTGGTGGCCGGCCAGAGGGCCGGTGATTACGCCATGCGGGGGGCCGTTGCCGGGGCTGTCACCGGGGGCATCTTGGGGGCGGGCACCGCGGCCGGGGGCACCGAAGTGCCGCGCACCATCGCCGACGACCTGGCCCGGCACAACCTGAAGAACACCCCCATTAAACCGGGGGAGCTGGCCTCCGGCATCATCCTCTTTCCCCAAGAGGCCGGCCGGCCTCAGGCCCTGCGTTTACAGCTTCAGGAAAAAGAGACCGGCCAGACCCATACCCTGCTCCTGGTCCTATAAAAGTTCTAAAGGGGGGCCAGGGGCCCTGCCCTCTTGCCGCCCCTCCCAATCCTCATCCCACTTTCTCCAAACCTGATTTGGTTCGGGGAAACAGTATTGCCCCGCAGAAACCTCCTGTTTCCGTTCTCTCTCGCTTTTCCCGCCAACCGCGCCGGGAGCTTTTTCTCACATCGATTTTCGGTAGTGTCCTAATTTGCCTCCCGCAGAAGATCAGAAATTGACCATAAGCGATTAGTCACCCCGGCTTCCATAGCTGGGGTAACTCGAAGCGAACTATGAATCCTGACAAAATTATAATGGGCAAAATGCAGTGCCACGGCAGCCTTGAGGTTTTCCAGCTTCTTGCTAAAGGCATTGGTAAGCCTGGTGAACCGGCGCATCTGCATACGCATAGTCAGGTTTTGCCGCTCCACATAGGAGGTGGAAATCTTAGAGGTTTTAGGTGCTCCGATAATAACCTTGCGCTCCGCGCTCACCACGCGCGGAGGCGAATACCTACCAGCGCCAATCGGTTCCGCCTCATACGCTTTTACCACCTGACCATAATCTATATTTGCCCCAAAGGCTGATTCAACAGACTCTATATAAGCCTTAAGGGAATCGCTGCTTAATTGGATACGGTTATCAAGCCGTTTTGATAAATCTGTGATGAAGGCATGGGCATTGGGGGCTATCCGTTTTCCGATTAAAAATGATGGTATTAATTTGCTATCAGCATCAAGCGCCACAAACACCCACTGATCGCCGAGTTCCTCTATATTGTCGGTATCTTTAAGGTGACGCTGTTTTTTGCCGACATAACACCAGATTTCGTCCACCTGGACATTCTGGCATTTCAGGTTTTGCATATAAGAGTCCATCAGGTTAGCGCAGCCTTGCCCCACGCGGCACATCAGGCGCATGATGGTATCACGGTGAACGCCGGTCATGCGTTCGACTGACCGGATCGAAGTGCCTTCCACCAGGGCCGCTATCGCCGTTTCCTGTTTTTCTTGCCTCAGAATATACATTTTAAGAACTCCTATTGATTTTTTAATGATTTCTTGCTATCTTTAAAAAAGTGGAGCGCCGGGGGATCGAACCCCGCCCGGGATGGTTGTAAGGGCCTCCAGGGAACCAATCGCGCCCCATGAAAGAATCGCCACGCCCCATAGCCTTGCATCGGGCCAACGACTCAGAGGCTATGGGGCTTGCTTTTTGCGGTCCCTGCCAGGGCGATTCAACGCTGACAAGGACCAAAGCTCTTCTCATGATCTCACCCTCCTTATTAATTTTTCTTTAATGCCATCAATTCTTTAAAATCATCAAACCATTTACTTTTCACTTCATCAGGCCATGCCGGATCGAAAGTGGGGAATTTTGATAGCAAACGGTTTTCCCAGGAATCACCCTCTAATTGCTGAGACGGTTGCTCTTTATGGGGGGGGGGTAGTTCCTCGGAAGAACTTATTTTGGTTTTTGGTATTGGAGACTCTTTCCTCCTTGATTTTGCTGCACCCGTCCTTGGACCACGAACCTTTTTAAAATGAGGAGACAATTTTAATCCGGCACCTTTGGCTGCGTTCAGAAAAAAAACGACACATTTACGCAGGGTGTCCCCCGTCGCCCCAGCCTGCGCGAAGAGTTCATCCAATTGGCGCTGAGTTGCACGGTCAAGCTCCAATTCATCCTCGAACAAGAATGGATAAGCGGCTATAAGAATATCCTTTAGAGCTTGCTCCCTTTGCGTACCCTCAGAATGAACTAGATTCGATAGCCCTGTCAATGTGTCCCCATTATCAGCTATCAAGTTTAGGTATTCCAGGGCGAGCATGAGTTGCCCTTGAAGGGTCCCCGACATTGACTTAAAAGGTATTATGCTGCGGTCAATCCTCTGGGGTATCCCCTGTTTCAAATTGTCGAGAAAATTAAGCAGAGTCCTATAAGGTACATAGGGCGGCAGCATTTTTTTGGCAGTCTCTTTTTCGTTCATACCGTTTCCTCCCTCTATAAATACCCTCTATAAATACCTTATACTTCAATACCCGATACCAAGTCAAGAAAAAAAATACCTTAAGCAGACTTTTTTTTGAGGTTGATAAAAGTCCGAATATAATTGGGCCATCTTACCGGGGAGGTGGTCATCATGCGAGGTGATTTAGTGATTGTCAGGGCTTTTAAGGGTGTACCTTTGGTTCGCCGCGTGTGGGAAGAGGTTGAACATGGGGTTTACATTACAGACGATGCTCACCTTGAGCGGCTATTGGCGGGGGAAGGCGCGATTCAACCTATTGGATTTCCGCGAGAAGACGTTTTTAGGTTTGACCCTGAGATAGCATCGGTAATGGATGATTTGATTCAAGGCGGAAATTGGGATTGGACTAAACTGGTTCCCGTATAAGAATTTGCTAAAATCCTCTGGTGCAGGGTTTATCAATGGATGAAGATTTGAAACAAGCCATAGAGCGGTTGCACCATTGCTCGGCGTCTTTCCTGGAAGATGTCCTTGTCGTAGAGAAGTTCGGGGGGAAAACTGTCTGGAGCGGGAAAGTATCTGTTTTCCTCATCAAAGGGCACCCCCAGGCCGATAAGTGTTATGCCTGGTCATCGCTCATAGAGGGGAGCACTAAAAGGCGGTATTATGCAGTTCTCCATATCCCTCCCATAGATTTACCGGAGAAAGCGGTCAGGGCTTCGATTGTGCATGATCTTAAAAAGAACACTAGGAGGGAGCATGAATAATATATTAATCCATGCAGATAATTATGATGCTTTGGTCTATCTTGCAAAAAAGAAAGGAATGGGCGGGAAAATTGGGTTGGTTTATATTGACCCCCCCTATGGCACAAATCAAACGTTTACGGTTTCCAATAAACGGTTTGCCACCATCAGTCGAGTCAATAATGGCAAATTGGCTTATGACGATACTTTGACGGGTGAAGATTACCTGAAATTCTTAGGAGAAAGACTCAATCTTATCCGCGATTTAATGGCAGATGACGGCTCTATTTATGTTCATATTGATACAAAAATGGGGCACTATGTAAAGTGTCTGATGGACAAAATTTTTGGTCAGAAGAATTTCATCAATGACATCACTCGAATAAAGTGCAATCCCAAAAATTTCTCCCGAAAAGGATATGGCAATATAAAGGATACGATTCTTTTCTATTCTAAGGGACAAAAATTTATTTGGAATGAACCAAGACAGCCTATAAACATTAAGGATGACCCGCGTTTTAGTAATGGGAGAAAATACACTACGACCCCCCTACATGCTCCTGGCGAAACGATAAATGGGGCAACGGGAAAGAAGTGGCGGGATATATCTCCTCCACCTGGCAGGCATTGGCGCTACCCGCCTGATGTCCTTGAGGAACTAGATAGAAACCAATTAATTGAATGGTCATCTACAGGAAACCCGCGCAAGATTATTTATGCGAATGAGATAGCCAAAAATGGAGTAAAGATGCAGGATATATGGACTTTCAAAGATCCACAGAATTCGATTTACCCAACCGGAAAAAACCTTGATATGCTTCGAATGATTGTCAGAGCATCATCTAATGAAGGCGATTGGGTACTAGATGCCTTTGCCGGTTCTGGCACCACGCTAGTTGCAGCCCAAGAATTAAAAAGGCGATTTATTGGAATAGATTCTTCAAATGAAGCAATCAATTTGGCCACAAAAAGATTGACTAATTACACGCTAATCGAACTCACGAAAGGACAAAAAGATGAACGAATGGTCCGAAAGAACACTGCGCCTCGTAAGAGAGCACAACTATCTGGATAGGCTTCAGGAAATCTATCCGCATGAAGAAGGAGAAAGAGATGTAAATCAGGCATTAATTGATGCTATTCGCGAATCATTTGATGCCCGTAATGACAATGCCCTATTGAATAAACTGTTGGATTTAGAGAAGTTTCCATATAAGGATTCTTATGTTGCTTTTCTTAGGAAAGACCGGGGAGCAATTGAAAGGAACCCGCAAACGGTGAGAAGAATTTGTTCAAGGTTATATGAAATGGGACTTGAAGGAATAATCTCGGGCATTACACAATCAAAGGAAGCTAATACCAGAAGGGGGCAACAATTTCCGATGTGGGCGAAAGATAGATTCCGTTGGGTTGACGTTGGATCATTCAGAAGATCCATAAAAGGCGTGGTTATGCTTGATGCGACTGAAAAAGAAGCTATGCGATTCTGTAATAATGAAATGGGCGTCGGGATAGCCAAGCGCCCCGATATGGTGGCCAAATCTGGGAATAAGTATGTTATTGGTGAAGCCAAATTTCTCTCATCTACGGGGGGAAACCAAGACAGAGCCTTTGAAGACGGAATAACTCTGGCGACAAATACCCAGGGCTACGCGTTTAAGGTTTTCATTTTAGACGGTGTTCATTGGATTTATACCGGCTCAGGTCAATTTAAGCGCATCGAACATGGAACAGCCGCTATATTTTCCGCCCTCCTTTTGGAAGAATATTTTCCACAAGTCCCCCAATAAATCAAATTAGGACACTACCCGATTTTCCTTTGATTATCCTCATTCTCTGGTTTAATCTTCTCCTAGGGAAAATCGCTTAAAGGAACTCTCATGAAGATTCACGAATATCAAGGCAAAGATTTACTTAAGAAATTTAATGTGCCGGTCCCCCCAGGGGATGTGGCCGCCAACTCTCAAGAGGCCCGGCAGGTGGCCGAAGCCTTAACCGAAGGCCCCTTTGTGGTCAAGGCCCAGATCCACGCCGGAGGAAGGGGCAAAGGCGGCGGCATCAAGCCCGCGGCCACCCCGGAGGAGGTGGAAGAGGTGGCCCACCAGATCCTGGGCATGACGCTGGTTACTCCCCAAACGGGCCCGGAGGGGCGGGTGGTCAATAAGGTTCTGGTGGAACAGGCCCAACAGATCGCCCAGGAACTTTATCTGGGTATCGTCTTGGACCGCACCCTGGCCCGGCCGGTGATCATGATGAGCGCTGCCGGCGGCATGGAGATCGAAGAGGTGGCGGCCCGCACCCCGGAGCTGATCATCAAAGAGGCGGTGGACCCGGTAGCCGGCCTGATGCCTTTTCAGGCCCGCAACCTGGCTTTCGGGGTAGGCTTAAGCCCCCAACTGCTCCGTCCGGCGGTGAGCATCATCGACAACCTCTATAAAATGTTTGTCGCCCTGGACTTTTCCCTGGCGGAGATCAACCCCTTGGTGGTCACCAAAAATGGGACCATGCTGGCCCTGGACGCCAAGATCAACCTGGACGACAACGCCTTGTTCCGCCACCATAACCTGGCCGCCCTGGAAGATCCGGAGGAGATGGACCCCCTGGAGCATGAGGCCCGCAAACACCATCTCAACTATATCCGCTTGACCGGCAACATCGGGGCCATGGTGAACGGCGCCGGCCTGGCTATGGCCACCATGGACCTGATCAAGGCCGCGGGCGCCGAACCCGCCAACTTCCTGGATGTGGGGGGTGGGGCCTCAACCGAAATGGTGACCAACGGCTTTCGCATTATCCTGGCTGACCCCCATGTCAAAGGGGTGCTCATCAATATCTTCGGCGGCATCCTGCGCTGCGATATCCTGGCCAACGGGGTGGTGGAAGCGGTGAAAACCGTGCAGGTCAAGGTCCCCATCATCGTGCGCCTGGAAGGCACCAACGTGGAACTGGGCCGGGAAATCCTGGAAAAAAGCGGCCTTACCTTCACCGTGGCCACCGATATGCTGGACGCCGCCCAAAAAGTGGCGGCCCTGGTGCAGTAAGGGGGACAGATGTGGGGGGGGAGGGCCAGGGGCATTTTTGTAAGTGGTCCCTGCCCTCCCCCCAACCCCCCCTCCCAACCCCCTTTATGGGGTCTGGGCAGGCGGGGCTTTTAGCCCCGCCTGCCCAGACCAACTACCCCCCCTTAAGGGGTTGGGGGGGGGTTGGGGGAGTTTTTTGTAAGGGTAAGGGCCATTGGCCCTTAGTTCCCTCCCCCAATAACCCGATACCTAAGCATTAAGAGACGCACCGATGGATAAGACCAAGATCAACTTCGTCATTGACGCCTTGATGTTCCTATGTCTCATGGCTATGGCCGGGCTGGGCTTCCTCATGAAGTATGTTTTGCTGCCGGGCCGTCAGGCCTGGGTCAAATACGGCCGCAATGTGGAGTTAACCTGGCTGGGGTGGGACCGGCATGATTGGGGGGAGATTCATCTGTACCTGGCCTTCATTCTCCTTACCCTGCTCACCATCCACCTCATCCTCCACTGGAAAATGATCCTGGGCCTGTTTGAAAAGTTGATCCCCAATCACCGGCTGCGCGCCAGGATTGCCTTGGCCTTTTTGATTATCACGGTGCTCTTGATCTATTTCCCCTTTCTGGTCACTCCGGAAGTAAGGGAGCGGGGCCGGGGCGGCGGGCGCCATGGGGCCGTGGAGATGGGCATTGGCCAGACAGCCGTTGCCAGCCTTGGGGAGAAAGAAACCAAGGGAAGTTGGGGGGCTTAGAGAGGCTCAAAATAGCCGGAAAGGCGCAGGCCGCGGCCATTGCAGATCTTGAAGGGAGGCTAACCGCATTATGAGAAAATTTGGTAACGTACTGGGAATTATGGGCATACTCTGTCTTATTTTTGCCGTACCGGCCTGGGCCCAGCAAGCCATGCCGGACCCGGGAAAGGGCGGGGGCATGATGGGGGGCCGCGGCGGACAGATGTATGACCCCAAAACCGTGGAGACCATAAGTGGTGAAGTGGTCAGGGTGGACCAGATGGCGGGCATGGCCGCCGGGGTGCACCTCTTACTAAAAACCGACAAGGAAACTTTAACCGTGGTGGTGGGCCCGGCTGCCTATCTGGACCAGCAAAAGATGAAAATTGCTGCCGGAGATAAACTGGAGGTCAGGGGCTCCAGGGTCACCCGGCGCCAGGGACCCGTGATCGTCGCGGCGGAATTGAAAAAAGGCGGGCAGGTGCTGAAACTCAGGGATAACCAGGGCTTGCCCCTGTGGCCCCCCCAGGGACCCGGACGTTAGGTTCTCAAGGATTATTTAAGGAGTAGGGTGGGCGGTCTCACCCTAACTGGTTAATATGAAGATAAAGCAGAAAAAGATAGGAACAAAAACCAGCCCTTTCGGTTCGCCGGGCAGGATCGGTCATGATTCTACGCCTTTTTATGCCGGCAAATTATATGAAGGGCTGCCAACCGAAGAAAAGGTCAAATTTCTAGAAAACCTCATTGAGCCACAATATTTGGATAAAATATTTTGTAAATCTTCCGAAAAGATGGCGGAGCTTCCCGACGACAGCGTCCACCTGATGGTAACCTCGCCGCCTTACAATGTGGGCAAAGAGTATGATGCGGATTTTACCCTGGAGGAATATCTAGGCTTTTTAAGAAGAGCCTGGAAAGAAGTTTATCGGGTGATGGTGCCGGGGGGCCGGGTATGCATCAACATCGCCAACCTGGGCCGGAAGCCGTATATCCCTCTCCATGCGTTTATAATTAAGGATATGCTGGACTTGGGCTTCCTGATGCGAGGCGAGATCATCTGGAACAAGGCGGCCAGCGCCAGCCCCTCCACCGCCTGGGGCAGCTGGCTCTCCGCGGCCAACCCCACTTTACGGGACGTGCATGAATATATTTTGGTTTTTTCCAAAGGCACTTTTTCCCGGAAAAATTTAGTCAAGCGGGAAAACACTATTTCTAAAGAGGAATTTCTGGAATATACCAAGAGCGTCTGGACCTTTGCCGCGGAGCGGGCCCGCCAGGTGGGGCATCCGGCCCCGTTTCCCGTGGAACTGCCCTATAGATTGATCCAGCTCTACACTTTTGCCGGGGAAGTGGTGCTGGACCCCTTCATGGGGAGTGGGCAGACCGCCATTGCCGCGCTCAAGGCCGGGCGCCACTATGTGGGCTACGAAATCGAAGCAAGTTATGTCAAAATAGCGGAAAAAAGGATCAACGAATTTCTTAAAGACTATAATCATCCCAAGTTGTTTGACAATCAAGACAGTCTAGTTGGCGGTTGAAAAATAGCGTTATTAAAACAATCAGAGCTTTTCATGTCATTCTGAGCCGCCAAAGGCGGCGAAGAATCTAGACCCTTCGCCTGCGGCTCAGGGTGACAAACATGGAGGGCTTGCCTTTTCCAAAGCTGGCTAGCGAAAGGGGAAACATGAGCGTTCTGGTTGACAACAACACCCGGCTGGTGGTGCAGGGCATCACCGGCAAGGAAGGGTCCTTCCATGCCCGGGCGTGCGCCGCTTACGGCACCAAGGTGGTGGCCGGGGTGACCCCGGGCAAGGGCGGGCAGATGATAGACGACATCCCGGTGTTCAACACCGTGGCCCAGGCGGTAAAGGAACAGGGGGCCAACACCTCCCTCATTTTTGTGCCCCCGGCCTTTGCCGCGGACGCCATCCTGGAGGCCGCGGCCGCCGGAATCAAGGTGGCGGTGTGCATCACCGAAGGCATCCCCACCCTGGACATGGTAAAGGTCATGGCGGCCCTTAAAAACACGGACTGCCGTCTCATCGGCCCCAACTGCCCGGGCATCATTTCCCCGGGTCAGGCCAAGGTGGGCATCATGCCGGGCCATATCCATAAGCCCGGCCCCATGGGCCTGGTGTCCAGAAGCGGCACCCTTACTTACGAGGCGGTGCACCAGATGACCCTTCTGGGCATTGGGCAGTCCACCTGCGTGGGCATCGGCGGCGACCCCCTCATCGGCACTGATTTCATCGACATGCTCAGGCTCTTCGAGGCTGACCCCGCCACCGAGGGGGTGGTGCTCATCGGCGAGATCGGCGGCACCGCCGAGGAGGGGGCCGCGGCCTTCATCGCCCGCCAGGTCTTAAAGCCGGTGGTGGGCTTCATTGCCGGACAGACCGCGCCGGCTGGCAAGCGCATGGGCCATGCCGGAGCCATCATCTCCGGAGGCAGCGGCAAAGCCGCGGACAAAATCGCCGCCCTGACCCAGGCCGGAGTCACCGTGGTGACCAATATCGGCGAACTGGGACAGACGGTCAAACGGGTCATGGGATATCGCGGCCGCTCATGAAAGTTTTGCTCCACATCTGCTGCGCGCCCTGCGCCATCTATCCGGTGGAAGCTTTACTCTTGAAAGGCCACAAGGTGCGCGGCTTTTTCTTTAACCCCAACATCCACCCCTATCAGGAGTTTGCCCGGCGGATGGCCACCCTGCAGGACTTTGCCGGTCGCATCGGTCTGCCCATGATCTGGGACCGACGCTATGACCTGGAAGATTTCTTCCGGGCTATTGTCTTTCGGGAGAAGGACCGGTGTTCTTTCTGCTATTACCAACGCCTCACCGTCACCGCCAAGGTTGCCAAAAGAGGCAAGTTCGACGCCTTCACCTCCACCCTGCTACAAAGTAAATACCAAAACCATGAGCTTATCAAGCAGTTGGGGGAAAGGGTGGTTCAGGAGGTGGGGGTGCCTTTCTATTACGAGGATTTCCGTAAGGGCTGGGCCCGGGGCCGGGCCAAAACCAAAGAGATGCGCCTCTATAAACAACAATACTGCGGCTGCATCTTCAGCGAACGGGATCGCTACCTGCAACAACCGAAGGTGCAGGGGAGTTAAAGGAATGGAAATTGGGGGAGGAGGCTAATGAGCAAGCTTTCAGCGATCAGCTTTCAGCAAAATCAGAGAGTTGGGCCCGACATCCATAATTACCGGCGCAGTTTCTCATTGGATACTATAGGTATTTATGGTTTATCCGGCTGAAGGCTGATAGCTGACTGCTGACCGCTTTTTAAACCCCTGGCCCTCCCCCCACACAACAAGCTGAAACGACCATGTCATCCCGACTGACTCTGAGCAATCGCCAGGAAAATCTGAAGCTACTTCTGGAATTCGTGGGCAAGTGGGCCCAGGAGCGAGGATTATCGGCCTCCCGCCAGGCCAGCCTAAAGGGGGTGACCGGAGAGATCTTCCGGCACCTGGTCACCCACGCCTACCGCCCCGAACAACCGGGGTCCATCACCGTGGTTTTGGAGGAGAAAGGCCCCCGATTGCGGTTGATCTTCGAAGATGATGCCGCCCCCCATAATCCCCTCCAGCCCGATAAGCCCACGACCCCCCAGGGCACCAGTTCCGCCGAAGGCACTCCTCCTCTGAGGCGGGTTCAGCAAATGGCCGACAGTCTCATCTACTATCGCACCCCGGACCGCAAAAATCGACTGGTGGTTTTCCTTACCCTCTAGCCCGGCTTCAGCGTTGGTACTGCTTGGCCTTACGGAAGGCTTCCTGGGCTTCCGGTTCCTTGCCCCGGTCCATTAAAAACTGCCCCAGATAATACCAGCCTTCAGCGTAATCCGGTTTTAAAGTAACGGCCTTGCGCAGCTCCTCTTCGGCCTCCCGAAAGTTCCCGGTTTGGGCCAGGGCGCTCCCTAAAAGACTGTGAGCTTCGGCCCACTGCGGCATGATGGCCAGGGCCTGCCGGAAAGATTTGGCCGCGTCTTCATTTTGCCCTTCACCAGCCAGAATAAGCCCGTGATTTACATAGTCCTTGGCCGCCCGTTCTGAAGCTTCTTTGACTTTATCAGCGGAGGCGGCAGATAATTTGGCACCTCCCCCTAGAAGCAAAACCACCACCATCACCACCACCCACCGTCTCATCATGTTCTCCTTTTAAGGCTATGGAAATTTGGGGGAGGGGGCTAAGGGCCGGTGGGCCCCTTACAATCCTCCCCCAATCCCCCACCCCCAAACCCTTAAGTTTATTTTTAGGCGGTTGAGGCTGGGGCCTACGGCCCCAGCCTCAACCGCCTAAACTTACACGGGGTGGGGGGGGGGTGTGGGGGGGGGG